>JAISKC010000028.1 GCA_031261345.1 Eubacteriales Family XIII. Incertae Sedis bacterium | reverse complement strand
CATCCCAAAACCTCCTCCCCCCCACCGTCATTGCAGCCCCCGACCCGACCTGTGCTGGGCGTGCCCCTGCACGCACCAGTAAATCCACCATCACCGTCATTGCAACCAGCATTGTCATTGCGGGCCCCGACCCGCAATCTCCCTTCACCGTCATTGCCACCCCCACCATCAAACTCAAACCCAATCCGCATCCGCCCCTGAGCAATCTCCGCGCCGACCCTACCATTGTTCCGCTCGGTCTCCCTCTTGACAATCCACATGCCAAGGCCCGTCCCCGATTTCTTCGTCGTCCAGAACGGCTCAAACATCTTCGCATTATCAGTAACAGCTTCTGTGCCAGTAATGTCGTTTGTGAAGACAACGCCCGTCCTGCCGCCCTCCGCACGGACAATTTCAATATCGAGAGTTCCGCCGTTTTCCATGGCGTCCACAGCATTAGAAATAACATTGATAAATATATGCTTGAAGGAATCGCCGAGTCCGTAAATACCGCACCCTTCCTCCTCCGAGATATTGACAACGATTTTCTGTCCGACACATTTTTGCCTGAACAATAGCAGAAGTTGCTCGATTATCTTCTTCGCATCGTGCATTTCCGGCTCGGAACTCGTCTTGGAAAAGTCCAACATGTCATCGATTATCGCCTCGGATTCCGAGAGATTTTCCTCTATTTCCGCAAGGATTTCCTGATAGTCCGGAATATTCTGACCACCCTTCAAAAGATACGTCGCCCCTTTTATTACAAAGAGCGGATTCTTCAGCTCATGCGTGATTCCGGCGACAGCCTGACCGACCTCCGCAAGTTTCTCCTTCTGCGTCAAATCCCTCTCCCTGAAAATTATTTCCTGCGCGAGGTGATGTGAAATCACAATCGAAACGACGATAGACAGCAAAAGAACCACAACCGCAAATATGAAAACGGTCGAAATTACATAGCCGTTATAGTCGGCATAATCATTTTTGCTCACCTCAATGCCAACCACCCAATCGAGGCCGGAAATCTTGGAAAAAGCAACAATATAATCCATGTTGTCATACGTAAGGTTGACCACTCCGTTGCTATCGGTGTTCATGCTCGCCAAAAGCGCCTTGCGGCTTCCGTCGTCGCCATAAATGTCCAGATAAGTCTTGTCATAAACGGTCCCCATCGAAGTGCTCTGCTTGTTGATATCGGGGTGATAGATGACATTGCCGCTGTCGCCCTCGATGATGAAAGCGTAGCCGCTGTCCCCGATATGAAGGTCCGTAACATCGTCGGTGAAGTAACTGAGCGCGACGTCGAGGCAAACCACCCCCGAGAACTCGCCGTCAATATAGTAAGGAGTTGAACAGGTTACGATCCAACCATGACCGGCGTGATCGTAATACGCCTTAGTCCACCGCGTTTCCCGCGGCAGATTATCCTTCGCAGCAACGGTGTAAAATGATTCCGTGCGTTGATCGAGATTGTTGTCGAAGGAGTCGTTGTCAATATATGGAAATACTCGCATGAGACCATCTTTCGTGACCACGTAGGCACAAGAAATTTCGCTGTTCTCTGCGAGTATTTGCTTCATCTTCGGAACGAGAGCTTCCGTCGATACTATTTGCTTTTCGATGTCTTCGCTCAGCTCGATATTCGGAGGCAGATATATACTGCTTTCGTCAGTGCTCGGCCCCTCGAGCACCCCATCGGAATTCCGCGTATAGTCCTCGGTATTGACCGAAACATCCGTGGCGTCATGATCCAGTAATGTTACAGCCTCACCCAAATCTTCGGTGCCGTGCTCCACAACCCTCATGCTCAGGCTCATCGTGTCCGCTTTTCCCACGGTGATAAGCTCCAAACTCTCGGAAATACGCCGACTTTCCATGCTTGACGACACGTTGAAAAAGTAGACGATCAGGATAGAAAGCGGAACGATGCAGGTCAGAAGTATTATGATAATTGTTCTCTTTGCAAACGAACTTTTCATGTGATAATTCTACCTCAAATCGTAGGCAAAAGCGAACAACCGGCATTCGCGGATTATTTCTTACTACTTACTTCAGGCGGCCTTCGAGTATCTCGATCACCTCGTCCGTGCTGACCACATTGCAGTAGAGATTGTTCATGATCGTCAGCTCCGCGTTGTGCAGCTCCATCGTAGCGGCGGCGCAGGCGTCTTCCGCGACCAAGACCTTGAATCCGTCGTCGGCCAGACCTCTGACCGTCCCCGCCACGCACTGATCAGTAACTATTCCTGTAGTAACGACGGTTTCTATGCCGAGGTTTCGAAGAAGCCTGCTGATGTTCGTTCCCGACACCACGCTGTCTGTAGTCTTGTTGACGACGATTTCGCCTGGCAGCGGCGCAAGTTCATCGACCATGTTGGCCTCTTCCGTATTGATGTAAAGGAATATACCGTTCCAGCCTTCCGTCTTCTGCACTGCCTGACGATCTTCGCCGTCGGGGCGTAGGCAGGCGATTCTGCCGAACGAAACGGCCATGTCTTTTTCCCTGAAATACTTAAGGAGTTTGACGTTGTTCGGCACGACGATTTCGTCTAAACGGTCGTGGAACGGTTGCCAACGCTCCCACTCACCAGCTTCCTTGAAAGCTATGGACTCGCCGATGACTCTGGAGATGAACTCCTTCTGCATATCGACGATGAGCAGTGCCGTAGTCTTAGGATTGACCTCAAGCTCCGGCCAATCGGTCATAGTCTCATAATAAAACGATGTAAATTTTGGATTAGATTTCATTTTTACCTCCCTTAACTGTCATTGCGGGCTTGACCCGCAATCCAGTCCTTCCCTGTCATTGCGGCCCCACGTCTGTCATTGCGGCCACACATCTGTCATTGCGGCCTACGAGCCGCAATCTACCCTTCATAAATTTTAGGCTCAAGCCTGAACCCCTTAGTAGAAATTGCCAGATAAACAAACCCGATAACCAACCACGAAAATCCGACTATATAAGCGATACTCGAAAGGTTGATCCACAAATATCCGCAAATAAGAAATCCGAGTGCCGGCATTATCAGATACTTCCAAGGATTCCGCCCGTTCCTCCTTACAAAGAAATGCGAAATAACCGAAAGATTTACAAACATAAATCCGAGAAGTCCACCAAAGTTCATGAGCTCGCAAACCAGCGTGAGGTCGAGCAGAATTGAGCCGATGATACCGACGGCCGCCATGATCAAAATATTCCAAATCGGAGTCTTGAACCTCGGGTGCAGATACGTGAAAAACTTCTTCGGAAGGACCTCGTCTCTGCCCATGCCATACATGAGTCTGGCCGCGCTGGACTGTCCCGCGATACCGGCAGTGAGCGTTGAGAGAACGACTGCGAAAGTATAGAAATTTGAAAGCCAAGTTCCGCCGACTCTCTGCGCGATCTCGAAGAGTGCCGTGTCCTGAGTCTCAAAGCCCGTTACATCCGGCCATGCGAGCTGTGCCACATATGCCTGAATGATGAAGATGATTCCGCCCGCGAGGCAAGCGATGATGGCCGCCCTGCCGATGTCCTTCTTTGGCTTGATAGCTTCTTCCGACATCGTAGTAATGGAGTCAAAGCCGAGGAATGAGAAGCAGGCGAGTGCCGCTCCCGAAATGATAACGCTGAAATTCGAGTCCGCCGGATTGTAAAAAGGCTTGATACTTACCGGCTCCGAGCCCGCACCGCCCGTGAGGACATACTTCAGGCAAAAAACCACAAACATTACGACGATAGCCGCCATTACTGCAACGAGAATGAGATTTGCCCTCGACGCAATCTGCACACCGAGGCAGTTTATCACCGTAACCGTAACGCCGATGATGAGCACCCAGATGAAATACGGGATTTCCGGCACCGCAGCGTTCGCGTAGAGCGCACCCGTGATGAATACGATGAGAGGAACGAGGACATAATCCAAGTAAATTCCCCAGCCTGCGAAGAAGCCGAGCTTCGTGTTGAGTCCACGCTGCGTGTACGAATAGGTCGATCCCGCAACGGGAAAGGCACCCGCCATTTTTCCATAACTGGCAGCTGTGAAGAGCATCGCGACCATAGCCACTGCGTAGGACATGGCCAAAGTTCCGCCGGTGATCTCCTGCGCCGCGCCGTAGATATACGCCGGTGCAATGGGTGTCATAAAGGCAATCCCGTAGATGGACAAGTCCCTCAGAGTGAGAACTCGCTTGAGGCCCGTGCCATCATCTTTCAATTCTACTGCTTGTTCTGACATGATTTTAACTTCCTTCCTTACATTCAACTGAACAGTAATAATAGATAATTACACCCCTATTAAAACACAGGAAATTTCCGATTTCATTCGTTTAAAACAAACAGAGGCATTATTGTAACAACCTGCCACGAAAAGGTTACACTAATAGGCAAACCTTATTAAACTAGAACCATCTCTAAAAGTGCCTCGCCATAATAATTTTTCACAGAAACCAACAAAAAGCAATAAAAAACTGTAGACAAATTACCACATTGACATATGAAAGCCGTATGGTATAGTACGTCTATACTTTATAGGACTAGGGAAAAGACAATTTTGTTAATGGGGCATCTGCTATTACTCATTTCAATGCAATTGTGTATTGAAAGTCTCATTAAGGAGGTTGTTTTTATGGTATTTAAAAGAATTAGCTATTTATTGCTTGCGAGTATCATCATCATATTCGCTGCAAGTGCTTCATTCATTTACATTGTTATGGATGGAAGCCAACCGCCAAGTATGGTTCATGCAAGTTGGATTGAACTCGAAGGTGGAGATTCAGAGGAAGCTGTTATTGAAAATTCTACATTCATTGCCAAGGGCATAGTTGAAGAATCAAGCACAGAATTAAAAGGTCCAGAAGGCGGGGAGCTTGTTTTTACTAACAATAAAGTTCGGGTTCTTGAGCTTTATGCAGTGAATGAAGACGAGGTTTCTGATGTCCAAGAAGACTTACAAGGTGAAGAACTAATTATCGACGTCCAGCAAACAGGAGGAACTTATGGAGAATTTTTCACTCCTGAATTTACAGAGGCTCCTTTATTTGAGGTTGGAAGCGAGTATTTGTTGTTTCTTACTAAAACCGAGGATGGCTACTATATTCCAGTTGGCGGAAGACTTGGCTATGCGGAGATCGTTGATGGAACTATCGTATTTGTGAATGATGAGGCAGAAGAACTACTTGACGATTTTAGTAATGAAGATGTTACGGATGCAATAGACATCATTGAGTATGTGGACGAGAGCATTCCTGAGTCCGGACTATCAATTAACGAAGATAATTTAGATATTGAAGAAATGATTGAAGAAAGTGCAGGTGAGGTAAATGAATAAATCTCCTATACGCATAATAACAGTTTTTACATTAGTGCTGATGATGGTTGCTTCAAGTGTCATCGTTGCTGAGGCTGCAGGAATATCTAAACCTCCATATATTGGATATAAGTGGATTGATAATCCAACAGTCATGTATGGTGCTACTGCAACAGGCCATTTCCGAAACGGAACTATAAACGCAATTGATAACGTGAACTCTGTATTAAAAAACGCAGGAAGTTCTATTAAATTAAAGAAAAGTACAACGAACCGTACAGCAGGTAAAGTTCAACCCGGAGAAATTGCAATACAATCTTATAATTATAGCGAAACAGGATGGGTAGGACTAACAAGTTACAAATTAAAAAGACCCCAAGTTACATGGGTAATAGAATCTAACACAATAAAAATCAATAATTTTTATTGGCAATCTGGGAATAGACGATGCATGGCTACGGATAATGGTTGGCCCAACCATAATGCAACTCGCGGTACACAGTCTGTTGTTGCTCACGAGCTATGCCATGCTCTTGGTTTTGACCATCCGAAAGCGACACTGGTAAATCAAAGCTCAATATTGTATCCAACTGTTGAAACATATGTACGAAATGGAGTATATCTAGTAGATGTAGCTACTCAATCTGCGATAAAGAACTATTACAAGTAGAAATAATCCGTT
Organism: Eubacteriales Family XIII. Incertae Sedis bacterium; assembly: GCA_031261345.1. Classification (GTDB taxonomy): domain Bacteria; phylum Bacillota; class Clostridia; order Peptostreptococcales; family Anaerovoracaceae; genus JAISKC01. The sequence continues at coordinate 59,054 of JAISKC010000028.1, read as the reverse complement.
AAATATGAGATTATATATACTCTAACAGAGAAGGGGCGAGAAATGGATATCCACGCCAAGATTCAAACACAACAAAACTGCACATGCGGAATAAAATATTTACTGTCGGCATTTACTATTATCATACTATTATTAGTAATAACAGGATGCGATACGGAACTTCAAGATAGTAGTGATGAAGTAAGTGTCCCCAATAACATACCCAGGGGACCTGATACTATTTCAATGAAATTGATAAGCACTCCAGCGGATGCTCCCAGCTTAACCATTGTAGAAGTCATTGATGCAGTTACATATTCTGCTGACATTGATGGAACGATACAAACTGTTAAGTTGGCTGGAGTGTCGATTCCGGATGATGCCACACTTGCGGACAGTGCTAATAATTATGCAAGTAGTGAAATATTATCAAAGGTCTATAAATACGAGCAAGATGGTAATACGACAGATTCACATCCTCTGGTGTATTTGTATGATGATTATGGACACTCTTTCAACCAAAGTATTCTGAGTGATGGCGAGGCTATAGTAGATGAGTCTCAAAGTGATACAAAATATTATGGTTACTTGTTTTCTGCCCAACATTATGCAGAATTTAATGAAACTGGACTATGGGGAAATTAGTCAGAATCGAATTTTTTCCAATTTGATGTGGCAGGGCGAACAATTCGCCTTGTCACATCAGGATATGATTGGCGCATACCCTGCTGTTCACAAGTCCCTGCCCAGCGCTCATCTCCCCCATAGCCAAAGCAAAACAAATTGTCAAAAAGTAACGGCTATTTTAGAAGTCTACTCCAAATACATTCATAAGCGTTAGAAGTATAAAAAGTTATTGGTAAACCTTACTCCGATGGCCTACTTCCAAAACAAGAACAGTGACTTTTTCATCTGAGATATCGGCTATTATCCGGTAATCACCTATACGATACCGCCACTTGCCACTACGGTTTGCAGTCAGACCTTTTCCATGCTGCCTGGGATTGGAGCAACCTTCAAGGTTCTTTCTGATCCATGCCACAATTAAAAGTTTTGTATGTCTGTCGAGTTTATTTAGCTGCTTCATTGATTGGGCTGTAAATGCGACAGTATATCTCATTTAAGCCCCAATTCTGCTTCTACTTCATCAAGCGTATATGTTACCGGATTCTTCTTGAATTCCTTCATAGCGGCTTCATATATTCTGAGGTCATATTCGTCTTCGATTTTCTCAAGGACAGATTGCCTTACAAGCTCAGATACGCTCATCTTATTGAGCTCGGCATATTTCTTGATTAACTGAGTATCCTCTTCATTCAATCTAAGTGATATTGTCATTTCACCCACCAACCTTTCTGTAATACATTGTATTACTTTCAATTTGTATTTGCAAGCAGATTCCTAATGAAAAAGCACCCGCCGTTGTTGCCCTCATTTTCAGCCTCCCTTCAACTTGTCACATCAGGATATACTCCCACTCACGCTGCACGAGCTCGATTTGTTTTAGTAATCCTCGCAGGCCGACCCCGCTTTCAGTAATTCTCTTGATGAGCTGATTGGCGCAGACACGGCTGTTCACAAGCCCCTGCCCAGCGCCCATCTCCCCCAAAGCCAAAGCAACCCCACATGTCATAGAGAGCGATACCCTAAAGGGCACAGGCGCGAACGTGGCCTCCACCCCCACTGTCATAGAGAGCGGAGCGAACGTGGGCCCCGACCCGACCTGTGCTGGGCGTGCCCCTGCACGCACCAGTGAATCCAGCCCTGTCTCCACCCCCCGAAAAACAACAAAAAACCGATCCCTCTCATCAACATAAACAGAATCCAAATCGCAGGCAATCCCGCCCAAAGCAATCAGGCTGTTCGCACACTTGAGCAAACACCCGACAAACCCGCAAACGACGACAAAAATATCCCTCTCGTCGGCAAAAACCACCTGACTTATCGGCACAAGCCCACCCATATCATAAATGATATTATCCCCCGATGAATTCCGCACAAGCACATGCGGCGGAAGACAATCAGGCGAAAAATCAGACAGTATCCGCCGCTCGAAATCCTTCAGCCCGCCTGCTACTTCTTCCCTCCGCACTTCGCACATGGCGTATACCCCTTCTTTATCGCATCCTTCTCATCGATTTCAATCACAAACCGCTCAACAATAGTGCAACTTGCGGCATGATAGGCACGCCCCGAATTCGTGAAACAATAAACGAGGGCCCCGTTACTCAGTCCCCCGGGCTTGCAAAGGCTGCACGGCGAGTAATTGTTTCTGATGCTGCCGCTCAAAAGCATTTCCTTTGGGTCATTCTTGATGTAGCTGCAATCCTCGGTGTGATACCTCTCGCCGGCCCTCGGAAACACCCAAACGAGCACCTCGTCGTCGTCCTTCTCCATCTCATCAAACGGGAGTATTTCCCGCCTCACGGTGGTTCCGACGAAGGCCCTGCAAAGAACCTCGCTATTGACGAGCACCTCATCTTTGAAAATGCGAGGGCTCCTCAACGGTATCGCATATGAAATTTCCGCAGAAATCTCGTCATTGATAATTGGTAAATATGTCAATTTTTCAAACCTGAAATCAGTAATAACCTTATTATTTTCAAGGTTAATTCTATCCATGACATCGTTTTTATACGCGGGCAAATTGGGCAACGAAGCGGCATGTGCGGCGACATAATGAGTCTCGTCCACAAAGCTGTGCATCACATTTTCCTCAACCAATGTAGCCTTGGTCAAATATCCCAAAGTCAATATCCCGACAACAAACAAAGGAAGCATGATAGCAGCCTCAACAGCAAGCGACCCCCGCCGCCCGTCATTGCGAGCGAAGCGCAGCAATCCACCCCTATCGTCATTGCGGGCTCCGACCCGCAATCCCCTTTTAATATGCATTCTCATAAACAAACTCATCCCCTCCTGACACCGCAGAAAAATCAAACCCAACAAACTGTTCCCGAATCAAAAACTCCCCATTGGTAAGCCCCTTCATATTGATCTGCATGAGATCCATCATCCGAAGTAGCTTACACTCGCGGTTCATCATAAAAAGAAGAAGCTTCAAATAATCCTCATAAGGCTGACCGTCCGTATTTTCGGGCGCAACGCAACTGCTGCCGACGATCCCGTCCAAAATATCGTTCACATCATTCAAAGCCCATTGTTCTGAAGTCTTCTTGAACGCCACATCGTGCCCCGCTTTGAGTCGTTCCAAATCGTTATCCGTCTCAGCCAACGCCCAAAGCTCAATCATACCGGCCAAAGCGACCACCTCGCTGACAGCCCCGCCCGTGGCAACAGCCGTTCTCGCCAGATTGCGCAACTTTTTCATCTTCTCCGAATCGGTCAAAATGGCGACATTATTCAAAGCAAGCCGAATAGCGTAGATTCTAGTTTTCACCGATTTATAATTCGCATTATCGTCCATATTTCCGGCAATTATGTATTCGACTTCACCTGCAAAAAACCTGCTCGACGCCTCCGCCTCGCTCTGCCTATTTGCAAAAATGGTCATGATGTATGAGTTGACCACGAAAGCCGTCGTTCCAGAAGCCAAGACCTCGTCCATTGAAGGAATCCCATCGGCAGTAATAGACTCAAAGGCGTCTGCAAAGCCGTTACTCTCGTATCCCTGCGATGGCAAGGACAAGACGACCGAGCTCTTGCGAAGCGCCCGAAGAGAATTATGCTCAAGCCCATGCGTGTAGTTCGCCCCATCTCCGAAATCACCATCGCCATTATCGCCGCGAAGCAGATCCTTCCCGACCGTCCAGCCACTTTTGACAGCATCAACTACCTGTCCCTCGAAATTGTCCACGTCCAGAAGCGAATATCCCATCAGTCCAATTTGGACCTCCCGAAGTTTCTCATCGTCTCCCAAACTCGCGTCGGCATACCTCTTTACGCTTCGTTCCATATATGCACCATCGCCATGCACCGCCAAGACTCCATAGTTTTGAAACAAAGTCCTGTCAAATTCGGAAAGCACCGACCGTCCGGCGAGCTGCAAGACGGCATCGCCGACGCTCTTGCTCGCCGCAGACCGCGCCGCCGCAAAAAGCACGGAAGAGACGAGTATGAAGGCCGCGAACGCGATGACGATGAACACGCTTATGCTCCCCCGCCTGCCGTTTCCCTTAAATCTATATGTAAGCAATCAAAGACCTCCTAACTATCTCTCCCTCATCAATAACGTAATTCCGCCCATAAAATTCATATTTATAGCCACCCGATTTTGCAAGCAAGCCACCAAAATACCTATTGTCAGCACGGGCTTCCAAGTAATCTCGACCAAACACCTGACCTTCTGTGATACCAATACCAACGCTCTCCGCCGACCTGCGATACTTATCACGTACGAACTCGTCGTCGATTTTGACACTGACAATCTCAGCACGATCCGCCACCTGCTGCCGAAGCCTCTCATGCATAAAAGCCTGAGAAGAAGTCTGGCTATACATATTGATCAGCAAATACAAAGTGGCCATAATGGCGAAGATGACAATAGGAAAAAATATAGCCGCCTCCACCATAGCCGTGCCCCGATTATCCGATACCCTTTTCAAAAAACAAAACCCCGTCATCCAAACAAACCTCCCAATCCAAAGATGTCATTGCGGGCCAAGACCCGCAATCCACTTTCAAAACTCAGCTTTTACTTAAACTTACTGGACGACAGATTCTCAAAGATTTCATTGACGAAACTCTCAATCTGCGTCCGAAAAATCAGCCCGATCACAATGGCGATAGCAACAAGTATAGCCACCTGCACCAACTCCATTCCGGCCCCCTTCCCCATCAAAACCAAGTTCCTCTTAGTCCTTCTCCAAATCTTTCCCATAATCTTTCTCCTTTTCTAAAACAACGATATCAAAGCTACAATCAGGCATGTCCAGAATGGACAGCCGAGCAATGCAAAACCAAAAACCAATCCAGTGCCAACTAAAGCACTTAAAGCAAATGAATTTGTAACCACTAACCCCGTGATGTTGCCGGCTAGTGCGCACATTATGAGCAACCTTGACGATGTATGAATTTACAAATCGTGCAGATACGATTTTCGCGAAATTTTGGCACTGTCTGAGCGAAGCGAGTTTGCCAAAATTCGTAAATCGTAGCTGTAACGATTTAAAGTAAATTCCACATCGTTGTTGGGGCTCATAATGTGCGTGCTAGCTGGCAACATCACAGCGAAGCAAGAATGTCAAAATTCCCATTTGTTGTTGGGGCCTATGTTGCCCACAGGCAGCCGTATCAAAGCAAAGCAATGCCACAACTACATCTCCAAAAAAGCAGGCATAATAGTAATCAAAATCACCACCAAAAGCTGAAGACACATAGGAAACGTAAGCTTAGTCTCCGCAATAGCCCCCTCCTGCTGCGCCAACTTCTTCCGGTCATTCCAAAGAGTCTCCCCCTCCATATTGAGCTTCTCAATAAGCAAGCTCCCCTTATCAATATTGTCCGAAAGCACAGTAGCAAACCGCATAAGCTCCCGAAGCTCACTGCGAACAGCAATATCCGAAAACTCCCGCACAAGCGACACATTCCCCGCCGCCATCCGCTCCGTCATACGGACCAACTGCTCATAAAACTCCCGCTTCCGCACAGCCCGATTTCGACTCAAATAATCAGCGACAATCTTCTCAATAGCAGCGGTCAAAACCATCCCCGCCCCAAGAAGCAAAGTAAGCTTCCCGATGAAATCCGGAAAATCCCGAGCCATAGACCCACGCATCTTCGAAGTAAGTTTCTCAATAGACCGATAACGCATCCGAAAAACAGCAAAACCGATACCCAGAAGCACCAAAATCTCCGGCAGATGCCCCTTAGCTTCGTCGGGCATAGACCACTTGATTTTCACCCCACTACCCGTTTTCGAAGGAAGCACAGGCGAGCTTTCACCCACCGACGACTCGACACCCCTCACGACATTTGTGAGGCTAGCATCGAGGTCTCCTGCCCAGTCGTATTCCGAAAGCGGCGAACCCGTAGAGACCGCGATGACGACATTTTGCGATTCCTCGCCGAGCCGTATGTGTGCATTAAGCGCCACATCTGTGCCCGCCCCCGCCTCGATCATATTCACCACACCCTCATCGCTTATCACGGCCTCGTTCGACGATGACCAACTGACATCCGCCCCCGTCTTCTCGTCCACCCTGAGCAGCTTCAAATTGCTGTTGACGCTTGCAATGCTGCGGTTCTCGCCCAAAATTGCGGAGGGTAGCCGCTTTGCAACAGCGGCGATTATGGCCGTGTTTTCCGCCTTGCTCAGAAGCAATGGCTGAAGGTGTATAGTAACTTCTTCCTTTAGACTTGCCTCCCCGTATTTCAACTCCGCCAGTGCAGTAAATGCCTTCGTATCCCCGCCGATTTCGCTCCGTTTGAGCTCCGGCGTTCCCTTTGTTTCCGTGCCGAAAATCGCCTGAGCAACCCAAATGCAGACCACCAACAAGACCAACGAAGTAATGATAAGTAATAGCCGTGCATTGCGTTTTTGCGTGTTTTCTGCAATTTCCTCAACGTCTTGCATAGGTCCGAAAAATCCGACCAAATCACTACGCATCTTCACCGTATCGCCAGTCAACTTATCAGGAAAGAGCCTCGTCAACCCATCAACAATAAGACCAACCCATCCATTTTTATCACTATCATTCCGGCCTCTACTATCACTGTCATTGCGGCCTCCGAGCCGACCTGTGCTGGGCGTGCCCCTGCACGCACCAGTAAATCCATGCCATACATTTCCCATAATCAAACCTCAATCTGAGTGATCTTATCGCTCCACAAAACAGAAACCGCCAAAGTCAAAATCGAAACACTCATGATGACAACACCAACAAAATTTCCATAGAGCGGAGCCAGATACCCCGGCGACATCAGCTTGAGAAGCATGACGATAGCCACCGGCAGAAGCACCAAAAGTTTCGACTCATATTTCTTCTGAGCCACCATAGTCTCAATCTCCTTTGCAATATACATTTTGTCCTGAAGCACATTCACCGAACTCGAAATGACCTTGCTCATATTGCCGCCCGTCGAAAGACAGGCGAAATAAATATCAAAGAAACTCATGATGTCCTCGTTCTCCGAGCGAATAGAAAAGTCATAAAGTACGTCCTTCTCACTTTCGCCTCCCGAGCCCATTCGCCTGAGAATATCCCGAAGCTCGAGCATTATCGGCTCATCATCACCGTAAATGAGCTTGAGATTTACTTCCGCTTCCGCAAGCGATTCCCTCATCTGCCGACCCGCCTGAAATGAAGCGGACAGCGATATGAGGAGATCCTTGAACTGACTGTTGAGCCGCGCCTTGCGTTTCCGCACAAGCGTCTTCTTGTAATACTTCTCGCCCGGAATGGCCAACAGCACGAGGGCAGCCGCCGCAATGAGACTGCCATAAAAAGCCCACCCTATTACCGCCAAGCCAATAGCCGCAATAGCATAATACTTCCCACGCTCCCTACCCAAAAGAGTAATTTCCGAATAATTCACGCCACTAACCCCCTCATAACAAGCCGTTCCGTATCTCTAAGTTCGTTTTCAGTCCGCACAAGCCCCTCGGTGCCGCTAAATGCAAACAGACGATTCAAAGCAACCTGCCCGTCCAAAATCCCCAAAACCTCAGAAATCTCAAGCACTCTGCGGCTGCCATCGGCCGTCCTGCCGAGGTGAACCATGATGTCTATCCCCTCCGCTATCTGCCGTCTGATAGCATCGAGCGGAAAATCCGCAGCCTGCAAAAACATAGCCTCAAGCCTGTAGAGCATACCCTCCGTAGAGTTGCCGTGCCCCGTGGAAAGCGACCCATCATGCCCCGTGTTCATCGCCTGTATCATGTCCAAAACTTCCTCGCCGCGAACCTCGCCGACGATGATCCTGTTCGGCCTCATACGTAGGCTGGCCTTGATGAGTTGCTTCATATTCACCTCGCCGGTAGTCCCCTGACCGCCGCCCTGCGAGCCATTTCTGCACTCAAGCCTGACGATATTACTCACGCCCGTTATCTGGAGTTCCGCCGAGTCCTCAATAGTGACGATTCTTTCGTTCTTAGGAATGTAGTTCGACAGCACGTTCAGAAAAGTCGTCTTCCCCGAGCTAGTTCCGCCGCTGATGAAAATGTTGTAACCAGACTGCACGAGCTTGAGCAAAAACACCGAAGCCTCCTCAGTAATAGTTCCGAATTTCAGCAAATCATCCATAGTAATTCTCGATTTTGGAAACCGCCGTATGGTGAGACTGGGCCCACCCAAAGCGATATTCTTGTAAACGGCGTTGACCCTCGACCCATCAGCGAGCCTCGCATCGAGTATCGGAGAAAGCTCATTCACCTCACGGTGAACCTTGGCGGCAATCTTCCTGATTACGTTCTCAAGTTCCTCGGTATTCTCAAAGACGAGCGAGGCCCGTTCAAGCCTTCCTCTGCGCTCCACAAATATATCGTCCGGCCCATTCACCATTACTTCCGAAATGTCTTCGTCGGCCAGCAGCTTGTCTAGGATACTGAGCTCCCGCCGTGTCCTGAGAAAAACCAACTCGCCAATCGAAGCCTTCTCCGCCACATCAAACCCTGCAGCGGATTCATCGCTCAGTATCATTCGCTCAATCTCTATCTGCACTTCTTCGTCGGTGAGGTCAGAAGCAGAGTCCCGAATATACCGCCGAATTTCCGCAGTGATTTTTGAGGTGAACTCCGTGAGCCTCTTATCCATAACACTCTTCTTCCGCGCGGAAGTGAAGCGATTCATCGTCAAATTCCCAGCCCAATAACCGATCGCAAATTTCTTTCACCCTGAGGCCGTATGTTCCCGTCAAGGTCAAACTGTCATATTTTTCGGTACACGGAAATGAGAAGATTTCATCGTCAAAATCAAGCAATGCACGAATAGTGTTCTCAAAACGAACATTCTTACCATTACCCATCTTTACAATCTTCATCGACTCAATTAAAGAAAAGGCACTTGCCAAACTGACATTCACGCCGAAATCCAGCACGATGTAGTCGAGCCCCATTATGGAAATAATGTCATGGACTACCAAGAGCAAGTCCAGTTCATTGATGCCATTGATCGGATTCAGATAGGCTGAAGGTTCGAACGACAGAACCCCGTATTCGTCCTCGCGAAGTGCCTCTTTCATGAGAATAGAATATAGACCATCGTTGCTGTCAGCATCCATTCCATTTGCATAAAGATGCCTGTAAAGAAATTGCTCAGAGTCAATTCCTCCCCCATAGTTTTCCAAGAAATCAACCGCCATGTCCCTGTTTCGGAAATTTGGCTCGAAGACATCGAAGCTCAATATAGCCACTTTCTTGTCCCTGTAACGCGACAACTCCCTTGAGAGATTCAGTGCAAACGTGCTGGTTCCCATACCGCCCTTAGGTGCCATCACCGAAATGATTTCGCATCCACTTTTGTCAATTCCTTCGGACGAGCGATCATACCAGTAGACATCCTCAGGTTTCCTCTTTGACTCAAAACAAGTATCTTCAACTTTTGCCCCGAACAAGCTCTGTAGATGTGCGGAGCGCACCGCCGAGAAAATCTCACCGGCTCCGGCGTATTTCGACACCATTTCTCTATAGTCGTCCCCCAAAATATCGTCCAAAAGCTCTTCATCTTCCTTATCACACTTTTCCTCATTCAGCATGACTTCAAGAAAATCTCCGACATCAAGAATATTGATATTACACTTTCTTCCGAATTGCACGGCCGCCTCCGCCAAAGCCTCCGCGTATTCCTTATCGTCCGTATACAAGTTCACTTCTGTTCTTCTCATCATTTGCCTCCATTCAGCATACACATACATACATTATTACTATTTATTACCAAAATATACACCCGCTTCCAACCATTGTCAACCCTATTTTGAAATTTTTTCCAAAATATTTTCAAAATTTCTCACAATGACGTTTGTATAATGCTATAATTTCCTGTGGGAGTATGAAAACGAGCATGGGAAAATCCAAGAAACAAAATATTTCAACAAGGCGCAGAGTGGTTACGGCGGCAATCACTTTTCTTCTCTGCGCCCTCGTTCTTTTCCTCTCTGCCATGGGCTCACTCAAAACAGCCCATGTTCAAGACTCGATTGCAAATATCCCCTTAGACATCCGGCCGAACACCGACGGCCAAATACTCATTGACTTTGGCGCCGCAGGAGACATAGATCTCAACTTGAAAAACACGGTATCAGGTCCAATAGGCGTGACCATCACCGTTACAGGGGTCAATCCGGACTCCACCTTCGACAGTTTTATCAATGGCGATTTATCGGCTCTGACCGACGGCAAAATCGGTGAAATCACGAACTATTTCACTGAAGAATCCGACCGAATTACTCAGAAGCTCATAGAAAACATCGTCCTCCGTTTTGCCATATATGGGATTTCGGGGCTGCTACTCGTCTTCATTCTTCTCATCGGATTCAGATGGATCACGTGGACAAAGAGGCGAGCAAAGTTGGCAATCGCCTTCACGCTCATGCTCTGTCTCGTTTTTTCCGGCATGACCGCCGGCCTTATCGCAATAGAGAGGCCTGATGAAGACGCAATGGCCGCCCAAACGCCAGAATTTCTCATCGATACATCGCTTGGCTCCCTCACATTTGAAGGTGCAATCAGCAAGCCCGCCAAACTTATAAACAATGTAGTCAATGACACGAATAGCCGCGGTTGGGAGTTTTCGGACAAAGCACGAAAAGCCGTTTCTAAAGCACTCGCGGACAAAAAATACAGGCAAAATTCCTCGGAGGAATTCCTGATTCACGTCTCGGACATTCACGACAATCTGTACATGTACCCCGTTATCGGCGCGATTGCCAAGGCAACCAAGGCCACCACCGTTCTGGACACCGGCGACGTTACGAAGACCGGCAGCTCCATCGAGGGGAATTACGTTCATCAGTATGTGTCCACTTTGCAAAAGTACGGCGTGAAGCATATCTATTATGTCTGCGGCAATCACGACACGAAGACGACGGACAACCAGATGAAGAAGGCGGGCGCCACGGTTCTTGACGGGATATTAGTAACTGAGAGCGGTCTAGTAATTGCAGGTTATGGGGATCCGCTACACACTGCCCTTGCCAGCTCTATACATACGGATTCCCGCACGGACAGGATAAAATCCCAGAGCAAACTCATAGAAAAGGAGTTGAGCTCATATGAAGAAAAGAATGACAAACGCGTTGATATCCTGATGACGCACGCGCCGAGCGTGGCAAAATCCGCTCGAAAGAAAGGGCTTTCGCAAATTCAGCTTGCGGGGCACAATCACAAAGTGGCTCCCGAAATCACCTTGGGCGAAACGACGCTTATCGAGGCCAACAACGCAAACGGAGAGACGAAGACCGGCCAAAACGAGTTGTTCGGAACGGGCATAGGTCCGATTCGCCAAGACGTAACGATAGTTGTTCTCATAAGGGATAAAAAAACCGACGAGTTCAGCTACTTCACAGTAAAAATCACACCAAAAGGCAAAGCCAAAGCCTCAAAAATAAAACCCCTGTCATTGCGGGCCTGACCCGCAATCCACAATCCACAATCCTCAAACCGAAAATTCATAAGAAAGCATAGCCAAAGCCGCGGGTCCGGCCGTTTCCGTCCGAAGAATCGTATTCCCGACCGTGACAACCTTAGCACCGGCCGCTTCGAATTTGACAAGCTCAGTATCATCAATCCCACCCTCAGGCCCGATGAAAATCGCCATTTTGGGTAGTCTCTGTCCGTTTTCCGCTTCCCACTCAAGCCTAAACGCAGTCAGAGCCTGCTTTAGCGAAAATTCCTCCTCGCTCTCATAAAGAAGCAAGAAGATGTCAAAATCCCCTACTCTCGCAGCCGCCTCGCTCACCCCTATCACGTTGGAAACATCAGGGATTAGCCCCCTTCTGCACTGTTTGACCGTCTCAGCGGCTATCTTTCTCCACCGCATCACTTTCTTGTCGGCATCCGCCCCCTTATACTCGGGTACAGACCTTCTCGTCATGACAGGCACGATGGCGTTCACCCCAATTTCGATGGACTTTTGCACGATCTCATCCATCTTGCTACCCTTAGGAATCCCCTGAAAAAGCGTAACATCAATATCAGGCTCATTTGAAAACTCAGACTTTGAAATGATGTCCAAATCAATCACGCCGTCATTGACATTGGCAATCTCCGCCACGTATTCCCATGAGGTCTTGTCCGAAATGATGAGCTTGTCCCCGATTTTCATTCGAAGCACGTTCAGAATATGATTCACATCTTCCTTTACCGAAATATGTATTTCGTCAACCGATATATATTCCGCATCGACAAAGAACTTACGCATCTTTCAGGGCTGTTATACACAGCCATTCCCCCTTTTGCTTGACAGAAATGCCTGAAAGTCCTGCCGCAGAGACGGCGTTGACCATTTTTTCCTCCTCTTCGGCGAGAATCCCCGACAAAATCAAGAGCCCGCCGTTTCGTATCAGTTTTTCCATATATGGCAATAGCAATAGGAGTATTCCGCTCGTCAAATTTGCAGCGACCACGTCATAGCCTTGCCCTGACTCACTGTTTGTGGTGAGCCAGCTGAGGACTTCGTCCTTTGTTACATCTCCGGCGATGAGTTCAACATCTTCCGAAACGCCGTTCGCCTCTATATTCTCAGCAGCCGACCGCAAGGCGTCCTCATCCATCTCCACAGCAACAACAGGCTTCTCTGAAAGCTTCGCGGCAACGATCGCCAAAATACCGGAGCCCGTCCCAAGGTCGAGTATAGACACAGCCGACTTCTCCTCTATCGAATCCCGTATGGCCTCGATACACATACTCGTCGTCTCATGCGTTCCCGTCCCGAAAGCCATTCCAGGGTCAATCACCACGACAATTTCCCCATCATTCGGAGAATATTTTTCCCACGGCGGCCGAATTACAATATTGTCACAGGCATTAAACGTCTTGAAATAGTCCTTGTATTTGGTCTTCCAGTCATCGGAAAGCGGCACCGTTAGACTCTTCAGCTGCCCAAAGTCAGCGGCGCCCCCATAGACACCGGCACTCACATCTTCCCTGAGCTTGATTATCTCGTCCCGAATAGCAGCTAATAGCTTTTCCCCATCGGCGCTGTCTTCTGAATAAAATTTGACGACCGCGCGTGGGTCGCCGTCCTTCCCCGCAGCCGCCTCAAGGAGCAAGTCCTCCGAGACATAGTCCCATGAGAGCCTGTCCTTCTCCTGCATGATGAGCTGCGCATCGTGCGTATCCTCAACGCTTATCTCCGTGATCCCAAACCCAGAAAGAATCGCGCTCAGAGGCTCGACGCCCTGCGTAGTAGTCCAAACCGTAGTCTCATAATATTGAATATCACTCATTTTTGCGCCCCTCTTCCATACGCAATAAAATAAGCAAGCGACACGAAAACCGCACCTCCGATGATGTTTCCAATAGTCACCGGAATGAGATTTGTGACGAAGAAACCCTGCAAGTTAAGCGCGTCGAGCGACTCCGGCTTCACGCCGATTTCAACCGCCTTCTGCACGTAATCAGGATTTGTATTCGCCAAAATCCCCGCAGGAATATAGTACATATTCGCCACGCTATGCTCAAATCCCGACGTAACGAATAGCCATATAGGAAAGAAAATGCCGAGAATCTTTCCCGCAAAAGTCTCCGCCGCATATGCAAGCCAGACACCGAGACAGACGAGCCAGTTACACATTATTCCCGAAACGAGAGCGGAAACAAAGCTCAGATTGACCTTGCCGGCCGCTATCTTGAGCGTAACGGCACCGAGCAAATCACCTCCGCTGTGAAGCTGCCCCGAAAGGTGAATAAAAAGCACGAGAATTACTGCACCGACCATATTGAAAACGTAGACGATGACCCAATTTCTGAGCATCCGCGAGGTGGAAAACTGCCGCCTTATCACGCCGCCCACCATCAGGCAATTTCCGGTGAAAAGCTCAGCACCGGCGAGCACGACGAGCATGAGACCAACGGGAAACAAGCAACCCGCCAAAGCTCTGCCCAGCCCATATGTGTCGGCCTCGGCCAGAAGCCCAAACGACGCCATATTGGAAGTCTCAGCACCGATTGCTATGAAGGCACCTGCCAAAATGCCCAGAACCGCCAGCTTCAAAAAAGACCCATTGGCCTTCCCCTTGGCGGCCTCCACACTCACATCGAACAATTCATTCGGCTTTTTCACAAAAATCTCCTTATTCACTCACTTTTGACCGGCAAACGGAACAGCCGCAACCCGCAGAGGCGCTGTGCGAAATGATACCGTTTGCAACCTTGACCGCGTCCGCCGCGTCCGCCGAATAGTATGCACCGATGCTCTCGGCGTATTCGGGCGTAACGACAGCGCCGCCGACCATGAGGGCACAAGCAAGCCCCCGCTCCTTTATCAAATTCGCGCACTCCGCCATTCTCGGCATAGTCGTTGTCAAAAGCGCCGACAAACAGACGATTTCTGCGCCCTCTTTCTCCGCCACATCCAAGATGAGCTCGTTCGGGACGTCCTTGCCCATATCTATTACGTTGAATCCGTGATTTTTCAGCATGAGCGCGACGAGGTTTTTCCCTATATCGTGGACATCGCCCTTGACCGTTGCAATCACTGCTGTCGCCTTCGCCTCAACCTCCGTTACCATCAAGGGCTCGACGATAGCGAACACAGCTTTTGAAGCCTTTGCGCCCGACATGAGCTCCGGTATGAAGATTTTCTGTTCCGAAAATAGTTCGCCCAACCTATCGAGCGCCGGAAGCACTTCGCCGTCTACGATCGCCTGCGGATCCACTTTTGAAGCAAGTAATTCCTCAGTAATTCTCGAAGCCTCCGAGGAATCGCCGCCTAGTATTGCGCCTTTTAAGCCCGCCTCAGCCTCGCTGACCGTCCAAATCTCCGTATATTTTTTGATGTCCTCGCCGAAGACGAGAGCCCTCGTGGCCTCGAGCGAAGCCCTGAATTCCTCGTTGCAGACGTTCACAATAGCGGCCGTCATACCCCTCGAAACCGCCGCCGTGAGCATCGACGCATTCACAGCCGCCCGCTGCGGCAATCCGAACGAAATATTGCTCACGCCCATCGTGCTGTTCAGCCCGTTTTCCTTGCACCAATCTATGACCTTGAGTGCCACGACTCCCGAATCCGCCTCGCTTCCGATCGACAGCGCGAGCGGATCCACGACCGCAAATTCCTCTGGTATGCCGTAGCTTTCCGCCATGGCGAGTATGCTTCTCACAGCGTCGATACGGGCCTCGGCGGTCATCGGCACCCCCTCATCAGTAATTGGAAGAGCTATGAACATCGAGCCGTATTTTTTTATAATGGGAAATAAAATGTCACCCTTGCCCGTCTCCGCAGAAACGGAATTGACAAGAGCCTTACCAGGATATATCCGCAGGGCTTTCTCTATAGCTATAGGGTCGGTGCTGTCTATGCAAAGCGGGATGTCCACCTCGCCCAAAACGGACAATACCGTCTTGTATAGCATTTCCTTCTCATCGACATCGGATGCTCCAACGTTGATGTCAAGCACGTTCGCACCGGCGTCTATCTGCTCACGAGCGAGCTTAACGGGATAGGCCAAATTGCCACTCCTGAGCGCTTCCTGCAATTTTTTCTTACCCGTGGGATTGATCCTCTCCCCGATGGCAGTAAGACTACCAGCAGAAATCAAAACGCGCCCCCCCCGAGAAGTAAGCAAACTCCCATTCCCCAGCGTATTCCCCGCAAAATTCCCCTCCAGTGGAGGGGTGGCAGCGAAGCTGACGGGGTGGTCGCCCTCCGTCCCAATTACCTCCCCAATCAAACCAATATGTTCCGGCCCCGATCCGCAGCAACCGCCAACAAGCGTCGCGCCCGCGTCCACAAGAGCAGCCGTCAAACGCACATACTCATCTATATCCATGACCCCGCCGCCGGGAAGACCCGCATTCGGCTTGGCTATCACAGGCACAGGACTTGCGCTCGCGAGCTTCCCGATCACCTCCGCCATATCCTCCGGTCCGGTGCTACAGTTCGTTCCAAGCGCGTCCACCCCAAGAGACCCGAGCGTGATAGCCGCAGTTTCGGGATCGGTTCCCGTCATAGTCCTTCCATTTTCCTCAAACGTCATAGTCACGAAAATCGGCAGAGAACAGGCTTCCTTAGCCGCAATTACCGCCGCCCTCGCGTCCTGAATATCCGTCATAGTCTCGATTATTATGAAATCGACGCCCGCGTCCGCCAGAGCCTTTATCTGCTCGAAATAAATCTCGACAGCGGTCTCAAACGGCGTCTCAAATGAAGGCTGAAGAAGCAGCCCCGACGTGCTCAAATCGCCGCCGACCAAAGCCTTCCCGTCCGCCGCCTCAATTGCCGCCTTCGCAAGAATAGTGTTGTATTCCGAGACTTTGTCTTCAAGTCCATAGTCGGCAAATCTGTTTCTATTCGCACCGAAAGTGAAGGTGTAGATAGCTTTTGAGCCCGCCTCCACATATTCTCTGTGCATCGTTTTGATTGTATCCAGATTTTCTACCGCCCACTGCTCGGGAGCTGCACCCGCCGGCATGCCTTTGTCTATCAGATATGTCCCGCTGGCTCCGTCAAGCAAAACCGGCCCCTCGCCGAACATCTTTATCAATTTTTCATTACGCAAATCATTTCTCCTGTACTCAAGTCGGCCCACATGCTATAATACTAATGATATATTAATTATACGTTTATTGATACAAAAAAGACAAGCGAAGCAATCCAAAACGCGTCATTGCGGGCCCGACCCGCAATCCATAAACGCGTCATAGTGAGCAAAGCGAAGCAATCCATAAACAATTTTCTCAGGAGGCAACATGACAATAGCAAACCTATTCAGCACAAAAGAAAACACCCCCGTCATCTCAATGGAAGTCTTTCCGCCAAAGAAAGATTCCCCGATTGAAGTAATAGACAATACCCTCGAGGCAATTTCAGACTACAACCCCGCCTTCGTGTCCGTTACCTACGGAGCGGGCGGTAGAGGCGCCGGCAGACATCTTGAAACGGCAAAACGAATCCAGAAACTCGTCAAAGCACCGGTCCTCGGCCACCTGACCTGCGTCGGAGCTTCTCCCGAAATGATCAATTCCGTCCTCGACGGCTTCGAAGAAATCGGCATGACCGACGTCCTCGCCCTCAGAGGCGATGTGCCCGAAGGAATGAAAAGCGAAGATGCGTTCAAGCACTTCAACCATGCGAGCGACCTCGTATCATTTATTGAAAAAAGAGGTGGTTTCTCCGTGGCGGCGGCGTGCTACCCAGAGATACACTTCGAGGCACAGAGCGGCTCTGATGACATTGCAAAACTGAAGCTGAAGGTAGAAGCCGGTGCCGAATTTCTCATCACACAGCTGTTTTTCAACAACAGTTCGTTCTATGAGTTCATGAATACAATCAGGCTCAACAACATATTCGTGCCCGTTACCGCCGGCATCATGCCCCTGAAAAACGCCGACCAAATACTTAGAATGACCACCCTCTGCGGCGCTTCAATCCCCGCAAAGCTGTCGAGGATCATAGCAAAATACGGTTCAGACCCCGAGAGCTTCACCGAGGCTGCTCTGGATTACACCTGCACGCAAATTGAAGAGTTGATTTCCGGCGGCGTAGATGGTATCCACATCTACACGATGAACCGCCCGAAATACGTAGGCAGAATCCTAAAAAATCTGAATCTGATATAGGAAAATTCCCGAAGTCACTTCCCGAAACCTACTTCGTCTTCACATGCCTCGCCACCGAGTAGGCGCCGTAGACCTTCTTGCCGTCGATAGTCTTGTAGGCACGGACCTTGACATAGTAGGTTTTGCCCTTTTTCAGCCCTTTCACCTTTTTCGATTTCGCACTGCCGCCCGCAACGGCCACTGTTTTCTTGTTCTTCGAGAAGCCGCTATTCGTAGCGAGCAAAATCTGGTATCCGCTGTTTGCGGAAACCGCCGTCCATGTGAGAGTAACTGACTTGGTGGCCGCCGACTTCAACGTTTTCGAAGTAACTTTTTTGGGCTTGACCTTGATCACAGTGGTTGCTGTAGCCTTGCGATATTTCGTCGTTTCCTTTGCAGTAACAGTAATTTTCGCCTTACCCGGGCCCTTGATTGTCACCTTGCCAGCCGTGCTTATAGTCGCGACCTTTGTGTTGCTCGATTTGTAAGTAAACTTTGCACCGGTGGAACTCGTGGCACCCAACTTGAACGAAGCGTTCCCGTGGACCTTCGAAATATTTGTCTTCGTCTGTATTTTGTGGAAGGGTTTCAAAGTCTGAAATGTAGCGTTCACGTCCTTATCATGCCCGATTGCAAGAATCGCAAAATACGTCCCCTTGCCGCCGTCGTTGAAGGAATATTCCTGTCCCGCTTTGATTTCTTTGTAAGTCCGCTCTGCCGACGCCCAAGAATCATACGACGTCACATTTTTTGCGTCTGTTTTCGGATAGATGAGATAAAATTTATTCTTGTAATTCGATGTTCCGCTATTGTCCGTGATTTTGAAATCGAATGTCGCATCTTTTTTCGAGAAAAGTTTCAGGTCGGGGCGATAGGTCTTTCCACCTTGAAGATTGACGCTTTCCTCTGCCCCTATTGCACTCGCAGAAACCGAACCGAGCGACTTTCGCGTCGTCCACGTATAAGAAGAATTCTGCGCCGACAGAAGATCGCCGCTGTCCACAGCCATAGATAAAACCCAATTGTCAAAAAATTGGTCATAACCATCTTCAGAAACATTTTTTCCCTGATTCAACAGCCAATTATCACCGAGTACCGTCTTCGTGTCATCGCCGCCGCGCGGGTCGCTCACGAGTCTGAAAAGTGGTTGCTCCGCCTCTTCACCCTTATACCTCCAGTAATGCTGGGCTTGAATCCTACCCAGTTCATTTACCAAATCCCCCGTTGCCGTGCCAACCGGAAGATAGGAAAAAGCATCGCCGGTGGCTCCGTACTCATCGCTGTAAAAAGAGTCTGAGGCAGTCTTGTCACTCACAGGATTGCCTGCTCCCATATTCGCAGAATAATTATCCCAAAGCTCTGAAGCAAAATACGAAAGTCCCTCATCAAACCAAGGTTGGCTTGCGCCCTCGTTTCCACCTTTATAACTATAATTTATCAGCTGTTGCAGACAACGAACGACTACATTTGCGTTCAGCGATCCACTCAAACTTCCTTTATCGATGTATAGTATGTCTGCCCTATTGCAGGTATCACCAAAATCAGTTTTTGTAAAGTACCCGGGGACATGGTTTACGCCATAATTCAAATCAGCGAATATCAGAGTGGTCTTGCCATTTGAATCTCTATCATATGGTGCACCCATATACGTGGGCAAATTTGGGTCAAGCATAAACGACGCGACTTCCTCAAGAGTATTGCTGATACCCATCGACGAACCGGTAGCTCCCGATTCTTCACCCGGGAAATAATCGGCGAATTCCCCACTGAGTCCACTTTCAGCATATATCAAAAAATGCTCCGAAGTTGCAATCAAAGTTACAGGCACTTGCGTAACATAATCGGGAAGCTCATAGGGATGATAATAGGGGATTTTATAATCATCCCGAGTGCTCCCAATTGCAGGTTCCGCCAAGGTAAAAACACTTTCAGCCTCAATATCGCCATTGCCATCAGCCACCTCAGCAGCAAGACCAACGCCATCCCCACCGTCTTCCGTCGCCGAAGTCTCGACCGGCGATGACACAAAGAAACCGGTGAAAACAAGCGCAACGACCAAAATCATCGCCAAAATCCTGTTCCTAAGATATGCTCTCCCCATCACAAACATCCTCCCCTGCCATTATTTCACCAACAAAACTCCGGAGCAAACATACGTTCGCCTCATTTACTTCGCTTTCACGTGCTTTGCCGCCGAATAAGCGCCGTAGACCTTCTTGCTGTCGATAGTCTTGTAGGCGCGAACCTTGACATAATACGTAGTGCCTTTTTTCAGCCCAGTCACCTTCTTCGACTTCGCACTGCCGCCCGCAACGGTCACGGTCTTCTTGTTTTTCGAGAAGCCGCTATTCGTAGCAAGCAGAAGCTCGTAACCGCTATTTGTGGAAACCGCTGTCCACGTGAGCGTGACGGACTTAGTGGCTGCCGACTTGAGCGTTTTCGCAGTAACTTTTTTGGGTGAAACCTTGATCACCGACTTGGCTGTCGCGGCAAGATATTTTCCGCTGGTCGCCTTCGCAGTAACAGTAATGGTTGCCTTCCCAGGCCCCTTGATGGTCACCTTCCCCTTGCTGTCAACCGTAGCCACCTTTGTAGCGTCCGATTTGTAAGAGAGTGTCGCACCGGTGGAACTTTTGGCACCCAAGGAAAATGCCGCATTGCCATGCACTTTCGAAATAGCAGCAGTGACAGAAATCTTATGCGGCGGTGTCACCGTAGTGATCGTTGCATCAACTTCCTGCTCATGCCCGACTGCGAGAATGGCAAAGTAACTTCCGGCAGTGTTATCGCTTACCGTGTATGAAGTGCCCGGCTTGAGTTCCTGATATGTGCGGTTAGCCGCTGCCCAAGCATCATTTGTTGTCGCATTTGCAGTTGAAGAAATCAGATAAAACTTGTTCTTGTAAGACGATGTATCGTAAGTAGTATTGTCCTTAATTTTGAAAGTAACATCTTTCCCCGCCTTCGCGAAAAGTTTCAAATCAGGACGGTATGTATTGCCGCCTTTTAGTGCAAAGTTCGTACCAGTTGCAGTAGGCATCGGAATAGCAGACACCGAACCTAGAGCAAACCGCTTTGTCCAAGTGACACCTTGATTCTGTGCCGCTTTGTAGTTCCCACTATCCACCGCACCATAGAGCACGAAATCGTCAAGGAACTTCTCAAAGCTATGTGTCAAATCCGTCTTACCTCTATTCTTGAGATAATTATCACCCAGAGTCTCTTTACTTCCCGCATTTCCTCCACGGGGATCACTGGAGAGATTGGCAATCGGTCTGGCACGAGTGCCCTTATACTGCCAGTAATGTTGGATAAATTGTCTGCCTAATTCGTTTACCAGTGCATTACTTGACGCATTTAACTGATCATACGAAAACTTATTGCTTGCTCCATCTCCGTATTCATTGGTTGTAAAAAGTTCTGACGCCGGTCTGGTCAAACTATAAAAACTATTCAGTTCTTCTGTTCCTTGTGTGGTATTGACCCACAGATTGCTCAGAAAATATGAAATGCCTTCGTTGAGCCACGAATTTGCCGCATAGCCACTCATCTGAACTCGGTTCTTATAGCTGTAATTGATAAGATGCTGCATTTCGTGAACTATCAAATATGCATTGGGATCTTCTCCCAAAGCATTTGTCTTACCAAGATATAACATATCGGCTTGATTACCCTGAGATGAACCATAACCATTGTTCATCATATCGACTTGATAAAATTCACCAACAGCACCGACCAGATTTGTATACAGCAGAATGACTTTGCCATTTCCATCAAAATCAAAAGGAACACCACAATACAGCGGACTATTCTGGTCAAACATTGGTCCTACATTCGTCTCAAGTCTATTGGCAAGATTTGAGGCCGGATCGGTAGCCGTATCGCCACTTGGGAAAAAGCCGGTATATTCGACTTCTTCCTTCAACGCATCATCAAAATATATGTAGAAATGAGTTGATTCTGACACCAGTGTCGTAGCAACACCACTCGTTCCCACTGGGTCACGATCCGGAATCTTATAATTGTGCGAACTCCCGATCACAGGGGCGTCCAATGCAGAAATGTTCTGCACATCAACAGCAGTGTCATCACCATCTGCCTCCTCTGCCACCTCGTCGGCGCTTAAGTCCACTGCCTCAGACTGAACCTCCACACCATCAACATCGCCGCTATCCGTTTCAGCAGCAGCTGCCCTCGCCTGTGGCAACGCCAAGATAGTAGTCAAAACAAGTGCAACCACCAAAACCAAAGCCAAAAGTCTGTTTCTCAAATACGAGCTTTCCATAATACGCGTCCTTCCTTAAATAAAAATAACAATATACACATTCTAATCCATAAAGATGAAATTCATATGAAGATTATAATAAATTTATTAATCAAAAACTCCCAAGGTGCCGGCGGATTACTGTAAGTACCCTATCAATAGAAGATAGGTGGGTCGCCTACAACGAACTTTTGCTATCCGGTCGAGCCGGCTCAGCAGCCATCCACTTGACGCGGCATCCCGTGTACTAAGTGTTGGATAATTAAAGCAATCCAATCGCACACCCTAGGTAGTTTTATAAAAATACTATATCACAATTTCGAAAATCAAACAGCCCTATTTCACCTTGCCGCTCGTCCGAACCTTGCTCCAAGCGCTGTAATATTTCGCACCGGACACAGTCTTGTAAGAACGCACCTGAACCTCGTATTTCTTACCCTTCTTGAGGCTCTTCACCGTCAGGGTTTTGCTCGTAGCCGACACGGTCTTGCTCTTCCACGAGCTCGCCCCCTTGACCCGATATCTCACCTGATATTTCGTAGTCCCCGAGACCTTCCCCCACGCAATCTTGACCTGTTTCTTTCCTGCCGTAGCCTTCGATATTGTAGCCGTCTTCGGCACAATCTTAAACGACACCTTCGTCGTCCCTGTATAGTTCCCCTTGCCAGTAATGGTAATGGTAGCCTTGCCAACGGCCTTCCGAGTCGAATGTTTGACCTTATAGTGCGTCGTTTCAACAAGTTTTGTCCCGTTGTGCGTGATAGTCAGAGCAGGCTTCTTGACCTTGTTATTATAGGCTTGATCTTTGACCTTACCAATATCGAGCCCAGAAATACTCTTAGCTAGGATTTCGAAAGTGGCAAACTTTGTTCCGGTATAGTTTCCTATACCAGTAATGGTAACATTTGCAGTTCCTGCGTTGACGTTGTCTTCATATTCAACCTCGTAATCCTGTCCAAGAATAAGCTCTTCACCAGCAACCGTTAGCGTTATTTCCGGCTCTATTTCCGCGCCGGTGTAAGTCTCGTTTGAGATTTCCGCTGTGGTTGCTTCACTCAGCAGAACAATATCATTCCAATATTCTTCATCGTCCAAATCCGGTGTCCACTGTGCATAAAGGTCAGTATTCGCCACAATATCGAACTTGTCGTCTACAGCATAGGACATGCCGTTTCCATTTGCCTTAGTATTCCAACCATCGAACAGGTAATGCGCCTTCGATAGTGTGTTTTCCGATAGAACGGTGACTTCTTCATTTTCTCCATATTTCTTCGCATCTACAGGGACTGTTCCATCGGTATTGCCGTTGCCATGGTATGTCACTTGTTTCCAAAAATTATCCGCAGGATCCTTTGTCCACTGTGCATAAAGGTCAGTATCTGCCTCGATCTCAAACACGGCACCTTCAGAATAGCCTATGCCCGTGCCAGCTGCCTCCGTGTTCCAACCATCAAAAAGGTAATGCGTCTTTGATAGCGTGTTTTCCGATAGCACGGTAACTTCGTCATTTTCTTCATAGTTATTCGAATCGACAGGTGCTGTCCCATTGGTGTTGCCATTGCCATGGTATGTTACCTGTTTCCAGAAGTCGTCCGCAGGATCCGGTATCCACTGCGCATAAAGGTCAGTGTCCGCCCGAATCACGAATATAGCACCTCCGGCATAGTCTGTGCCCGTGCCAGCTGCCTCCGTGTTCCAGCCATCGAAAAGGTAATGTTCCTTTATCAGCGAGTCGTTTGATAATACGGTTACATCGCCTTTATATTTATACGCCACTGAATCAATCGGCACTGCTCCACCAGTGTCACCATTGCCATGGTATGTTACATCGTATCTAGCGGCGGCTAATACCAAGGCTGCCTCAGCGTTCACTAGGCCATTTCCATAGTAATCATCACGCCCCTGATCGCCTTTGTCAGTTGCCGTGTCGTACAAAATATCCTTTATCTCATCTGGCGTGAGGTCAGGATAAGAAGACCACAGTAATGCAATGACACCGCAGATGTAAGGCGAGGCCATTGATGTGCCGGTCTTGTTTCCATATCCATTCGGTACAGTGCTGTAAATAGATTCTCCCGGCGCCGCAATATCTTTGTACTGATTGTAATTTGAAAGGTATGATCTATTTCCGGTACTGTTGGTAGCAATTACTGAAATGACATTGTCATAGTCACTCGGAAACATGTAATTTGTAGCTTTATCATTCGACCCATCGTTTCCCGCAGAGGCAACAGTGATAATGCCCTGTGAATAAGCAGTATCGATTTTTTCTTCCAAAAGCGCGTCATGTCCATAACCGCCAAGGCTGAAATTGATAACCCTGCATCCGTCATTCATAGCTTCATTGATAGCAAGAATCAACTTGCTCGAACTTGTGCTATCACTTTTGAATACCTTATAAGGAATGACTTTTGCCCTATTGTTTGACACACCGGCAACACCAATCCCATTTCCGGCGGTCGCCGCAATGATTCCGGCGACATGTGTACCATGTCCGTATGAAGAGGAATTGTCATCAGTAATGTCATATAAACTTGTGGAACCACTTGAGAAATCCTGCATCTCTCCTGCAATGATATTGTCCTCTAAATCTTCTGGGATAATGGCATTTCCACTGCCGGTGGTATTTTTCAGCCCACTATCCACGACTGCAACCTTCACATCCTCTTCCTTATCCGGAAGTATATCCCAAGCCTGATTCACTCTTGTCGCAGAAGATGTCTGAAGTGCCCACTGCGAAGAAAAGTTCGTATCATTTGTGTTTCCAAGCGGAGATATTGTTTCAGGTTCTGAAACATCGTCGAGTGCCGTGTAGATATAGTTCGGCTGTGCGTAGAGGACATCGGGATCCTCATTGTATGCTTCGATAGCCTCACCGATATCGTCTGCAGTCGAAACGACAACAGCCTTTTCATCGGAAGCAATCTCAATCGTATCGGTTACATCATCCGTATCGCTGACCACAACCTCCTCTGAAACAGCGTCCTTCATGACCAAAATCAGCTCATAGGAAGATACCGCACCCTCTGCTACAAGCGCGTCAACCTCTTCGGCAGTAAGCAAATCCTCCTGTGGCTCAGCCTGTGCCGCATCGCCAGAAACCTCGTCGCCGAAAACGGTCGAAAGATTCAGCGAAAACAAGAGGCATATCACCAGCCCCAAAGCTATTACTCTATTAAATTTGTTTTTCGAACGTTTCAAATTCGTGCCCCCAACATCACCAAACAGGTGACTTTTCCCTTATATTATAGCCCATAAGACGTATCAATGCAGTAAAATATTTTTTACAAACACAATAGTCCTCTTACTATACTTATACCCAATTTTCAGGGAAATAAACATAAATTTCAAAAAAACTTCAAAAAAGGTACCGTCAGCTCAAATCCACCGAGCAGTTCGTGTACACTTTCTGGACATCATCGTTGTCCTCAAGCGTGTCTATGAGTTTGATGAGTGCCCTCTCGTCCGCATCGGACTTGGGGGCAGATTCCATATTTGGAATATACTCAATGTCAGCCTCGGCAAGCTCATAGCCCGCCGCACGAAGCGCCTCGGCCGCCACTAAAAAGTCGTCCGGCGCAGTCCTGACTTCAAAGAATTCATCAGCATCAATCAAATCCTCGATACCGGCCTCAAGACCGACTTCCATGATAGCATCTTCCTCGATGCCGTCTGCCTTCTCGATGAGAATGACGCCCTTCCGCTCAAACATATAAGAAACGCAGCCTGGCACGCCCATATTTCCGCCGGACTTGTCGAAAGCATTCTTGACAGCCGACGTCGTCCTGTTCTTGTTGTCCGTCAAAACATCGACGATAACAGCGACGCCCGACGGCCCATAGCCCTCAAAGCTTCCCGTTTCGTAAGTCTCGCCCTCGAGCTCGCCCGTGCCCTTTTTGATTGCCCGATCAATTTTGTCATTGGGCATATTGATACCCTTCGCCTTGTCGATAGCATTTTTCAGCGAAGCGTTGTAATCAGGGTCTCCGCCCGCCTTCGCAGCGATGATGATTGCGCGCGAATACTTAGTGAAAATCGCCGCCCTCTTATTGTCCTGTGCGGACTTTCTACCCGCGATCGTACCATGTCTACCCATTATTATTTCTCCTTACTTCTCCCTCTACTTCTCCAAATTCTTGAAGGCCGTAGCCATCATGAGTTTGATCCTATTCAGCTGATTTACATCGCTCGCGCCCGGGTCGTAGTCAATAGTAGCAATATTCGCGAGCGGATTGTACTCCCTGAGCGGCTTCAGCATTCCCTTGCCCGTCACGTGATTTGGCAGGCAGGCAAACGGCTGCATACACACGATGTTCGGCACACCGCTGTCGATCAGTTCCACCATCTCGCCCGTGAGCAGCCAACCTTCACCGCATTGATTTCCGAGCGATATGACGGTCTCGGCCTTCTCCGCAAGCTCGTCAATGTGAAGCGGCGGATGGAACCTCTTGCTCTTCTCAAGTGCCGAGCGAAGCGGCTTCCTATACCACTCGATGAGAGCGATGCCCGCCTTGTTAAAGGCCATCTGCTTCCGGCTTCCCGACAAGAACCGATAATTGTATTCCTTACTGTACATACCATATAAGAAGAAATCTATCAAGTCCAAGACCACAGCTTCGCCGCCCTCGTCCTCGATGATCTTCACTATGTCGTTGTTGGCGTTCGGGTGATACTTGACCAAAATCTCCCCGACGACGCCGACTTTTGGCTTCGCTTGACCAGTAATAGGAAGGTTGTCGAACGCCTCGATGAGCTCGTGCATATACCGTTTGTATTGAGATATTCCCATGTGTGGAAGGGCCTCAATGATCTTTGCCTCCCACTCTCTCCAAAGCTTGTTCGCAGAGCCGGAGACTGCCTCGTAAGGTCTCGTAGCGTAGAGAATTCTCATCATAGCGTCGCCAAACATACCTGCCATGAGAACCCTCTTTGCAAGACCAAGCGTGATTTTGAAGCCAGGATTTGACTCGAGCCCCACCAAATTCGCCGAAACGACGGGGATTTGCTCCATATCCATGTCTCGAAGCGCCTTTCTGAGCAAAGCTATATAGTTCGAAGCGCGGCAACCGCCACCCGTCTGCGACATGAAAATAGCTGTCCTCTCAAGGTCGCAGTCGCCGGATTTGAGATAACTTATTATCTGTCCAAGCGTCATTATCGTCGGATAACAGGCGTCGTTATTGATATATTTGAGCCCCTCGTCCACCGCATGTACATCGACCGGCGGCAGAAGTTTCACCTTGTATCCGGCCGCGTTTATCGCCGCCTCGATGAAGTCAAAGTGTATCGGAGACATCTGCGGAATCAGTATCATCCATTCCTCCTTCATCTCCTTCGTGAACAATTTGCGCTCGAAGGTATACGGGACATCGCGCCCCTTCACGTCGTTTTTGTCGCGTTCCTCCATCGCCGCCTTCAGGGAACGAACTCTGATCTTTGCAGCACCGAGATTTGAGCCCTCGTCTATCTTTAGCAGAGTGTAGAGCTTGTTTTTCAGCGCCAACATCTCTTCAACTTGGTCGGTCGTAACAGCGTCGAGCCCGCAGCCAAAACTGTTCAGTTGCACGAGTTCGATGTCATCATGAGCACCGACAAATTCCGCCGCGCGATATAGCCGGCTGTGATACATCCACTGGTCGAGCACCCGCACGGGCCTCTTGATAGACGAGAGATGAGAAACGCTATCTTCGGTCAGAACAGCAATTCCAAACGAGGCGATGAGCGTGTCTATACCGTGATTGACCTCCGGATCGAGATGATAGGGCCGCCCCGCGAGCACAACGGCCTTGAGCCCCTGCTCCTTTATGAGCGAAAGCGCGTCCTTGCCGTGTTTCCTCACGTCCTGCTTGAAGTTCTCGTCTTCCTTTCTGGCCGCCCGAACCGCCCGAGAGACCTCACCTGAGGTCAGAGAAGCGTCAAGAGCAGAAAGCACATCGTAGAGCCTATTACTGAGCCGTTCGTCGTTATCGTATGGCAGGAACGGGTGAATGAATTCCACGCCCTCTTCCTCGAATAATTCGTTCATGTTTCCTGCAATTACTTCAGGATAGGTTGCGACAATCGGGCAATTGTAGTGATTGTTGGCGCTGTCGTCCTCAATTCTCTCGTAATTGATGGCGGGATAAAATATCCGCTTCACGCCCGCGTTCGCCAGCCACTTGATATGACCGTGCACGAGCTTCGCCGGATAGCATTCGGTATCGGACGAAATCGTGTCCATTCCCGACTCGTAGATGGACTTTGACGACGGCGGCGAAAGTTTCACCGAAAAGCCGAGCTTGTCGAAAAACGTCCACCAGAACGGATAATTCTCGTGCATATTCAGCACCCGAGGAATACCGATCGTGCCCCGAGCATAAGTCCGCTCATCATCCGAAGCATAGGCGAAAAGCCGGTTGTATTTGTATGCGAAAAGGTTGGGAATTCGCTCGTCCCTCTTCTCCCTGCCGGCCCCGCGCTCGCAACGGTTGCCGGTGATGAAACGCTCGCCGTTGTCGAAATGATTGATAGTCAGAAGGCACCTATTCTCGCAGAGCCCGCAGCGATTGTGGCTGCTCGTGACCGTGAAGCCATCGAGAGCCTCCGCCGGCACGATGCCCGAAATGGTGAACCCAGCCTTGCTCTTGTCCTGATAATCCTCGAGCGCGATGATAGCCGCGCCAAAGGCCCCCATGTTGCCCGCTATGTCCGGTCGCACGACCTCGCGCCCCATGATTCGCTCGATGCTCCTGAGCACGCTGTCGTTCAGGAATGTCCCGCCCTGCACCACGACCTTCTCGCCCGCGTCCTCGGTGTTCCGCAGCTTTATGACCTTGTAAAGTGCGTTCTTGATAACAGAAAATGAAAGGCCAGCCGAGATGTCGCCTATGGTCGCGCCCTCTTTTTGAGCCTGTTTCACCTTCGAATTCATGAAGACCGTGCAACGCGTACCGAGGTCAACCGGACCGTCGGCAAACAGTCCTTCCCGCGCAAACTCAGGAGCAGTCTGATCGACCGACTTCGCGTAAGTCTCGATGAACGAGCCGCAGCCCGAAGAACACGCCTCGTTCAGCATGATGTTGTAGATAGCACCATCGCGTATCCTCATGCACTTCATATCCTGACCGCCTATGTCGAGAATGAAATCAACGCCCGGCAGAAATTCCTCCGCCGCCTTGTAGTGAGCAATAGTCTCAATCTCGCCGAGGTCAACGCCAAATCCCGTCTTGATCAGCCCCTCGCCGTAGCCCGTTACGCAGGACCCCGCGATATATGCGTCCTCATTCAGCTTCGAATAGAGGTCTCTGAGCATGGCGCGGACAACCTCAAGAGGATTGCCCTCATTGTTCCTGTAATACATTTGTATGACGCACTTTTCCTCGTCTATGGCAACAGCCTTTGTGGTCGTCGAACCGGCGTCGATACCGAGGAATACCGGTCCGTGCAAATCCTCGATATTGCGCGTCTTGACCTTGTGCTCGCCGTGGCGTTTGGTGAATTTTTCGTATTCCTCGTGATCGACGAAAAGCGGATCGATATGCTTGGTTTCATTCAGCTGATTTGGGTCGATGTTTTCGATGCCGGAAACGATATCGGAAATCTTGTGCTCCTCATGCTTCTCGCTCATCATCGCCGCCCCGACAGCCACAAAATACTTTGAATCCTCAGGGAATATCACGTCTTCGGGAGCGATGTTCAGGGTTTCGACAAACCTCGTCCGCAGTTCTGACAAAAACGACAGCGGGCCACCCAAAAATGCGACCTTGCCTTTGATAATGCGGCCACAGGCGAGTCCCGTGATAGTCTGATTGACGACAGCCTGAAAGATAGAGGCGGCGAGGTCGTTCATACTCGCACCTTCGTTGATGAGCGGCTGAATGTCGGTCTTTGCAAAGACACCGCATCTGGCGGCGATGGGATAAATGATTTCGTAGTCCTTCGCAGCTTCGTTCAAGCCCGCCGCGTCGGTGTGAAGGAGTATCGCCATCTGGTCGATGAACGCGCCCGTGCCACCCGCACAGGTTCCGTTCATTCTCTGCTCGATGGAGGCGCCGTAGAAAGTGATCTTTGCGTCCTCGCCGCCGAGCTCAATCGCCACCTCTGTTTCAGGTATGAGCGTCTCGACGGCCTTTGAGCACGAAATGACCTCCTGCTCAAACGGAATACCCATCAGACCGGCAAGCGTGAGCCCACCGGATCCTGTTATCACAGCGTTGACAGAGATATCCGGATGTGCCGCGTGAAGTTCAAAAAGAAGGTCCTTGACCTTCTCAAAGACGTTCGACATATGCCGTTCATATCTATCAAAAATTATATCGTTCTTATCATCAAGGAGGACGAGCTTGACAGTCGTCGATCCAACATCTATTCCTAATCTCATTACAGGCACCTCAAAAGCCATCTCTACTATTTTAACATCCTTGTCAAGCACCCGCCATAAATATCCGCAGCAACTTGTTAGAATTAATTTCAATTATTTACAAATAATGGTTGACATAGCAAACTTTGCATGATACTTTATGTAAAGGGTTATCGCACGGCGGTAATGTTCCACGTCCGTTACAACTATTTCGATAGTTAGGAGGTGGCGCGTATGATTGTACTCGTAGTGCTGGATATATGTATCCAGAATATGCAGGTTATTGAAAACGTGGTTGGCTGGCTTTTAGTCAGATTCAATAAAACAGAACTGCCTCTATAGCGGAGACAGTTCTACCCAGACGTAAAAAATCTTTGTGGGACAATCGCCGTTCAACATGCGATAACCCTTTTCTACTCTCAGTATACACGAACTACCAATATAAACAAGCACATTTTTTCAAAAAACTTCGAAAAAATTTACATAAAAAATTCACACTTACTTTTTTCCAACCTTCATCAAGCGCCAGACCACTATTGCTATCAGGACTGCGCCTAGGAACAGCAACATCAGCCAGACGTAGGATTTCATGAAGTAAAGGATGGATATGACGGTGCCGACCACACCCCACCACATCAGCCATTGCCTCTTTTGCAGAGCACCTATCACGAGGAGCGCCAACATTTCAACGAGGAACAGTATTTGGTAACTCACGCTCAAAACGCCGAAGAACGACAAAGCCTGCATGCCCGTGCCCAAAGTCAGGATACCCGCCGCCACTATTAGCCGAACCGTCCTGCCCTGCCCCTGCTTCGTCAGTTTCAAGCCCACCAAAAGGCACGAGGCCGCAAAGACATAAGTGCCGAGAATTACTATTATCCCGTCAGCGAGCACGCTGTCCCTGATGGTGTAAGGAAGCATCAATGCCAAGTAATTCGTGATGGCCGCGGCACTCACGTACACGCCGGCCTCCGTGAATATTTTCTGCCTGTGCGTCCGCCCGAACAGGACGACGATAGCAGCACAGGCGAGCAAAGCCGTTGCAGAGGCAAATTTCTCAAACGGAGACGCGTATATCAAGCGCTCCTCTATGTTCGCACTCGCCGCCGCGAGGAAAACCAACGCGAAGATGAAATACGTTCGGTATCTGAACGGAGCTTTTTCGCCCACCCGATAGTTGACATGATACAAGGCATAGCAGATAGCCGAGGTGATGACGGAAGTAATAAATGCCGAAAAATACGAATCGAAGTAGGCCGCCCAACCTATGAAATCATAGACCGCGCCACTTATGAAAAGCCCGCATGCTATATCGAGCCAAGCCCACTTTATCTTTCTCGACAGATAATAGAGCAAGGCCGCCGCCGCAAGAGCAACCAAGCTGCCCAAAATCCTCGAAATGTCATCACCGAACGACATGGAAAACAAAAGATAAATGAGCGTCGCAATCACCGTCAAAATCTTAAACGCCCTAAAGTAGGGAGTTTTGCGATCGGAGACCAAGCCGGAAATATATACGAGCAAGCCCGCGGAACAGGCCGCCGCGAGCAAAGAAAAGCCCAATGCGATTTCCCTAAAAGGCTGCATCGCCCCTATCAGAATGGCGCAATCGAAATATATGTGGAACGCTATCGTGAAGAATATATTCGCCTTGAGGACCGTGCCTGCCTTTTCCCGAATCTTGCTCAGGCCAAGCGCGAGCACGCACATCTGCACGAGCACCAAAACCGCCAAAAGCACGAAAATGAGCATGACGTATTTCCACGGCAGGACATGCGGATAGAAGACGAACCTGCAAAGCTCAAACACGACGGCAACCGACGCCGCGAGTGGGAAACACGCAAAATGAATTTTCCTTGTGCTGAGGCTGAAATACGTATAGAATGCGCTCAAAATGACCAAAATCGTCACCACGAATATAGAATTGCCGCCCGCATACCCGAACGCCGCCGAGACAGACTGCCCGAATGCCAACATGTATACGGGAATGGAGATGAGAGCTACCAACGTTTGAGCGATGATCCAAGGTAGCTGTCCGCCCAAGATTTGGTCAGGGATTCTCCTTTTCAAGACAACGCTGCAGGCCATTTGCAGGACCGCCGTCGCGAAAATGGCGATTGCAAGCGTGTGATATACCCTCGGCACCAAAGCGGCGAACGGCTCCGCGCCGCAGACTTCCAAGACTATGATTATGACTGAAATTTGCGCGAAAGCCCGAATCAATATGCCGTAGACGCCCAGGTGTGTCTTGAGGAATTCCACGAGGAAATGTCCAGTAATAAGGACGAATAGTACACTGTACATCGGCGGATGTGCATAAGTAATTGCAAATAAGCTGGCCACAAGGGTTGCCGGTGCGACGAAACGCCCTGTGAGTTCTATCGGCCTTTTTATCACGTCCGGTATGAGCGAAGGTTTCAGAAGTGTGATAGCTGAACAGACGATGGAGATGAACATCAAAACCGCAAAATACCAGACGATGGCGAGCCCGAGCGTCCCGACGAGCGAGCATACCGTCGATAGTATGAAGCCGAATGACAGGAACGACACGACCTGATTTTTTAGTACGCAGGTGGCGATGACGGTTGCGAACAGCCCGATCGCCGACGTCAGAAGCCACGATGTAGTGGCAGGAAGTGCCGCGAAGTAATAAAGGGCAATGCCCAAAAACGGAATGATGGCGATGCCCGTAGATGTGAAGGCTATGCCGGCGGGACGAAGCCGCTCCGAGAGCAGATAAATCAAAACGCCCGCCATGTAGAATATAGCAGTAATGACAATCAAAATCATAAGCCGAGCAAGAGGATTGACGGAAGTGCTGATGATAGCAGCGGCCCCCGAAACAATCAGAAAACTGGCGATATAAAGAACAATGTTCAGATTTCGAATCCGAGAATCCACCTTGGGACGAGCCGCAACCTTGCCATATGAAGCAAAGCGCGGACCTGTGCTAGGCGCAGTCTGGCGAGACACTTCCCCCTTATAAAAGGGATTGGTAGTCTCCCCGTCAACACTGTCCTCCTGCGCAGGGGTTGACCGTGTAGGCGCCTGCGTAGCGACCCTTTGCACAGACGCGGCGGTATCCCGACTCCAAAGCTCCCTGCGCAATCCAACACAACGCTTCCGCTCAACCAGCCAAAGCACCAAAAACAAAACAGTAGTCAGAAAAAACACTAAACCCATCAAACCGCCATCCCAATCATCACTGTCATCCCATCACACCGTCATCCCACCAACTGTCATCCTATCACTGTCATCCCGTGCTCGACACGGGATCCATCTCACTATCCGCCATCCCTCTACACCTCAATATCAATCAAAACCGGACAGTGGTCGCTCCCGAACACCTCCGAAAAAATCACTATATCCTTTATCTTATCCTTTATCCGCTCAGAAACCAACCAGTAATCTATCCGCCACCCCGCATTATTGGCGCGCGCATTGAACCGATAAGACCACCACGTATAAGCCCCCTCCTTATCAGGATAAAGATAGCGAAACCCGTCCACAAACCCAGCATCGAGAAGCTCCGAAAACTTCGCCCTCTCCTCATCGGAAAACCCTGCATTCTTGTGATTCGACTTGGGATTCTTCAGGTCGATTTCATTGTGCGCCACGTTGAGGTCTCCGCACAAGATCACAGGCTTCTTTTCATCGAGCTTCTGAAGATAAGCCCGCCTCGCGTCCTCCCATTCCATACGATAATCAAGCCGCCGAAGCCCGTCCTGCGAATTCGGCGTGTATTCGTTCACAAGGTAAAAATCCCCGTAGTCCACCGTGATAGACCGCCCCTCGCTGTCGTGTCCTATAGCGTCAATGTCGCATGAAACAGCCACAGGAGAAGGCTTGCTGAACACAGCCGTGCCCGAGTAACCCTTCTTTTCCGCACTGTTCCAAAATTGACTATATTCCGGCAAATCGACCTCAGCCTGCCCCTCCTGCATCTTGGTCTCCTGCACACAGTAGACATCGGCAGCAGTATCATTGCAAAAATCAACAAAGCCCTTGCCAAGCGCAGCCCGAAGCCCATTGACATTCCAAGTAACAAATCTCATAAAATCACCTCCAATACTGTCAACACCCCGTCATTGCGGGCTCAACCACTGTCATTGCGGGCTCCGACCCCTGTCATTGCGGGCCCCGACCCGCAATCCAGCCCGTTCACCCCGGAAGCCTATCAATCTCCTTACGCATTATCCTTCTCCGGAAAAGCAACGCAAGCACAAACGCCGTCCCCTCAGCCACCGGAAACGCATACCATGCCCCGTTCACCCCAAACAGATGCACGAGAATATAAGCCGCCGGAAGTATCATTCCAAGCTGCCGAATAATAGAAATTATCATAGCATAAGCCCCATGTGCGAGTGCCTGAAAAAGCCCGATAGTAATGATGACGAACGGCGCGAAGAAGAAACTTACGCTGATAGCCCTGAGCGCGTGCACACCCATATCCATCATCTCCGGCCCCGCCGCAAACATCGACATAATCTCACGGGGAAACACCCAAAACAAAGCTACGCCAATGAGCATGATGATGAACGCGACCTTAATAGCCTTATGGTAAACCTCGAGCAGCCTCGCCTTCTTTTTCGCCCCAAAATTGTAGCCCATCAGCGGCAACGCGCCCTGATTCATTCCGATAACAGGCATGACAACGAAGGTCTGAATCCTGTAATATATTCCCAAAACCGCAACAGCCGTCGTGCTATATGAGATGAGAATCGCATTGAGCCCCGTGATGAGAAATGACTGTATCGACATCATGACGATGGTCGGCGCCCCAACCGCGAAAATATCCTTTATGATCTCGCCTTTACACCGAAAGCCCTTGAATTTGACAGTAACGGCATGCTCATTCGCCACAAATAGTATGATGGCTATGATCATCGCGATAGACTGCCCAAATACGGCAACGATACCCGCGCCCATGATGCCCAGCGCCGGAGCTCCCAAGAGTCCGATGATGAAAATCGGAGCCAAAATCGCATTGATGATAGCGCCCGTGGCATTGAATATCATGGGGAAAATCATATTTCCGGTCGCCTGAAGTATTCTCTCTATGGTGATTGCAATGCACATCGGCAGCGACCCTATCATCACTATTCGGCAGTACAAAATCGCGCCGTCCAGTATCTCCGGATCCTCCGTATAAAGGCCGAGAAATAAGGGTGCGATGAATATTGCGAAGAGTGCGAAAAACGCCCATGCTACGATTGCGATGACAAATCCATGCGCCGCAGCGCTGTCGGCATCGGCCTGTCTTTTTTCGCCGAGCCGTCTGGCGATGAGCGACGAAAGCCCGACGCTGATTCCCACCATGATGGAGATGATGAGCATTTGAACGGGGAACACGAGCGTGACGGCCGCGAGCGCGTTCTCCGACACCTGCGCCACGCATATGCTGTCGATGATGTTGTAAAGTGAATTGATGATCATCGAGATCATCGGCGGCAGCGACATCGTGAAAAGCAGCTTGCCTATGGGCAAAACGCCCATTTTATTCTCCGGCACCAAGAGCTTTTCGTTCTCTTTACCAGTAATTTCGTCTACTCTATGTCCAGCCTCAAGTATCTTATCCGAAGCCCTGTGACCGGCCTCGAGTATCTTTTCCTCAGCATCACGAAGGATAGCCCCGTGTTCTTTCTCCTCGCGGTCTTTTAGTTCCTGTAGTTCCTGATTAGTCAATTTGTTCCTCCTGTAATAATAGTGCAAATTCCCCGAACACTAAGTATATCACACAAGTGAAACACGAACCAAACCACCAACCCGTCATTGCGGCCCCCGAGCCGCAATCCACACCCGTCATTGCGAGGAACGAAGCAATCCACAAAATATCGAGTAAGTAGCATAAATTCACATAAAAACCGTAAAATCATGTGAAAACACCCCGTTTACACGAGATTATCGCTGTATTTGAGCCTCCTTTCTCGAGTAAACCACCTAAATTCACATCCCATTACCTTCAACATTCTGCGCAGCTTAGATAACTCAAAAGTATTCCCATATTTCTTCTGCAATTCTTGCGACAGTGTCGCAAGAATTGCTTTTCCATATTCACCGCGCTTGTAATCGAGTACAACTGAATTGAGATAACGTCCGACTTCCCAATACATCAAAACTATATTTGTTCAGCCTACTGACGCTTTGCATATACACATCCTATCAGTATGCTGCCGTACAAACAAGGAGCACCGGAAACCTCCGAGACCCCTCATAAGCCATCATTGCAGGCTAAGTATCAAGATGGATTACAGAAACCCCTTCGACATGCTCAAAATGCAAATCATATGTTACAACGGATAAATCATTTTGCTTTGCTATAGCAGAAATCCAAATATCATTCTCGGGTAATGTATATCCGGCTTTAAACAGCGAATATTTGACGTCAGCATATATCGACGCAGTCTCCTCGTCAACACCAAGCACAGGCAATGTTTCAATAGCCTCGTTTATTTCTTCGCGGTTGGACACCTGTTTATTCTTTGCAGATTTGTTCACTCCATAAAGGAGTTCACCAATCACAATGACCGGCACATATACTTCTTCCAACGACTTGTAAAGTTCAACAGCGACATCGTCACCCTGCAAAATATGTATAACAAAACTAGTGTCTAATAGACTACCACTCATTGTCAATTCTCTCTGCATCTTTGATGGCCTCCATGATATTGGCACCATCTTCCTGATTCAGAACACCGACAAAATCCAAGAGACTCTTTTTGCCCTGCTCAATAGTTTCATCAAGTATCGTGACAATCGCCCTTTGATTTTTTTTAACTTTTATAGGTTTTGTCGGTACAAATGTGTGCCCATTATAATAAGCATTCACCGCTTCCATATCTGTACTCCTCCTCTAAAATCTCACGCATTCCGCTTCATTTACATACATTCTATCAGTATGCCGCCGTACAAGCAAGGAGCCTCGGAAACCTCCGAGACCCCTCACTCTGTCATTGCCAATAAATCACTGTCATTGCGGGCTCCGACCCGCAATCCACACCACGTCATTGCGAGCGAAGCGTGGCAATCTATCCCTTATCCATCAACTCCTAAGCAGTAAGCTTCTTCCGGCCACGTACCACCAACGCTATGACCACTAGCAGACCCAATGCCGCAATCACGATTGGGATAATGACACCGGCGGACAAACCACCGACCTCACCCTCATCTTCAGCCGCCGACAAAGGAGTATTCTCATCAGAAATATTGTCATCAGAAACCTTTGCCTTCGTAGAATCCCCTACAGAAGCAGGAGTCAGAACATCGGGCACATCAGCATTAGAGACAGCCGCCGCACGGTTCGTAGCCACCGCAAGACCACTCAAACCGGCATTTCCTTCATCAGGAACAATCGCACCGCCTTCACCGCCAGAAAGCTCGCCTTCACCGCCGCCGATCACCTCGTCGCTATCCTCAATAGTAAGAGTTCCGTCAACAACGGTCACCGAGTAATTCGCATTGAGATTCGAAACCTTAGCCGTGATTCCAATCTTTGAGCCGACAGCTTCCTTGTCCGCATCGGCAGAAACCCTGCCATAAGTCACGGTTCCAATCTTTTCACCCGAAAGCAGTCCACTGATCTCCCCCGTGAACACAGGATCATCATCACCGACAGTCTTCGCCCAAGTATCAACCGTGACAGTAACATTCACCTTCTTGATGACGAGTTTGCCATCGGTAGAAGTAAGTTTGCCAGAAGCAAGAATGTCCTGCGAAACATCGTATCCGTTGAAAAGGACGCGAACATCTCCGACGGTATTCGAAACGCCCGAAGTGGCATTCTTTCCGCTCGCTCCGCTTGTGCTATAGTAGACCTGCCAACCGCCCGGCAGCGCATGATCCTCATTGATGGACACACCGGAAACCGAATGTTCACCCTTGTCGTAGGTCGCAGTCAGACTCTTACCGACGATTGAAATTTCGGGCACGGCACTATAGTCATCAGTAATCGAAAGCGTTCCGTCTTCCCATGTGATATCATAATTTCCGAGGCTTTCTTTTGTAACGGTCGCGCGAATGACGATGGGATAATCGTCTATCGCCTCCCCTGGTGTACGTTCGAGCCAGTAATCAGTTCCTACCTCGGGAGCGTCGCCATTGATGAAACCGGTCGTGCGTGCAGAAAGAGCAGGATCGGATCCGCCGATACCCCTGCTCACGTTGTCAACAGATACGGTTGCCACTGCCTTTTCAACAGTAAGAATCCCACGCACAACCTGATAATTGTAGTTTGCATTGCCTAGCTCTGGTAACGTGATCTCAACGGGGACACCCTCTTCCGTAACAGGCGTATTAGCTGTGTAAGCACTATACACATTCGGATTTCCGAGCTTATCCGTCAACCAGTCATCATCACTACCTGTCAACAAGTTGTAGCCATATTCTATATCTGCCGGATCGGTTCCATAAACCACAGAAGCAGGATCCGCAAACGTTTCTATCTTTACGACAAAAGGTTTGATTTCTACAGCAGCAATATTGCTCACAACAGTTCCATCATAATTTCCGTTTCCGATGATTTGAGCCTGAACAAAATATGTACCGACATTGGTGAATGAGGGAACATCAGTAGCCCAATCGCTCCAATTTCCATCAGGTGTATACGTTTCGCCTGTGCGATACTCCTTAGTGTAGGTAGCATCTGCAAAAGCGGAATCATCAAGCACAGCTGCATGAGCATTATTGTCATAAACCGCGTCGATACTTCCCAACGTCAAGTCACCCGTGAGAGTTGCTTTCCCTACATATAGCTTTGCAGGGTTAATATGAATATCGTAATTTCCACTTGCTGGTTCATTTAGTACCCCGAGAATCAATGTCAAGGATAATTCTGTGCCAGACTCAGTGTTTGCTGAATATGTACTTGTCACAGTAGGTGTTTGCCCTAATGCAAAACCATCATCAGCCAAGAAACCATCGACAGTATAGCTGTAGTCAATTTCCGATGGAGCCGTTCCGTAAGGAACAGGATTCGGATTAGCAACGGGCGTGATTTCCAACGGTGCCTTCTCTATCACTATCTCCTCGACGTAGGAACGTGCATATTCGGTATCATCACCCTCAACGCCAACAACGGCTCGAGCCTGAACGTAGTATGTGCCCACATTCCTAAAGTATGGTGAGTCAGAAGACCACTCAGTCCAATCTTCATAGTCAGCAAGAGGATCACTTGAAGTCTCCGAGTAGCGATACTCTATCTTATGAGGTTCTAAGATATTCGAATCAACTACATGATCTACACCGAAATCATCACCGCCGCTATAGGTTCCACTTGAAACAACAAGTAGCAAATCTTCACCAGCATAGTCGGTAGCACTGGCCGTGCCTACGAAGGGGGGTGTCATCACCGTCCCTACCAATACGAGCGTGATAGCGAGTGCCAAAACCCGCCACCGGTCCATCTTTTTCTTTGTCATTTCCATAAACATGTCCCCAACTCCTTTCAACTACGAGTTCCCCTAAAGCCTTTCAGCTCCTTTTTTTCTCCTGTCGATTTCAACAAATGCAATCGCCAGAATTATCATCAACGACAATGCCGTATATACGGACATCATCATCAAATCCATCGAATCGCCGGTCTTGGTCGCACCGCCAGCACCGCCGGCACTGCCGCCTGAACCATCTGAACCGTCCGGACCACCTCCGGCACCAAGATCAGGTCCGCCTGCCGAACCGCCACCGGGTTTCTGACCGCCGCCGGGCTTGTTGCCAGCGGAAGCCGTCTCTACCGTCAGAGGTATATCACCCAAACCATCAGAAAACTTCGCAACGAAGAGATAGTCGTCATCGGCCAAAGTCTTCAAATAAGATGACTTCAAAGTTATGATAGTGCTTCCCGATTTTTTCGTATAGAATTTCGAATCAAGCACTTCACCATCTATATCATCTATGAATAGTCCCTCAAAATCATTGATGTCCCCATCAATCGTGACCGTTATGGTTTCCTTGCCTGTGAAGGTTCCAAAGTCCAGATCCTTGCCGCCCTTACCCGTGTAGCTCCATTCCTCAAAATAAGCAAACAATTCAATATTGTCACTTGCCTTGATACTGCTTCCCGGCTTGTAAACCTTGTCGGAAGTAGGGTCCACTTTCCAACCTATAAATCTCATGCCATAAAGCTTGAGGTCGGTATTGCCAAGAACGGTAGCATTTGTACCGGCAGAATACCAATTTGCGTCTTGGGGCAGGCTGGTGTAGCTCACGAGAGAGGCATCGTCACTGTGAATAGAGTAAGTAATCTGCTTCTTGCTCGCCAAAGCGGGTACGAATTCAATGGGTGCGGTCACCGCGATGGAATTTCCTTGGAGCTTCAGAGCATCTCCCAAATTCCAACCGACGACTTCCTTGTCCTCATCGGTTGACAGACCGCTTATA
Organism: Eubacteriales Family XIII. Incertae Sedis bacterium; assembly: GCA_031261345.1. Classification (GTDB taxonomy): domain Bacteria; phylum Bacillota; class Clostridia; order Peptostreptococcales; family Anaerovoracaceae; genus JAISKC01. The sequence goes on along the minus strand of JAISKC010000028.1, from coordinate 18,443 downwards.
CCTTTGACAACAGCCGTAGCATTTTTGGGATAAATTTCATCTGCAATGGGTGTCCCCGTCCATGTAGTATCGCTACCGTTGTCATAGTGAACGGTATAGTAATTTGCATACACAGGAGAACCTACCGCCAAGCCATTTTCAACCTCGACTGTTCCTATTTTTGTGCTTCCGTCAAATATATCATATTCGCCATCGGCCTCATCATCAATCAATGCAGTATAGATATATCTAATCTTGTCCGTCCCCGCAGGCACATAATTGACCGCATATGAGTCATCAATCTCGATAGTAGGTGTCTTGCTACTGTCCTCCCAAGATGCATTGTCCTTCCGAACACTCAGCTCGACCCCGTATTCGGTGAAACCCGTCAGCCCCGTTATCGTACCATAGGCCGCACTGGTTCCAATGGGAACATAAATCATTTCGGCATCAAATGAGCCTGAAAAAGGAGTGCCTGAACATGTCAAACTTGCAGTTGGATTTTCGAAATACAACGCCTTAAGACCTGAGTTACCCCTAAATGCACCATTAGCAATACTAGCCACACTACTAGGTATGTTCACACTCTCGAGGCCTTCGCAACCATCAAATACGTAGCTCGGTATTGCAGTTAAACCTTCGGGCAATGTGATGCTTTTCAAGCTTTCACAACCAGCAAAAGCGCTACTACCAAGAGTCGTCAGAGCACTGGACAGTACTATGGATTCAATCGGTTGATATTGAAATGCATTTCCACCAATTTTAGTTATCGTATCCGGTAATTCAATACTACTAAACGAATTTGGTGTTCCGCCGTTTACACCTTTAAACGCACTAGCGTCAATCTCTGTTACTGTATAAAATGCACTGGTACCAGGGTCTTGTACAATGTCAGGAATTGTTATAGGTGTTCCAACTGAATCGCCATAATATCCACTTAGCGGTGCCGTTATCGTCACGGAGGCATTGCCCGCAAGCACCTCATAATGTATACCATCAACAGTAAACTCATCATACTGAGCCAACGCAGATATATCAGAATAAGCCCCTTCGCCGAGTGCCAACAATTCAACACCCTTGGCAATGTCCTTATCCGCAGAGACCAACGTCGGTATAGGCTTCAGCTGTTCCTTCACATCTTGCAAAGAGGAAGCCTTAGCCACTGCCTCTACATCAGGAGCGGTTTCATCGCCATTTTCCTCGGGTAAAGGCAAAACTTCGTCCGCCTCAGGCACCGAAACATCAACCGATTCTGCCGCCTCAGTAGCGGGAGCCTTATCCTCCGCCGAATCCTCGTCAGCCGCAAAACTCTTGCCGATACTCAGCGGCCACAGCAAAGCAACGGCCATCGCTACCACCAGTAGCACGGATAAAAATTTTGCCCCTAAATTTTTCTCGCTCCGCTTAATCATTTCTCATTCACCCTTTCTTCATCAAGTCTTCAAATCTACATTAAGTCTACATACGTTATTTTTTAAATTACCACCGATGGTATTATTATATACCATCGGTGGCCTCATAGTGTTAATTTTTCTATTTTTTGACGTTGACGGTGATCTTCACGCTCTTGCCGTTCAAAGACTTCGCCGTGATGGTCGCCTTACCAACCTTGACGCCCTTTATCTTGCCCTTCTTGTCAACGGAAACAATCTTCTTGTTCGACGTCGTGAAGGTGATTCCAGCCTTGATAGCCGCACCCTTGGGGTTCAAAGCTGTTGTCAGAACCGGCGTTACTGCTATCGTAGCGGTCTTGCCCTTCTTCAGGTCTATCTTCTTGCTCGCGGTCAGTTTCTTGACCGGTGCCTGAACCTGAATGTCCTTGGTCTTGACGGTCTTGTTCCCGACCTTGACGGTGATCTTCGCCTTGCCTTCCGTGAGCCCTATTATCTTTCCTGCCTTGTCAACGGAGGCGATCTTCGGCTTCGACGACTTGAATGTAACCTTCAAATCAGATGCCTTGGCTGGCGTCAGTTTAATCTTCAGCTGTGCGGTCTTTCCGATGTCCAGCTTGTTCTTCTTAGGCGTGCCCGAGAGTGCGAACTTCGTCAGTTTCACAGCCTTCTTGCCGACCACGACCTTCACCTTGACGGACTTTCCGTTTGAAGAGACCGTCACCGTAGTGCTGCCTGCCTTGACGCCCGTTACATTACCCTTCGCATCGACCTTTGCTATTGCAGGTTTCGCCGACTTGTAAGTAATGGGTGCGCCTGTGATTGTCGCAATGCCATCGTCTAATTCGACCGGTAGCAGGACCTTCTTCTTCACCGTGACGTTGACTGTCGCCATGGCGGCTCTGACCTTCGTAACATTCTTCGTGACCACTATCTCCTTGGAATGAGTCTTGTTTCCATCAGCAACCGAAGTGGCAGTAATGGTAACGGTGCCTTCTTTTCCTATGAATGTAACCAAACCGGTGGCATCGACCTTAGCGACCTTCTCATCGCTCGAGCTCCATAGAACAGCTCTGTTGTCAGCGTTCGCAGGTTGCACATCGACGTCATGCTGCATCGTATTGCTGCCGATAGCCTTGAACTTATGAGTAGCAGCTCCGCCTGAGATGGTGACGGAAGAAACCGGAGTCCCTCCTTCACCGACAGCAGGTATTCTTGCATTTGCAATGTCGCTGTCCGCACCGTCGCCGATGATACTCACCGCAACGACCTTGAAGTTGTAGTCCGTAGAAGCATTGAGCCCTGTCACGATGACCGATGTCTCATTTATTACGCCAGGGAATTGTGTGAAACTTCCTTGGTTGCTTCTCTTGTAGAACACTTTGTATCCGGTTATTGCCGAACCGCCGTTGCTTGACGGTGCAGTCCAATTGAGCGATGCACTGCCCTCATAAGGTGTCGCACTCAGTCCTGTCGGAGCTCCGGGGACGCCCGTCGTAGTCCGACTTGCAGTAGCGGCCTCGCCTGCACCGGCAGAAGTCCTTGCGCTCACCTTGAAGTCGTATGCCTCACCCTTTGAAAGGCCGGTGATGTCCAGCGGACTTACCTGAGTCGGTGCTGCGGTAGGTGATGGCGAGAATGTCTGCCATGTATCCGCAGAAGTCTTCTTGTACAATACATCATAGCTTGAGATCGGTTTTCCGCCATCGTCAGCGGGAGCCGTCCAGTATAGTGATATTTTGGTTCCGTCCGTAGGATTGGCCGTTGCAACCAGACCCGTAGGCACTCCCGGAAGACTTACGTTTTCGGGTGTGAAACCGACTATTGATGCAACGCTGCTACCGAGCGAGTTCACCGCCTTGATTTCAACCGTATATCCAAGCCCGTTTTCAAGAGCATTGAAATCATACTCAAGAACATCTGCACCAACAACCGGCGTCGCAACAACATTGACATTTGCATCTATCAGTCTCAAGCTGTATCCAAGTATTGGCTCACCGCCATTGTTTGCCGGAGCAGCCCAAGTGATATGAGCCGAACCGTTTGATATCGAGTAATCAGCGGACAGCGGAGCCGTAGCCACGCCGACAGGAGTCGCAGTCTTTTTCACTGAATTGGCTCCTGTGCCGACATTTGTAATTGCCCTCACATAGAAGTCATATGTCGTTCCGTTCGTGAGGCCTTCAAACGTATAAGTGAGCTGTGACGGATTGTCAACATTCGTCCAACCTGCATTGCCAGGTGCCGCGTTTTCTGCAACGCTCTTGACCTGCCATGCCGTGACGGAAGAACCACCATTTGATGGCTTGCCCGAGTCATCGGGTAAGCCGAGAGGCTCCCATGATATCGTCACCTTTCCGCCTACATCATTGAGTATTTGATGGCCGTCCAACACCGCGTTGTCCACTATCGGTGCATCGGCTCTGGCAAGTGGGCTCGAATTCTTCTGAGCCGCCTCGCCTGTCCCTGCCTCATTGACAGCGCGTACATACATTGCATATCTGTGTCCCTCAATGAGATTGTCCTCGAAGTAGAACGCTGTATCCAAGTCGGGTACCTCTGTCCATGTAGTAGGAGGTGTGTATTCATCGTCAGGCGTCAGGTCAACAATCTGAACTTCATAAGCATCGATTAATGCAGGATTGCCCAAATCTGCCGGAGCCTGCCATTCAAGTTTGATTTCGCCATTACCAGGTGTTACTACAAGGTTCTGCGGCACACCGGGTTCACGCAAATTGTCATAGCTCGCGACTACGGTAACGCCTGCAAGTGGAGCCACATTGAACGATGTCTTCTTAGCCGACTTTTCAAGCTCAGAGAATCCGTCATCGGTGCTGACTTCACCGCCCACATCGTAGGTAGGAGCCCATCTTCTGAAGTTGAGTTCACCCGCCTTTGCGCTGGCTTCGATATTGATTTGCGCACCTTCATTGTACATGCCGTTGCGATCAGTAATTGTAGCCGCGTTGTCGCTCTTTCCTATCTTCACGATGATACTCGTATTCGGATAGCCGTTCTGGTCGTTGTCAATATTTGCATTGACATCGTTGTAGAAGGAGGCAAGCGTTGCGAGATCTCTCATAGGTGAATTCCATGACGGCTTGCCGCCGACGCCATTTTCAGCGGGATCGAGTACCAAATTGACGTTTGGCTTGTATGTAGCACTCGGTGAAATGACCGGTGCCTGCGCCGCGCCCGTCGTCTGATCGGCCACGACATTGATGTCAGGATAACCGTCGCCGTTCTTGTCGATATTGACAAACGGTGCATGGTGTTCATTCGTGACACTATCCGGATTTCCGGTCGCGTCCACCACGACATTCAGTATCGGTACATATACGCCACCGACTATTGCAGGAGTGCCATCTTCTGGGTGAACAGCGATGTTCAGAACAGGAGTATGATTTTCGGCTACAGGTGTCGTCTGATTGCCGGAGCCATCGATGACGACGTTCACGCCAGCCTTCTTGTAGTCCGCCGCTGTCTTTGCTACGCCTGGCAGCGGTAGATTGATCGTAGGTGTATGGTTCTCTGTTGTCGGTGTTGTAGGCAGTCCCGAGAACTCATTGACTATGATATTGAAATCAGCTGCTGCAGGCACTGTATTCTTCGTATCGAGATTCACAGTAGGTATATCAACTGAGCTCGGAGGTGCAACGTTTCCATCATCGTCCAAAACGATGTTGAATGTCGGACTCTTCGCCTTGTTCGTATCCACATTGACCGTAGGCGTATGTGAAGCCTGAGTCGGTGAAACAGGATCGAAATTACCGTCAACCACGACATTGTAGACCGGCTTTTTGGCGTAGTCGCCCGTTCCGGACAGATTGAGTGTCGGATTCTTGTAGGTGTTGTCCGGTGCCTGTGGATCGCCAGCGGCGTTTACAACGACGTTGACCAATGCCTTCCTATCAGGTCTTGGACCTGCGAGGTTCACGGTCGGATTATGATTTGCAAGCGTAGGCACGATGACGAGCTTTGTGGTCGGATTGACGACCAAGCTCACGTCGGGATAGCCATCCAAATCGTTGTCGATATTCGCATCGGGATACACTTCATTCGCAGGCTCACCAATGTAACCATCGATAGCGTTCACCGCCGAAGAAGTGATGAGGTTTCTGTAAATCTTTCCCTGTGCATTCGGCAGGTTTACAGTCGGCCTGTTGTTTGCAGGTGTGTTTGATGTCGGTGCAATGAAATCACCGTTGCCAGCAGATACGACCACGTTCAAATCAGGTCTGCCATTGTCATTCGTATCGACATTGACAGTTACATCATGATTGCCGCCCGTAGGTGTTACCACCTTGCCGGTAGAAGGATCGACCACGAGGTTGACGTCCGCATCGCCTACTCCCGCTGAAAGCGAGGTAGTGCTACTGATATTGACGGTCGGCTTATAGTTTGTGCTCGTCGGCTCGGTCGCAAGTCCATCGGGCCCGACGACCAAATTCGTATCGGGACCGTCTGAAATATCTGCTGTGTCCACGTTGACGACGGGCTTGTTGCTACCGTCAAGAGGCGGCAGAAGGTTTCCGTCAGAATCCAATATGACGTTCTTGAACGGCTTTATGCTCAAGTTGACATTTTTGGGAACATTTACAGCAGGTGTAACGTTTCCGAGTGTCGGTGCCACAGCCGCTCCGTTTTCGTTCACCACGACATTGGTGTCGGGATAACCGTCGCCATCGGTATCGATATTGACCGTGGGAACAGCCGTTGGGTCGGGATCTGCAATCGCAAGCCCATTACCATCAACAACGAGGTTCGTGTCGGGGCCATCGGCTCCTGGACTCGTGCTATTCAGGTTGTAAACGGTTCTGAACGTATACGTGTCATCAATGACCGCAAACATTTCGCTGTCCGCCGCACCGCGAGTATCTTGGAACCCACTGATATGCACTTCATAGAGTGTATTATTCACAAGTCCTGTGAGCGGTGCCGTGACCGTGTTGGTCGTCCATTCGCGCGTGCCAACGGTCGCCGTAGCTCCGCCAGCAGACTTCACTTCTATAATGCCGCCCGACTGAGACATAGCCTTGTTGAATGTGATAACGAGGTTGTTTCCGTCCAAAGTGACCAACCCGCCAGCTCCCGGCGAAACGGAATTCACGACAGGATTTCCGAATGCGAAGGTATAGGTCTTCGTATCGTGCGCGCTTTCATTTCCAGAATTGTCAACAACCCAATACTCGAGCGTAACCACGCCATTGCCGCTTACTGCAATGTTCACCTCGGCCTCATCGTCAGCAATTACCTGCTCAGCCTCCGTTCCGAGGCCACCAGTTCTGATGTAATGAATTTCCTTCACGCCCGACGCAAATTGTCCCGAACCGTCGTTCGCAGTGATAATTGCGGTCTTGGGCGACTCGCCATATGTGTCCGTATTGAGGTCAACGTCGGCAGTAGGCAAATCGAGGTCAAACTTGTAGGTGAAACTTCCCTGCGCACTGACATTGCCGGCAGTATCCTTCGCCGTATAGGTTACGATCCTTGAACCACTCGAAGCAGGCTTGGTCAGCGTGAATGTCGCAGAAGCATTGTTGCCGCTACCGTTCACAGTCTGATTGCCGCCGCTATCTATCTGATAGGTGATGGCATCCGTGCCCAGTCCGCTACCGCCGACATCCGTCGCCGCTATAGTGACACTAATATTGTCATTCTTCAGCGTCGTAGGCTCGGGATCAATCTCAACGTTCGGCACATCCACGTCAAATTTATACGTGTTTGAACCGACGAGACTCTTTGCATCGGTCTTGTCAAATGCCCAGTAACGAAGCACGACATCGCCGCTCGCCGAAGGTTTCGGAATGGTGATCGTTTCCTCCTTGCTCAGCCCCTGACCAGGATTCTCAACAGTCACGGAGGGCTCATCATTGATTTGGTATACGATACGGTCGAGACCTGTATCGTCAGCCGCATTCAGCGTTACGCTCTGAACATCCTTCACGTAGCCCGACGGCGCCACCGTTGCAGTGATGGTCGGGATAGCGGTATCGAAGTTGTACACCGCCTGAATCTTGTTACTGATATTTCCAGCAAAGTCAACGACCTCATATTCTGCCTCGACCGTATTTCCGGTTGTAGGCGGCTCAATGATGACGTCTGTATAGTCCTTGTTGCCCGCATATATGATGACGGTATCTTTTCCAGTAATGGTATAACGGAATTCCTTGATACCAGAATCGCCGGGGTCATCTGCCTCGAGCCTTGTCTTCTGTATACCACTGTAGAGCGGTGCAGTAGCGAGGCTCGATGTCAGAGTAGGTGCCTGACTATCAAATCTGAATGTGGATGTGGTCTTTGAACTCCACGTACCCGCATTCGTCTGCGCACGATACCTGACCCTCTGTGAACTGATAGAGGTATCGAGATGAACCACAGCATGGTCATCAGAAACAGTTACTGCCGCAGGCGAACCGGCTGCATCGAGAAGCTGATATTCAACCGCTTTTATCCCCGATACGCCGTTGTCTATTCCCTGTATTTCCACGTCCTGTGCAGTTTTGAACCACAGGGAAGGATCGGGATTGACTTCAACATTTGGCACTTCCTCATCAAATATGAGGTCGTATTTCTTTGTCTGGCTCAAGTTTCCGGCATTGTCCTCTGCCCAGATGGTGAATACCACCTTGCCGCTGATGCTCGGTTGCTCGATATCGACTGAGGCCGTCTTTGCCGTAGCCTCACCATTCAGAACAGTGCCACCGGCCGCCGTGTAGTCAAGCGTATAGTGAATACTCTTTACATCCGACACTCCAGCAGCACCCTGAGTGCCGTCGGTTGCCGTGATCTTGGCGAGTTTGCTCGTGTTGAAATAACTCGTCGGCGGTATCGCAACGTTGCTCATCGTAGCGTCAACGGACGGAGCATCTTCATCATACTGATAAGTGTCTTTAATATGAGGCAATGCAGAAGTGTTTCCTGCCTTGTCCACGGTCCAATACTCGAGGGTAACTTCACCGCTTGACTCGGGCTCGGGGATACTTACCAGTGCCGTAGACGACTGAATGGTTTGCGTGCCTCCGCCGTTCACAATGTATAGGATACGGTCGATTTCGGATGCATTCTTGCTCACTGCCGTCAGTGTTGCAACCTGATTTCCGGAATAGAACGGTCCTACGCTCGGCTGGCTTGAAAGCAGGCTCGAGGAAATTTCCGGCTTGAGGATACCGAAGCGGTACAATGCAGACTTTTCAGCCTCAACATTTCCCGAATTGTCTTCCGCGAAATAGTATATTCTGACCTGACCATTTTGTCCGACGGGTGCAGGTATCTCAATATCGCCGGTGATGCTAGCCTCAACAACGGTATACTCCGTCGCGTCGCCCACCTTATAGCTGATCTTCTTTGTAGCAGATCCACCGGCATCGGTCGCCTCAAGTTTTATCTGCTTGGTTGAGTTGTAGAAAACGCCGTCCCACGCGAGTGAAGGCTCTGTCGTCGGTGCCTCCACATCAAACTTGTAGGTGTAGACATGCTCACCCGACACATTTCCAAGATTGTCCACAGACGTTACTTTCAGTTCAACATCTCCGGAAACTGCAGGGGCCGGTATTGAAACGTCCGCTGTATCACCGGAAACCGGAACTTCCGGCAAATTGCCAATCTGATATTTGATATTATTCACACCTGACAAGGCATCGGTCGCATGGAGTGTGGTCTGCTGCGTATCATTGTAATACGGGCTCTCGGACAAACTCGAGCTCAAGGAAGGTGCCGTCAAGTCGAAGCGATATATCTCCGACTCATGCGTGGACACGTTGCCATTTCCTGACGTCGTCCAATACTGCACCGTTATATTGCCGGTAGCATCAGGCTTAGGAATCGTCAGCTCGTAGCTACGATCGGTGAGATTTGCAGGCTCTGAAACAACATCGAGTTCGGTAACAGTCACAGGAGCCGCATCGCCTATCTTGTAGGTAATGCTAGAAATACCTGAATTTTCCGCCAACGTTGATCCATTGATACCTGTGATGGTCGCAACGACATCGTCATTGTAGTAAGTTGCGCCCTGCAATGAAATACTCGCCTCGGGCTTCGAAATCTCGAAGTTATAATGCTTCGTGATATGTGTGCTCGTATTGCCCATATTGTCATCTGTCCAGTATTCAAGATCGACAACGCGGTCCGAACCAGGGAGGGACAAAATTGCAATAGCTGTGTATGTTTCTACGGTAGTAGTTGCACCACCGTTGATACTGTAGTAAATATGAGCCACGCCGGACTGATTATCGAGACCGCTAGGTTCCGCAGCACTAAGGTTCACGCTCTTCTGTTCATTGTAGAAACCGCTATCAGCAAGGTCGCTCGTAACAGTCGGAGCGTCCACGTCGAAGTGATATGTTTCCTCGTGTGGAGTGCCTTCAACATTGCCCGCACCGTCAACTGCCCAGTAAGTAAGCTTCACATCGCCTGATGTGTCGGGCTTCTCGATGGTGATATTTGCACTGCTACCGTTTGCTGTCAATGGCTCTGAACCATCTTCGCCGAAGTAATACTTGATAGCAGAGACCTTGGACTGCTCGGGACCGTTTCCGTTGTCGGTTCCGACGATATGAGCTGTCGTATTGGCACTGTATACAGCGTCTCCATCATATCCGCCATGCGATGAAGTAGGCGCATCGAGGTCAAACTTGTAGGTAATAGGCTGCCAATCACCCGCGGTTCCGGAGATATCTGACCTGTATTTGACAACTACCGAACCCGTTTCAGCAGGTTTAGGTATCACGATTGAATGTTCGTTGCCATCATTGAAAGTCTCGATATTGCCCTCGCCAATCTGATACTGGACCTGAGTGATAGGCAGACCTGATGAGATGTATCCCTGCACTGTCGCGTCAATATTAGCATTGTAGTAAGGTGCAGCACCAGGTGTGTATTTCACCGTTGGCTTGGACGTATCAAATTTGTACGTTACAGTCTCATGTGGCGTAGTAACATTTCCGAGATTGTCCTCACCCCAGAATTCAACCGTTACATTTCCAGTTGCGGCGGCAGGAGCAGGTATAGTGACAGTTGTCGAGATTCCGTCGACGTCCTGAACAGATCCCGAACCGACCTTGTAGTGAATCGACTTCACACCGGATTCGGTATCCGCCGCTGTCAGCGTAGTGGTCTTGTCACTGAAATACGCACCATTAGTAGTATCATCAGGATTCAATGCAGGCAAACTGGACTCAATCGTAGGACCTGTCTGGTCGAAGTGATAAGTTACACTCTGCGGCGCGGATTCATTCCCGATACTGTCAATAGCATGGTAGCTCAAGACGACATCACCCGAAACTGCAGGTGCAGGAATAGTAACGCTGCCGGAAGCAACGCCCAAAGAAGCGTTAATAGTCTGCTCTGGACCTTCGCCTATACTATAAATTATCTTTCCTGTGCTGCCCATACCGGCACCACCAACATCGGTGGCTGTCAGCGTTGTCTGCTGATTTCCCTTGTAGTAGGTTGAATCAGAAGTGGCAAGCGATGAGCCGACAGAAGGAGCCTCGACGTCAAACTTGAATGTAGCATTTCCGATAGTCGAGCTGTTGCCCACGCTATCATATGCTCTGTAGTTGAGTATCACGTTTCCTGAAGAAGCAGGTGCCACAATAGTCACCTTTCCGTCCACAGGAGCAGAAACCCACTCGCCCGTGCTGTTAAATCTGTATTTGATAGTAGTCAGTCCATCTTTGGTCGGAGCCACATCTGCGGCAGTCAAAGTGGTCTCAGTACTTTCTCTGAAATAAGGAGAAGTATCCGCAGAGCTCGCTATCGTCGGAAGCGTGGTGTCGAGATTGATCGTAACCGTGTGTTCAGCCTCTTTATTTCCCGCAACGTCCTCCGCATAGAAAGTAATGGAATGAGCACCGGCGGAAAGCAAATTACTGAGGCTAAACGGGCTACTGTATTCGACCCATAGTGGAGATGTGTCAATCTTATAGAAGACTTTGCTGACTCCTGAACCGTCAGCACCGTTTGGATCTGTAGCAGACAAGGTGATAGGCGTCTCGGAAAGAGCCCCTACCCAGCTATCGTCCACAGGGGAGATAGAAGATTCAGGCGCAACAGCATCGAGTTTCACATCGATATGCTTGACTGTCTCCTTGAGACCGACACCGTTCCTACTGTAGAAGTAGATAACGTGCGCTCCAGGGAGAGCTTCACTGCCCAGCACAATGCCATCAGCACTATCGTATGTGCTGAATCCTTCGAAATTCTCAGCACTCTCAGACGTACCGTCTATACGGTAATAGGTCGTAGTCGTTCCCGAATTCTGCGAATTCACAGCCGAAAGAGTTATCTTTGTGGAGCCCGTGATCCAACTGCCGGTCGCATGAGAGGCGTCGGTAACAGGTACATCCTTGTCGAGCTTGATGATTACTGCATGGGTTTCTTCCTTGTTGCCCGCCTCATCAACAGCGTAGAATCCAACCGTATGGTCGCCAGAAGCGAGGCTACTGCTGAGATAAATCCCTGCTTCGGAGTCGTACTCTATAAAATCTCCATTATAGTCAAACCTGTAATATATCTTATCGACACCGCTGGCGTTATCGCCACCTGCATCTACGCTACTGATTGTGAGTTTGTCCTCAGGCGAAACCCAACTACCTCCGCTCTTGCTGAGTGTTGAAGTCGGTGCGGTTTTGTCAAGGTTGACCGTAACGGTGTGATGGCTCTCGACATTTCCGGCGGCGTCAACGGACCAATACTCTATCGTATTTGCACCTTCCTGATCGAGCGTGAAAGGTGTGCCTCCGTATGTCTGCTGTGAGCCGCCGCTGATCTTGTAATAAGTCGTGAATGTGCCTATTGTATTGCTCTGCGTGCCATCAAAATCACTCGCAGGAAGTGCAATCGTATCTGTGCCCTTTATCCACTCCTCGTTTGTGCGATTGATGGTCGTAACAGGAGCAACATTGTCCTTATACTTTGCATAGAAAGTCGTAGGACTTGTGTCCTCTGCCGTGATTGCATAAGGTGCCGTGATGGCCTCGCCATCAAATGCAGCACTCTTGAACCACCCCTCGAAACTCGTACCCAACTTGTACGCGGTTCCGAAATCTGTAGCTGTAACATTCTCACCAGGATATCTGAGCAAACTCTTGTTCGTGCCGCCGCCATTGTATTCGATATTGACGGTGGTAGAGACGATGAATCCGGCATGAACGGTCTTCGCGTTGTCCGCCGAAGGCGTGATGTTTGAAGTCAGTCCATAGGTCTTATTCTCACCGGCCACAGGCATATTTGTGGCGGTTGAGCCGCCTGCCGTTACGGGTGAGAAGCGAAGCGAATTGTCGGCTCCGCCAGGATTTTCAAAGCGTACATCGGTAACGATCGCCTTGTCGAGACCGAAGAATCCATAATTTCCGCTCGAATCCGTAGTCGTCGTTTCAAGGAGGTCTGCGGCAGCGAAATTCTGCGTAGCCCTATGAACGTAAGCCTTGACGGTAACGCCAGACCTTCCGATTTCGGAGATATCCTTGATACCGTTTTTGTTCGTATCGTTGAAGACATTACCCTGAATGACACCTGTCTTCAGTATCATAGCAACCGGTTGCGATGGCATCGCAGCGTCAAGACTGGCCGCTTGGGCAGTAATCCATGCAGCATAGATATTCGTATTTCCCGAGTGAGCCTCGGCCGCAGGATCGGTGATGTTCAGCTTGATGATGAAATCCGCGCCGGTATCCTCGGCTATTTCTGTGCGCTCTCCATTTCCGTTTTTGTTTTCGACGCGAACCATTCTGATGTCATTCTTGTTCGGAATGTCAGTCCATTGCTTGAAGGCAGCATCGTTCGTCGGATCTGTTTCATATGTGGTAGCATATTTGACAGTATATCCCAAACTGTTTCCACCGACGGCAACGGGTGATATAGGCTCCTTTATAGAAGCCGTCCAGCCAAATGGTTCCGCCTGCATATGAAGTGCCGGATTGAAACCGCTTGGACTTGCGGGCATTCTGCCCGTGGTCTGATTGTATTTTGGAATAGGAATAAGGGCTGAGAAAACCTGAACTGGTGCGCCTGCATAGTTCCTTGCACTCAGCTTGTATTCGGATTCAGCCGCCGGATTCAACGGAATCTTCGTGTTTCCTGTCGAGTAATTGTAAGTCGTCCAAGAACCTATGTTTGTACTGTCTATGAGGCGAGCCGAAGTCTTCGCATTGAAGTTTGCACTCGATTGGAAGTTCAGGTTGACCGTAGTCTGATTTGACAGCCCCATATTTTGACCCGTGCCAAAGCCAGTTACATTATATGTATCGGCAACACCATAACCATATATAGAAGTATTATACGGTCTGTTATCACCGGCTTCCTTTGACTTTGAGCCTTGGAACAGAACCGTTGGCTTCAGAACCGTAGTAGGTATGGAATCCCTTACTTTGAAGCTGAAGGTAAGCGTTGCATTTTGCCCCTGTTCCGTCATACCGTCGATCGTGGTGCTTGCATTGAATCCATTGATGAGGACATCGGGAGCCGTAACCTTGTAGAAAGGCTTGCCTGTATTGTCAGTGAGCCTTTCGAGGGTGAGTTTCCCATTGGCAAGCGTGTAGGTATTGCCGTTCCAAACAACCTTCAGATTTGCTCTGGCGGTCGCGATAGCTTGGATTTCTTCAGATGTATATTCAACACCCCCTAATTGCTCGAGCTCGTAATCAAGCAGCCCGCCCTCTCTCAGGTACCACGACTGACCCCTGACAACGGGTAGGCAATAGGTGGTAGCATTGGAACTATACATATAATTATTGCCCTGAGATGTGGTCATCGTCTGATTTGTAAACCTAGCTCCAGCAGTGAATGTATTGTTTGCGGAGATAGTTCCGCCATGCACAACCTTGTTGTTGTAATAGAGCTGTTGAGTCGCCCCGAGGGTGCTGACTTTGCTGTATGTCCAGTTTTCGGCCACGGTAGTGTCCCTTGACATCGCCGTATCTTGCAGTCTGACACTGGTGGAATACGCAGCCTCGCCGCTACTAGCGAGAGGTTTTCCGTATAGCTGTATGGCATAATTATCATGCTGCATCTCAGAACCGGTACCCCAACCCTGCCATGCCGCAGGCATAACAGTGCTATTGTCGAGGTCATACACTATGGTTTTGAAATAATTTGTGTTCGCTTTGCTAAAGTCACTCGGCTCAAGTTTCACGCGACTGCCTGCGTTTGCTTTTGTAGCCAAGCTGCCTACAGTATCGTCCATAAACGTAACATTGACATTTTTGATGCCACGGTTTCCGGGTGTCACCAATGAAATACCCATGACGCCGGCTTTATCCTGCGTACCCGCCAAATTGATGGTGAAATGTTGCGTATTTGTGGTTGGAATCGTCGCGGCAGTTGGATTTGCCAATCCATAATACCCCAAAATGACGGGGGTCTTGTTCCATTCGGAATCCTGAAGTGGCATGACCCTTGTTCCTGCATTGGTTCCTGCTGTAAGATTCAAAAATCCCGTCGTTCTCGGATCGACGATAAGACGAGTGGAATTCCATTGAGTATACCCAGTGCTTGCATTTGTAGTGATTTCCGTGTCGTCTAGTCTCTTCACATAGGTGCGGCTATCATTACCCCCTGAACTGTAGTTGTCGGGACCGGCCCATAAGGTCCAATTCACTACAGCGGTTGGATCCGTGGTAACGGGAGGAGTTAGAGCGGCCAATTCTTGGGCACTCTTCACCGTACCCGTGGAAGTAAAGTTCACGGTATTTGCCAAATACAAATTTGTGAAGGTGAAGGTGAAGTATGTCCAGTCACCATTGGTGAAAGGAGTACTTTTCGTCATACTTGTATAATATGCGGCGGATGTACCTGTGTTGACATCGATGTTGTTCAGGTATTTGTTGTGAACCTTCATCGTGAAGCGGAAAGACTTGACTACGGCACCTGATGTATTGCCCGTGCCTCCGCCATAGTATTGATACCATGTGGTACCCTTGCTGAGGGCTGTGCCAGGTGCGGCGTATATGGCATTGCCATCGTTTCCGCTACCCATTGCAACACCGACGTTGGCGTTGATGGTCACACTGTCAACGGTGGCAGAATCTATCACTGATCCGCCATTTGCACTACTCGTCGTTGTGACTACTATCGGATTTGCATTGACAGCAGCACTTGCATTCATGGTGACGTGGTAGGACGGGCTGCCGCCGACGAGTATGTCCATTTCGAGTGCACCGACGGTATCGGCGACCGAATACTCCAATGTACCAGTATTGAGCCAGATCTTTGTCTGACTCGAAGTTCCTGTGACAAACTGTGCAGTCGGCGTCCATGTGGCACCCGTGAACAGTCCGGTGTATCTATCGTCTATGATGGACGAATCAAATACCCATTGACTCGTAGCGTCGGACTTGAAGCCCGGAGGCGCAGTGCTCAACCCTAAGGCATTGTTGAACTGAACCCTTATCTTTCGGTCCGTGCTGCCTTGAGGGAAATTCGCCTTGATATTCAAGATCTGCTTTCCGCCGGCGAGTTGCGTTTCAGGTGTAACCGTGAACGTTGAAGTATCGTTCAAATCAGCTCCCATGAATGACACAAATCCTGCCCTTGAGGCATGACCCGCGGCGTGCGCCCTATCTGCTATCGGTGACCCCCAAAGCCCCGAAGAAAACAGAGTCCCAAAGACCATCACAAACGTGACGAGGAAACAAACCCCACGTTTAGCAAGGTTTTTCGGAGAAAAGTTCTGGCTTACCAGATACGCCCCCCCCTGAGAAAATTTTACATTCTTTCGATGTCCATCCGAATACATATCATGTACCCCCATTCATTAAGGCAAAAGCCCTCCAAAAACTAACAACCATAATACCGTCATTGCGACCCTGACCATGTCATTGCGGCCCACGAGCCGCAATCCAGTCCTACGTACCCACGTCATTGCGAGCAAAGCGTGGCAATCCACCACATCAAGCCCATACTATCACTAACTAAAACTTCCTAACCACGAAATTAATCCCCTGACTAATCTCCCCAACTATCCGATCCTCCATCTATCTAAAAGCACATCGCTGTAACTCCCAAACCACCATCATAACAACCAACCACTCTGTCATTGCGGGCTCGACCCGCAATCCACAATCCTACGTACCGCTGTCATTGCGAGCAAAGCGCGGACCTGTGCTGGGAGTGCCCCTGCACTCACCAGTAAATCCAACACATCAAGCCCACTGTCATTGCAACCCACGAGCCGCAATCCGACCACGTCATTGCGGGCTCGACCCAACCTGTGCTAGGAGTGCCCCTGCACTCACCAGTAAATCCAGTCCTTACCCACGTACCGCCGTAATCGCGGCCCATCACTATGTCATTGCAGGTCCATCACTCTGTCATTGCGGCCCACGAGCCGCAATCCACCACCCAGTCCTAAACCCACGTCATTGCGAAGCAATCCCCCTGCCATACACGCCGCCGTGATTACTTGATACAGAATTTTGATGTCCGTTCGTGTACATAAGATGTACCCCCTTACTCTTCTGAAGTCTACTCTACAAGCCCATACTATCACTAACTAAAACTTCCTAACCACGAAATTAATCCCCTGACTAATCTCCCCAACAATCCAATTCTCCATCTATATAAAAGCACATTGCTGTAACTCCCAAACCACCAACCATGTCATTGCGGGCTCGACCCGCAATCCAACCTGTGCTGGGAGTGCACCTGCACTACCCCGTCATAGTGAGCGAAGCGAGCGTGAGCGAAGCGCAGCAATCCAGTCCTACACAACCCCCGCACTAACCAGTGAATCTATCCCTACGTACAACTAATTCCCCAACAAGCAAACACAACATAACGCAAGCAGTTCAAAAATCCAAGTCATTCTAATCTAGTCCCTATAACATAAATTGTACACCGAAAATCGAAAAAAACAACATATTTTTCAAGAAATTTCCACCATAAAAACTTTACATAAACTTCACATTCAACCTCCCGTCATTGCGGCCCACGAGCCGCAATCCAGTCCTAAACCCCATCTGAGTGCAACGAAGCAATCCCAACTGTTACTATATATATACCCAAAAAAACGAGTTTGAAACATAAAAACCAAAAAAAGATGAAAAAAACTTTACAAAACAAAAAAAACGGAGCCAAAGCCCCGCCCCCGTCATAGCGAGCAAAGCGAGCGGGAGTGCAACGAAGCAATCCACCCCTCTGTCATTGCGGGCTCCGACCCGCAATCCATCAGCACCAACCAGAAATCAAAGCTTCTCAATAGCCTTGTTCGTCAAACCAGTGGCCTTGGCAATTAAATCAACATCAAGTCCCTCACCCTTCAACTTACGAGCAACCTCACGCTTGCCTTTTTTCTCGCCCGCTCTCATGCCAGCAAGCTTACCCTTTTTCTCTGAAACCCTGCGGGTCTCCTGTACATCGTATCCATCTATGAATGAAAACATCTCTTGAAGCCTCCGTTCCTGTATCCTATCAGTAATCTCATCAATCTCATCCTTAGGTATATTCGCCCTAACAAGCAACGCCGTTACCACATCAGAAGCAAAACTCCCCAATTAATCAAAGCTTCTCAATCGCCTTGTTCGTCAAACCCGTGATTTTGGCAATAGTCTCAATCGAAATGCCCTCAGCCTTCATACCGCGAGCAACCTCACGCTTGCCTTCACGCTTGCCAGCAAGCTTACCCTTTTTCTCGCCCTCAGCTTTACCCTCACGCTTACCCTCGGCCCTTGAGACCCGTCGGGTCTCCTGTACATCGTATCCATCTATGAATGAAAACATCTCTTGAAGCCTCCGTTCCTGTATCCTATCAGTAATCTCATCAATCTCATCCTTGGGTATGTTCGCCCTAACAAGCAACGCCGTCACCACATCGGACACCAGTTTAGTAAGTTCATCCGGTATATCCTGCGACAACGTTTCGATATAGTCCTGCGGCAACTGGCTAAGTAGGCTCAGCCCATCACCCGTCTGAATCTTGTCTATCAGCATTATCAAAGACAACGTATCCTTGAATTTCACAAGGTCGTCCGCCCCATACTTGTTCAAAGACACCAATTCATACTCGAACTTCGGTATGTACTTATAGAATACATCATTCATCTGCGTTCTGTCGAGGAAATTCAGCTCCGCCGT
>JAISKC010000007.1 GCA_031261345.1 Eubacteriales Family XIII. Incertae Sedis bacterium | reverse complement strand
CACTTATATTTTACTAAACTTCAAGTGAGGTTTCCTTATTTTTCAACAGTCTTCACATAAACGTCATTTTTGTTTAAGATTTTTGGCACCATCATCTCCGTTTTCCGTAAACTCAAACTAATTTTTCTTTTGTTATCAGCAATATATGCCGAATGCTTTTATGCAGTTTAAACTGCTGCAAAAGAATTCTTTTAATGTTTGAATCCGTTATTGAAGTTCTTCTTGAGTCAAATACAATATTGGATGATTGAGTTTTCGCGTTTTCAATATTGTTCACTACCGTTGTTTTTGAATTACCTATAGGACTTTTGAGTTCCCATTCGAGTGCATTCATTACAAAGTCGGGAGTTTTTCTTTTATATTCATAAGGAATAAATGTATACAAAATAGCTACATGGTTTTGAAAAGTTCTATGGTTGCTTGCTTTTGATTTTTTGTTAGGGTGTTCCACAATGCGAGCATTTCCTCCTGCTCATTTGTTAATACAATCGGCTCGCCGTTTTCGGAGAAGAACTGTGCGAGAGTAATTCCAAAACCTTTGCACAAAGCCTCGAGTGTAGGGATTGTGGGTAATGAATTTTGGCGGAACATATTGTTTAGAGACCCCTCGGATACGTCCGCTTCTTTTGCCAATCTATATTTGCTCCACCCACGTTCATCAAGTAGCTCGTTTATTCTATTCAGTATGTCCATATGATATGCCCTCCATACAAAAAGAATACACGTATATCAAATCGTAAAATACGCTTATTTCGTCAGATTGCAATTACACATGAGCACATGTATAATTAGGCTATTAAACACTTGCAAAGATGGGAGCGTATATTTTGTTATCAGACAAGATTTGTTCAATAAGTAAGTGAAGGGGATCAGTATGGGGATAGTTTATAGAAACTATAAGGAGGAAATTTACAATGTCAACAAATGAAACATTATCAAAAGGCAGGTTGACCGAAAAGGATCGCTGGTTCTTTAAGCAATCAGCTGAAATACTTGCACCGCAGCTTCTGGGTAAGATTATTTGTCATAAAGTGTCTGGTGAAGACAAAACACTTAAGTTTAGAATAACTGTAGTGGAAGCTTATCCGAATAATGATTCGGCAAGTTATGCAAGCTTCAAGAGTGGTAAAGCTGTAGATTTTTTAAGGAAAGATGTTGGTTCATATTGTATTTTCGCAGGTATGATTTTGATATCTTGTGGTGAAACAAATGATAGGGACTGCCATGATAATATTCTGATTAGAGGTGGTTATAATCTTAGCAATGAAAAGGATGAAAATTATTATAACAAGGGTGATGGGAACCCATATCTTTTTAGAGAATCTTTGGGATTGAATAATAGTTTTTCCGATACCGATTTGGTCGCTGAAAGCGTAGGGCTTTGGCTTGAGAATGATGGATTTCCTGTGTCGCAACCCAAGACGGGATTACGAATAAATGTGCAGGGGAATGGTCCACTGCGATTTTATATACCTGATGAGCAAATAGATTAGTAAATAGTAATGGGGGACAAAATGCAAAATATATATTCAGTGAAGATAAGGCTCGTAAGCATATTGGTTGCTTTGGCAATGTTGGTGACGGCGTTGGCAATCACACCAATGAACGCTCATGCGAGCGATGCCGTCACCGGTACGATGCAAATTGCAAATAGGGTAGGTGGAAGTGCGGTCAATCTTGCCCAAAATGATTCTGGCACAGGTTGGGATTGGAACAAAGACACCGATGAACTGACAATAGATAGCAGTTATACCGGTGAAGCGATATATGTTGACTGCAATGATAGTGGCACGATAAACATACTAATCAGTGGAGATGTTACAACCGGCAGCATTGAGTGTATGGGAAGTCTGAATATAAGCAGTTCTTCCAATGGGACTATAACAGCAACAAAAACGGGCTCGGACAGTTTAGCCTGTATTTATTCAGCGAATGCTATTGAGATTAATGGCAATGTAAATTTAAATGCAACTTCCAACAGTAGCAGCGGTATTGAGTCTTGGAATGGTAATGGTATTGAGATTGGAGGTAGTGCGAACGTAACTGTCAACGGGTGGCGTGTGGGTCTCCGTTCATATTCTGATATCAATATCGGTGGCAACTCGCAAGTAACTGCGACAGCAACTGAGGAGGAGAACGGCATTGCACTTTTTGCTAATGGCTCTATCAGTATAAGTGGTGATGCCAACGTTGAGGCCATAGGCTTAGATACAGGAATTAATTGTAACAACAACGATCCTGAAATAGTAGACAATAATATCACTATTGATACAACAGGCACTGTGATAGCTGAGGGCTCCGGATATGGAATCAAAACGGAAGATATAACAATTATCAATGGTACAGTAACGGCAACGGGTACGGGTACGGGTAGTGAGGGCATTTCTTCATATGGTGATACTGAATTTGGTGGCGATGCTAATGTGATAGCCACTGGGGGATGTCGCGGTATTGAAGCATGGGGTGACTTCAATATTAGTGGTGGTGCGGATGTGGTAGCGACAGCACTCAGAATAGATTATGGTGCCGGAATTTGTGTATACGGCGGCAATATTACTATCAATACAACAGGTTCTGTTGCAGCCAAAGGAACTAATTCTGGAATCTTCGTAGTCCCCTCCCCTAGTGTTGATGATGAAAATGATTACAATATAGTGATCACCAACGGCACTGTGGTAGCAACGGCAACCGGAGAGGGAGAAGGCACTCATGGCTCTTCCTTTTCTCAAGAAGGATTTTTCGGTATTTGTTCATATTATGACATAGAGGTCAACGGTAGTGCAGATGTAACAGCCACTGGATTTCAATATGGAATTTATTCGCATGAGGGCGACATTAGTATTAGCGAGAGTTCCAATGTGCAGGCCACAGGCAATGATGGAATTTATTCGTATGAGGGCGATATTAGCATTGCTACGACTGGCATTGTAACGGCAGAAGGTATTACAAATGGTATTCATGCAAAAGGTCATAAGGGGTGGTGGGACGACAATAATGTTGAAAAGGGGAATGTCGCAATCTCCAATGGTACGGTAACGGCAACAGGAAATGCTGCTGGGCTCCGTGCTGCTGCCGGAATTGTCATTGATGGCGATGCAATTTTTATACATCAGGTGATAATCCAATAACGGGCACGTTAACATCGACTAACGGTATTGTGTTTGAAAACAATATCGGTGCGGTTTATGGTAACGTAGAATTGCTAAAGGATTTGACGATAAATGAGACTGATACACTTACGATACCTGCCAGTTCATCTCTTACAATACCACTTGAAAAGACATTGACCAATGATGGCACTATTTATAAAGTAGGCGACTTGATTCTCCTAGGTGCATATTTGGGCAATCTTCCTGTTCTTTTGGCAACAATTCCTGCTCAACCTACCTCTGTATCCGCCGAAGCCGGCAACGAACAGGCAACGGTGTCATTTACTGCCCCTGTGAATGATGGAGGAGCACCTGTTATTAGTTACACGGTTACGTCTAGCCCCGGAAATATTACAAATACCGGAACTGAAAGCCCAATAACCGTAACAGGTCTTGTCAATGGTGTAACGTACACATTCACCGTAACTGCGACAAATGCCATTGGTACAAGCTTGGCTTCATCTGCCTCGAATTCCATTATGCCTGAAGCCCCGATAGTTCCTGCGTCTTCCATTCAAATAAGCGGAGGCAATTCAATCATTACTAAGGGTGGTACCTTGCAACTATCGGCTACTGTGCTTCCGGAAGGGGCGAGTCAAGGCGTCAGCTGGACTGTGGATAATGCGAATATTGCGACCGTCAATTCTTCTACAGGTCTTGTTACCGCAAAAGCCGATGGCGGTGTGAAAGTAACGGCTACAACAACTGACGGGTCAGGTGTCAAAGCGGAGCGGATTATTACCGTTACCGGTCAGAAAAAATCAATTGCTGCGGCTACAGTCAAGGCAATTACTGATAAACCTTACACAGGCAGGGCAATCAAACCTGCTCTTAGTGTCAAGCATGGCAGTGCGGTGCTCAAGCTGAACACGCATTACGAGGTCGAACATTCGGCGCGAACGGCTGTTGGCAAGGCTACAATCACCATCACTGGCAAGGGGGACTATACCGGAACGAAGACCGTTTCGTTTAAGATTGTGCCCAAAACTACGTCGGTGTCGAAGGTCGTGGCAGGGAAGCGGCAGATCAAGATTGGCTGGGGGAAGGTCTCGGGGACCACGAAGTACGAGGTGAGATATAGGGTCAAGGGGTCGAGCGCGTGGAAGAGCAAGACCGCGGCGGGGACGAGTAGCACTCTGACGGTGAAAAGCCTGAAAAAGGGGAAGGCCTATGAGGTGCAGGTGCGTTCCTACAAGACGGTGTCGGGCGTGAAGTATTACAGTGCTTGGAGCAAGACGAAGGTTGGCGGCAAGGTCAAGTAGATAGATTGCTTCGCTTTGCTCGCAATGACGGAAAGAGCGGACCTGTCCCCCCTCTTCGCTTATATTAGATTCGCCGGAATAATCCATGCGTTTTCTGTGAGTGGCAGTCGCTCTTTTGCGAGGCATATGATTGCGCCATTGCCGAGTTTCTTGCTCGGGATTTTTTCAAGACAGCGAAATGCCCGAATCATTGATTTTGATGGGTCGCTTGAGGTTTTAATTTCAATCGGATAAAGAGTGTCGCCATTTTCTATCAGCAAGTCAACTTCATTTTTATCTTTATCTCTATAATAGAACAGAGGCGGCTTTACTATGCCGTCATTGTAATAGCTCTTGAGAATTTCAGTAAATACGAAACTTTCAAAAATATGTCCCCACATCGCACCGTTTGTAAGTTGCTCGGGTGTGTTCCAACCCAAAAGCCAACATGCAAGGCCGGTATCGAGAAAATACATCTTTGGTGACTTGATAAGCCGTTTATTGAAGTTGTTATAATAAGGCTCGAGCAGATACACCAATCCGCTTGACTCCATCACGGACATCCACGCTTTTACTGTTTTCACATCTTTGCCACATATCTCGGCAATTGTTGTGTAATTGAGCATTTCACCGGTCAGGGACGCGACGGCCTTCACAAATTTTATGAATGATGATTCGTCCTGAATATTCAAAACATCCCTGACATCTTTCTCTATGTAGGTCTGGAAATATGAACTATAATAATCAGACCAGTCTTTAAGATCACTTTCAGTTTCGTGCAGTTCGGGGAAAAATCCCTTGTGGATACATCGTACAATTTTTGAATAATCGAAAGCACTAACTTCGGTCGTCATGATATTCATATGTTCCTGCGTCGGCAAAAACGCTTCTTTGTAAGTGATACCATTGAGTTCTCGCATGGAAAGTCCGAGCATCTTTATTATGCCGGCTCTACCCGCTAAACTATCGCTGACATTTTCCATCAGCTTCACGCTTTGAGAGCCTGTCAGATAGAACTGACCTTTGATCTTGTTATCGTCCACTATATCCTTGATGTAATCGAAAAGTTCCGCCGCCTTCTGAATTTCATCTACTATCACCGGTGGTTTGTATGTTTCAAAAAATAGTGAAGGGCTGACCTTGACGCTCTGCCTTACGAGTGGATTGTTTAATGCGATGTAGTTCAGGGCTGGGGAAGTTTCTTTGAGCATAGTGGATTTGCCAACCTGCCTCGCTCCGGTTAGAACAATTACGGATTTGCGTTTCGCTATTCGCTCTACAACGGCTTCGAGATGTCTATGGAAATACATACGTTGCTCCTCTTCGACTATTTTGGAATGTGAATCCATTATAGTCGAGGTATTTGTGCTTGTCAAGCCACGGGAAAGAGGGGGACAGGTCCGCTGTCCTTGTTTCTTCCAGAAAACAGGACAGCGGACCTGTCCCCTCTCTTTATTTGACGAATTCTTTTGCTTGTTTGCCTGTTAGGTGCTCTATGTCGATTGCTACTATGCAGGCTCGCTCGCAGTGAGCTACTATGTGTTTTTTGCTTTCTTCGGGTTGGTCGCCTGAGTATTTTTCTACGAGAGCCATGAAGGCTTCCGTGTGCTCGGGATTTTCGGTAATCCTCGCTTTGCCGAAGGCTATGACGCTACGGAAAGCGGAGGTGTATGTTTCGCTGAGTATGGTGTCTTCGTCTATCACGGCGAATGAGACTTTTGGGTCTTTGACAATGGAGTCGAGTTTGTGGCCCAGTTTTGCTGAATGGAAGTATATCTTTTTGTTGAAATAGATGTAGTTCAGCGGAACGGCGTAGGGATAATCGTCGTCGCCGCGGCAGGCCAATACTCCGTTCGAGTTCAGGTTCAAAACGGCTATGATCTCATCGTCAGGCAGGGCCTGAATATTTCTTCGCATTTCTCTAAACATCGTCATTTCCTTTACCTTATTACTGTATTACTTTCTGTATTACTTTATTACTGACTGGAAGCTGTCCCTTTGCATAATATTATCGCATAATAAGGCTGAATTTTACACATAAACTTCTCGCGGCATAGCGGGTTTCGTGGCATAATGTAATATAATAACCTATTACTAAGCAATGAATAGGTGAGTAATAAAAAATCGGGGGGAGAACCGCATGGTCGATGCAATAGAAGAAATCCTAAGGGGCAGCTCGGGAATGACCGCAGAGCAGATAGAAACGCTTGCGGACGAGGCGGGTGTTGGTCTATTCACCATAGATATCACGACGGGCAAAATCGCGATGAATCGCATCATTGCAAACCTCACGCAATACCAGTTGGGCGAGCTTCCCGAGTCGATGGAAACGCGAGACATACTGACGTTCGAGGACGACCGTGAGCGCGTTCACAATGCCATGGAGTCTATTTTCACGGCCGACGCGCAATTTTATCATGTGGAATATCGCATGAGGAGGCGCGACAGTAGCCTTGTGTCCGTATATGAATGCGGGATGATTTCCGAGAGGGACGAGGCGGGTAGGCCAACGAGTATTTCGGTGCTTGCGCTCGACCTCACGCGGCTGAAGTGGGCGCAGGACAAGGCGCGGCAGATGGAAACGGAAAATAGGCGGCTGGCGAAGAGTCAGACCGAAAACTCGCTGGCGGAGCAGAACCGTATGCTTCGTGCTGCAAACTCGGCGGCGGCCATGATCATCGGTGGCTTCCACGAGGAATATGAGATGGTGCTTCGGCAGGCGTTGCAGATGCTCGCGGAGAGCGTTCAGGCGGATCGGGCGTATATCTGGCGAAATCGCCTCGTTGATGGCAGGCTTTTCAGTTTCAGGAGAGTGCTTTGGGAGAGGGGCGGATCGTTCGGCTTCACGAGTGAGACTTCCATAGCCTACGGCGGTTCAGAGCTTGTGCCGTATGACGAGCTACTTCCGGATTGGGAGGCGCTCATAGAGCCTGGATTTAGCATTATCACAAACGAAAATAACAAGGAAGTGTTGGACAAATACGGTATCAACATGGTAGCTGGAGTAAAGGGTTGCATGGTTCAGCCTATCTACCTTCACGGGGAGTTTTGGGGCTTTGTGGGGTTCGACGACTGCACGCACGCCGACCGAGTATTCACCGAGGACGAGGCTGACATCATGCTTTCCGCCACCTTTGTCATAGCTTCTTCCGTCGCCCGAAACGAAACGCTCAAGGTCGTGAACGATGCGCGGGAAGCTGCGATGGCAAGCACAAAGGCGAAGGGCGATTTTCTTGCTCGCATGAGCCACGAGATACGCACGCCGATGAACGCCATCATCGGTATGACCACAATCGCAAAGAGGACCCGCGATCCGGAAAAGGTGCGTTACTGTCTGGACAAGGTCGATGTTTCCTCACGGCAACTTCTGAACATCATCAACGACGTGCTCGACATGTCGAAAATCGATGCAAACAAACTTGAAATCGTTCCTGCACCGTTTGATTTTGAGCAGATGATTCAGGACGTCATCAGCGTGGTCAAAGTCAAGTTGGAAGAGAAAAACCAGCATTTCCAGCTTGCAATGACAGATATTTTCACGCGCAAACTTATCAGCGACGAGCTTCGGCTCACGCAGGTACTCATCAATCTTTTGAACAATGCGATGAAGTTCACGCCGGAAGGCGGCACCATCACTTTGAAGGTGGACGAAATAGTTTCGGGAAATATTCTGCACATTGAGGTCGCTGATACCGGTATCGGCATAGATCCCGAAAATCAGGACAAGCTGTTTCATTCGTTTGAGCAGGCTGACGGCGGTATCACAAGGCAGTTTGGAGGCACGGGTCTGGGCCTTGCAATATGCAAGAGAATCGTTGATCTCATGGGCGGCAACATCTGGATTGACAGCGTTTTGGGCGAGGGTTCGAACTTCATATTTGAAATCCCTGTCTCTTGGGACGATAAGGTTTTGGCACCTATGAATGAGCATGGCGTGCGCATGGTGGAGGAGCTCCCCGATGCGCCGGACTGGAGAGAGAAGACCATTCTGCTCGCAGATGACATAGATATAAACAGAGAAATTGTCGAAACCATTCTTTCGGAGTCTGAGGTGGGGATTGTCTTTGCCGAAAATGGCGAGGAGGCTGTAGAGGCCTTCAAGAAATCGCCCGAGCTGTTTGACCTCATTTTGATGGATATTCAGATGCCGAAGCTCGATGGGCTCGGTGCCGCAAAGGCGATACGTGCACTTGCCGATGAAATACCAAAGGCCGGAGATATTCCAATCATAGCCATGACGGCAAATGCTTTCAAAGAAGATGTGGAGCAATCCCTGTCGAGTGGGATGAACGGGCACATCGCGAAGCCCGTCGAAATTGACGAGCTTTTCGCGATTCTCACGAGATATTTTGAGGTCTAAGCTGTAAGTCCTATCCCTGAGGCCTAAGGCTTAAGCCGTTTCGATACTGTTCGCTTCACCCAAATTGAAGATGTCTATCGAGTCCTCTCTCATCTTGTATTTGAGTATCTTTCCCGCACCATTCATCGGGAATTCATCACAGAAATGGACATATCTAGGCGTCTTCTGCTTCGCCATGTGTGAGCGGACAAATTCCTTCACGTCCTCCTCTGTCAGTTCCTGACCGTCCCGCAAAATTACCCATGCACAGATTTCCTCGCCGTATTGTTTGTCGGGAACGCTGATGACCTGAGCGTCCAAAATTTTGGGATGCGTATAGAGGAAGTCTTCAATTTCCTTCGGGTAGACGTTTTCGCCGCCCCTGATGATCATATCCTTGATACGTCCGGTGATTTTGTAATTGCCATTTTCGTCGCAGAGTGCAAGGTCTCCGGTGTGAAGCCAACCGTCTTTGTCGATGACCGTGGCGGTCGCAGCGGGCATCTTATAATACCCCTTCATGATATTGTAACCGCGAGCGACGAACTCGCCAATTTGGTTTTCGCCGAGCACCTCGCCCGTTTCCGGATCTACGATACGACATTCGACGCCGGGCAATGGGCGACCAACGGTGTTCACCCGCCACTCGACGGGGTCCGAAACCCTGCTCTGTGTGCAGCCTGGCGAGCTTTCCGTCTGGCCGAACACGATGGTGATTTCGTTCATGTGCATCTTTTCTACGACGTCTTCCATCACCTTGATGGGGCAGGGGCTTCCCGCCATTATTCCCGTGCGCATGTGCGAGAAGTCCGTTTTGTCAAAATCTTCATGCTGAAGCATGGCTATGAACATCGTGGGGACGCCGTGGAATGCAGTAATTTTTTCTTTGCTGATACAGGCGAGCGACTGCTTAGGTGAAAACGAGGGTATCGGTGAAATCGTAACGCCGTGCGTCATTGCGGCCGTCATTGCGAGCACCATTCCGAAGCAGTGGAACATGGGCACGTGAATCATCAGCCTGTCCGCCGTGGAGAAATCCATGCAATCGCCTATGCATTTGCCGTTGTTGATTATGTTGTGATGGGTGAGCATCACTCCCTTGGGGAAGCCCGTCGTGCCCGATGTGTACTGCATATTGCAGGTGTCATTTTTGTTCAGGCCGAGGGCGTATCTTCTCACTTCGTCCGCCGGTATTCTGTCCGCAAACTTTAGGGATTCTTCCCATGTGAGGCAGCCAGGGGACTCCGTTTCTACAGTAATGATATTGCGGAGGAAGGGGAGTTTCTTCGTGTGAAGGGGCTCGCCGGATTTCGCGTTTGCCAGTTCGGGGCAGAGCTCAGCGATGATGGAAGTGTAGTCGCTGTCTTTGTATCCGCCTGTCATCACGAGGGTGTGCGTGTCGGACTGCCTGAGCAGATATTCGACCTCGTGGATTTTGTAGGAGGTGTTCACGGTAACGAGTACGGCACCGATTTTGGTCGCTGCCCAGAAGGTGAGATACCACTGCGGCACATTCGTCGCCCATATCGCGACGTGGCTACCTTGCTTCACGCCGAGAGCGAGCAGCGCTCTTGCGAACTCGTCCACGTCGTCTCTGAATTCGGCGTAAGTCCTCTGATAATCCCTTTCGGTGTATCTGAAAGCGTATTGATTTGGGAATTCCTCCACCATTCGGTCAAGCACCTGCGGGAAGGTGAGGTCTATCAAAGTATCCTTCTCCCACACGTATTTGCCGGTCTTCTCCCGATTGTCAAATAGTCTTCTACCGCCGGATGCCTCGCCGTAGAATGCGCTCATGTAATTGTAGAAATGCGGGAAAACAACGCCTGCCTCAGACAGTTCGGGAACCCACCTTTTGACCCATTCGAGACTCACATATCCGTTGTAATTGATGGAGGCGAGAGCGAGCAAACATTCCTCAATCGGCAGGTCCCCTTCACCCATGAAGCGGTATTCCAGCTTGCCGTCCTTCATTACTGAGTCCTTTGCGTGAACGTATTTGATGTATGCGCCGAGATTTTGGACACTAGTCTCGGGCGTTTCACCTCCGCCTATTACCGTATGATTGTAGTCCCAGAGTGCCGCCACATTGTCGCTTTCGACCTCGGTGAGAACCCGCGTCAGCCTCGCCGTATCGCTGTATTCACCGTTGGTTTCCACCAATAATGTTACTCCCTTTTTCTCCGCGATGGGGACGAGCTTCCGAAGCGCCTCGATGACGATACTGTCGTCGAAAGCCCCTTCAGAGAAGACGCCTCTGTCGCCGAGCACGCGGACATACGGGACTTTTAGAGCCGCCGCAAGCTCGATATAGCCCGCAATCCTCTTGTGATTCAGCTCTGCCTTGTCCTCGTCCTTGAGGACATTTCCCGACGAAAGGCAGCTGATCTCGAGATTGAGGCCTGAAAGCGTGGCAATCGTCTCCGCGAGCGAGTCCTCCGCAAATGGGTGGTCGCCGGCAAAGTCAACGTCCTCGCCGAGCCCGCGCACCTCAATGCCGTCAAAGCCGAGATCCTTCGCCATGGAGTATATGTCGCTCCATTTGTAATCGGGACATCCTAATGTGGAAAATGCTAATTTCATCGATCGTCTTCCTCCAATTTCTTGTAATACTCGTACTTTGCTTTCGCATCTTTCTCCGCCTGAGCAAATAGCCTCTTTGCGTTTTCGGGGAAGGTCTTCTCCAAAGACGAATAGCGTATCTCGCCGGACAGGAATTCGTGGAAATCCAGTTTCGGCTCCTTCGAATCCAGCGTAAAGGGCTTCTCTTTCCTCGGGTCGAACCTATATAGATTCCAGTAACCAGCGTCGACGGCACGCTTCATCTCTTCCATCGTGCTGTCCATGCCGAGCTTGATACCGTGAGCTGTGCACGGTGCGTAAGCTATCACCAGTGATGGGCCTGGGTAGGTCTCGGCTTCGATGATAGCCTTCATGAGCTGTGCAGGATTTGCGCCCATCGCCACTTGGGCGACATAGATGTTTCCGTATGACATCATCTGCAGTCCGAGGTCTTTCTTCTTCGTCTTCTTGCCCGAGGCCTGAAACTTCACAGCCGCTCCGAGTGGCGTGGCTTTCGAGCTCTGCGACCCCGTATTGGAGTAGACCTCGGTGTCAACGATGAGGGCGTTGATGTCCACGCCCATCGAGAATACGTGGTCGAGTCCGCCGTATCCGATGTCGTAGGCCCAACCATCGCCGCCGTACATCCAAATCGTCTTTTTCGCGAGGAAGTCGCTTCGGGCGAGTATCCTTTTCGCCAGCGTTTCTGCGGCGTGAGAAATCTTTGATTTTTCAATTGCTTCATTTAGTAGCTTTATCAGAACAATTGAGACATCTTCGGAGGCGAGCGTGTCGTCGAAGGCATTGAGCCAATCTTGGATCGCACCGGCGAGTTTCCGCTGTCCGTCTCCTCTGACCAATTCCTGAAGGTGCGTCAGTTTTTCCTTCAGCATATTTCGTGAATGATGTGCTGCAAGTTGCATGCCGAGACTGAATTCGGCGTTGTCCTCAAAGAGGGAATTCGACCAAGCCGGACCTCTGCCCTCGCTGTTCACCGTGTAGGGAATCGTCGGCATGGAAGCGCCCCAAGCCTGTGTGCAGCCCGTTGCATTTGCCCAGTACATGCGATCCCCAAAGAGCTGTGTGAGCAGTTTGGCGTATGGAGTTTCTCCGCAACCGGCGCAGGCTCCGGAAAACTCGAGCAGCGGTTGCTTGAACTGCGAGCCCTTCACGGTCGCGAGGTCGAAAAGCGGTCCCTTATCCTTTATCGTGAGTGCGAAATCCCAATTCACGCGGTCGAAATCTTCCTCCTCCGCGTGCTTCATCGTGATAGCCTTGTTCTTCGCGGGGCAGACCGCCTCACAGCTTCCGCAGCCGGTGCAGTCGTACTTACTTATCTGTAGCGAATATTCATAATCCTTTGCGGCGGCTCCCTTTGCGGGTGTCAGCTCAAAACCTTCGGGCACGCGCTTCACTTCCTTCTTGTCTAGGAGGAAGGGTCTGACGACTGAGTGTGGGCAGACGAACGAGCACATGTTGCACTGGAGGCAGGACTCCTTGTGCCAGACGGGGAGCTGTATGGCGATGCCGCGCTTCTCGTAGGCGGAGGTGCCCATCGGCATCGTGCCGTCACGGTAGGGGGCCAAGGTGCTCACCGGAAGGCTGTCTCCCTTTTGTGCGTTCAGGGGCTCGAGGATATTTGTAATGAATTCGGGTTTTTTGGTCTCTGCCAAGTCCTCATTGACTTCCGGCGTAGGTGCGTCCTTCGCATTTTTCCACGCGGAAGGAACCTTGATTTTCTTCGCCGCATTCAGACCCGCCTCGATGGCCGCTATGTTGCTTGCGACTATTTTCTTACCTTTCTTGCCGTAGGTTTTCTTCGCCGCGTCCTTCATATATTCTTCCGCATCGGCTACGGGAATGATGCCGGACAGACTGAAGAACACCGCCTGAAGAACGGTATTGGTTCGGTTGCCCAGTCCGAGCTCCCTCGCGATCTTGTTTGCATCTACCGTGTAAAAATTTATCTTGTTTGCGCTCAGATGCTTTTTCACATGTGCCGGTAGCTTCTGCGCAAGCTCGTCCTCGTCCCAACTGCAATTGAGCAGGAAGGTGCCCCCCTGCTTCAGCTCGTTCACGATGTCGTATTTGTCTATGTAAGAAGGATTGTGGCACGCTATGAAGTCCGCCTGCTTGATGAGGTGCGTTGCCCGAATCGGCTCCTTGCCAAACCTCAGATGTGATTTTGTGACGCCAAAAGACTTCTTTGTGTCGTATTCGAAATAGGCCTGCGTATAAAGGTCTGTGTATTCGCTGATAATCTTGATAGAATTTTTGTTTGCTCCAACCGTTCCGTCCGACCCGAGCCCCCAAAATTTGCAGGCGATGGTAGATGGATTTTCGGCGTTGACGTGCTTTTTGATGGGCAGTGAGAGCTTAGTAACATCGTCTTCTATGCCTATGGTGAACCCTGTTTTTGGCCTAGACTTTTTCAGATTGTCATAGACAGAAACTATCTGATCCGGATCCGTATCCTTGGAGGAAAGGCCATATCTTCCCCCTATTATTACTGGTCTATCGCCATCGACAGCACTCTTGTAATAGGCGGAGCACACGTCCTCAAACAAAGGCTCCCCGACCGAGCCATGTTCCTTCACGCGATCGAGGACGGCTATCCTCTTCACGGTCTTGGGAATGGCGCCGAGAAAATGCTTGACGGAAAACGGCCTGTAGAGATGAACCTGAAGGAAGCCGACCTTCTCCCCATGCGCGTTGAGATAGTCAACCGTGTCCATGATGGTGCCCGAAACCGAACCCATCGCAATGATGATCTGCTCAGCGTCCTTCGCACCATAGTAATTGAAGAGCTTGTAATTGCTCCCCTTCAATTTGTTGATTTCAGCCATGTAGCCCGACACGATTTCGGGAAAGCTGTCATAGCTCTCGTTGTTGGCTTCCCTGACCTGAAAGTAGATGTCCGGATTTTGCACCGTGTTTCTGAGCGTAGGATGCTCGGGATTGAGGGCGTTGTCCCTGAAGGCTTTGACCGCCTTCTTGTCGAGCAGTTTCGCGACATCCTCGTAATTCAGCAGATTGATTTTCTGGATTTCATGCGAGGTGCGGAAGCCGTCGAAGAAATGCATGGTTGGAATCGTGCCCTTGATCGCGGCGAGATGTGCCACAAATCCGAGGTCGGCCGCCTCTTGGACCGATCCCGAACTGAGCTGGGCAAACCCCGTCGCCCTGCATGCCATCACATCCGAATGGTCGCCGAATATACTCATCGCGTGCGTGCCCACAGTTCTCGAGGCCACATGAAGGACGCCCGGCTGACGCGTGCCCGCAATTCGATACAGGACCGGTATCATCAGCATCAGCCCCTGTGAAGAGGTGAAGGACGTTGCAAGTGAGCCGGCTTCGAGCGCTCCGTGTATGGCGCCGACTGCACCTGCCTCGGACTGCATCTCGACGAGATCGACCGCTTGGCCGAATACGTTTTTCTTGCCTTTCGCCGCCCATTCGTCCGTCAGTTCAGCCATCGGGGATGATGGAGTAATGGGGTAGATGGCGGCTATTTCCGTAAATGCGTATGCGGCATATGCGGCGGCCTCGTTGCCGTCCACAGCCACAGTTTTTAAAAGCTTTGTCATGCTTTTTCTCCTAAACTATATATGATTTTCTATTCAAAAATTTGTACCGAAATATTATATCACAATAAAGGGCAAGAGGGGGGACAGGTCCGCTAGCTCGAATTTACGGAATAATAGGCGTTGATATTGTTCCGTAAATTATGTATTATAATAAGGTCTATAGGGAGGGCAGCTATATGGATTTTATGACAGCGCAACAGGCGGCCGAAAAGTGGGGCTTGTCAGATAGGCGGGTTCGTGTATTGTGCAACGAAGGGAAAATCCCCGGCGTGGTGAAAAACGGCAAGTCATATCAGATTCCGTCAGATGCCGAAAAGCCACTCGACGGGCGTGTGAAGCAAAAGGCTGAATTGCCTGCTGTGCGTTTTTTGAAATGGGATGACAAAGTTATCGGCACGATTGACAGTGCAAATGCTGTTGCATTTTTGCAGCCCGAATACAATGATGTTGTTTTGCTCTATACACACGGCGAAAAAACGTGGTCGGCTGAACAATTTGTTGAGTTTATCTCCGAACGTGTTGTCAACCGCGACAGGCGCGACATAGAGCGGATATTATTTCGTTGTGGATTATCCCACTATGATGTTCTGCAAATTGCGGAAATCACAAGGGGTATTCACCCGAAAGACCTTATTTGGATTGCTTACAGCGAAGATGAAAAGCTCGAAGTTTCGATGACCGATGTGTTTCAATCGGTTTTTCGTCAGCGCATTGACCTTGTGGGCGATAGCATAGACACGCCGGAGGGCTACAACATCAAGCGTTACGGCGTTTTCAATGGCAAGTACGGCATCTACAAGCAGCGCATCAATCCGCTTGTCACAGATGTGGAATCCGAGATTGCTGTTTATTTGTTATCGCAAAAATTGGGCGTTCCCTGCTGCCCCGCATATCGCGCCGACAAGGATATCGTGTTCTCAGAGTTCCTTTACGATTTTTCAAGGGAATACATCGTGCATTTTAGGCGATTGTTTGACGGTGCGCGTGGTGATAATGAATACAAAAACCTCGTGGCAGTCCGTCCACAGTACAAAGACGACATTGCGCGAATGATATTGCTTGATTTCATTACAAGGCAGGACGACCGCCATCTGTCAAACATCGCAATCAAAATAAGCGACAAGGAGGAATCTTTCTATCCTCTGTATGACAACGGGCGCAGCCTGTTTTATGAGGACACGGAAGAAATGGTTGAGCAGGCAATATCCGCTCCAGAAATCTACGCCACCAGCTTTGGCTTTGCCGGAACCTATTTCGACTACGTTCGGGAGATTGCGAATGAGCGCGGCGGTCTGTCCGATTTGATTGACCTAAACATTACCAAGCCGGAAATAGCCGACATTCTGAAAGAAGCGGGCTTTACAGGCTATCGCTATGCCGGAGCGTTGCGGTGGATTGTGAAGGCGATTGAGATGATAAAGGCGTTTGGGTAAAAAGTAGGACAGCTGCCCCGCTCATTTTGAATCCTGGGATTCGACAGTTGTTTTTTGATTTATGCATCCATTTGATATATACTGAAATAATGAAACTCAAGAAAACTTGAGATTGGAGGTATTATTTATGAATTTAGCAAGAGTATCTGCTAACGGGCAAATAACTGTCCCTGTAGAAATTCGCCGTATGCTTGGTGTTAGGGAAGGCGACAAGATTTTGTTCTTTCGTAACGACAAAGGTGAAGTTGTTATTAATAATGCTTCTGAAACAGCAATACTGAAAGCTCAAAAGGCTTTTAGTGGCGTAGCCGAAGGCCTTGGGAATCCTTCCGAGGACGATATTCAATCGTGGGTGAATGAAGTACGATATGAGAAAGAGTGATTGCCTTGAAGATATTAACCGATACGAATATTCTAATCTCGGCTTTATTTTATCCAAATTCAAGACCGGCTCAGGCACTTTTTCATATAGCAAATAACCATGACCTTGTCCTGAGTGATTATAACATCGCAGAATATCGAAGAGTTGCTGAGGAAAAATTTCATGCGACTTTACCTGATATCGAGGTGTTTCTGGCAGAACTACCATATGAGTTGATCTTAGCACCTGAATCACCTGAAAAACTGATTTCGGATCCAAAGGATGTTCCAATACTGAATGCTGCAATACTCGCAAATGTTGATATTATCATCAGCGGAGATCGACACTTTTTAGAAGTCAAACTTGATCATCCTAAAATTATGACTGTCGCTGAGTACTTGGATTCAGAATAAGAGGGGGGACAGGTCCGCTGTCTTGTTTTCTTGAAATAAACAGGACAGCGCGTACTATTCGGGAATATGGTAATAAATCTGGGCTGCAGACTGCTCAACTCGTAAAACTCGCAATCTCCGTCTTAAATAGGGGTGTTTTCATGCGTAAATCCAGACTTTTACGAGTTGCTACAAAATTGTTCCGATTTGATGAAATTATTTGTTGGAAAAACTTGACAAGGTGTAAATCTATGATATACTTTCCATAAATTAGTATTATTGTATTAAACAGGATTGGAGAGCATTATGACAGTTGATAGGGGAAATAGGGAATTTAAGAGTAGTCTGTTCGTAGACTATTTCAACGACAAGGAGA
>JAISKC010000043.1 GCA_031261345.1 Eubacteriales Family XIII. Incertae Sedis bacterium | reverse complement strand
GGTGCCGAGATAATCGTGAGCGAGAGCGAATTTCTTCACGCCGCCGGGTTGATGCTGCAAAACAAACTCGCGTCGCCGTATATTCCC
This sequence comes from Eubacteriales Family XIII. Incertae Sedis bacterium, assembly GCA_031261345.1. Lineage (GTDB taxonomy): Bacteria > Bacillota > Clostridia > Peptostreptococcales > Anaerovoracaceae > JAISKC01. The sequence continues at coordinate 4,097 of JAISKC010000043.1, read as the reverse complement.
GAAGATATCAGGGCGTGGTCGCACGAGGATTACAAGTGGCGTTTCATCGAAGAACAATACGATGTAGTGGATTTTGTCGACGGAATCAAGTTCAACACGCTCGGCCCCGGGCACGCCTTCGGAATACTCGCGCTGCTGGTCGAGCTGCCAAAAACGGGAAATAAAATCCTAGCATCAGACGCAATCTACGGAAGCGTAAACGTGGGACCGCCGGTACTGCCACCCGGCGTAATATTTGACAAAGAGGGCTGGTTCAAGTCCTTCGAATTCCTGCAAGAGAAGGCAAGGGAATACAACGCCCAAATTTGGTACGGCCACGATTTGGAGCAGTTCAACTCGCTAATCAAGGCCGACGATGGGTATTACGAATAGACATAGCAGTCTTTAATTAATATTTCCATTGACAGCGCAAATGTGAGTAAGTATAATTCCCTTATGAAAGCGGTTTTATTAACTGTGGTTAATTTGGGAGGGATGTATTATGGGAAATAGACTTGAAGGGAAAGTTGCCATCATAACCGGCGCAGGTTCAGGCATGGGCCGTGCGAGCGCGAAGCGTTTTACTGAGGAAGGTGCCAAGGTCGTCGTCGCAGACGTCAACGAAGCAGGCGGGCTTGAAACTGTAGAGATAATCAAAGCGGCGGGCGGCGAAGCCATATTTGTAAAGACCGATGTATCAAATCCTGACGACTGTAGCAACGTGGTGGCTCAGGCAGTAGCCGCATTTGGAAAACTAAATGTACTATACAATAATGCTGCTCTACCGCAAAAGGAAAGCAGCTTTTCTGATGTATCCAACGAACTCTGGGATAAGATTATGGACGTCAACCTAAAGGGACCGTTTATGATGTGCAAAGCGGCGTATCCCGAATTTGTAAAGGCGGGCGGCGGAGTATATCTCGGTACCGCATCTCTTGGGGCGATTATGCCTCGCGCGATGAGCATAGTGTATTCACCTTCAAAGGCTGGGCTCATCTGTCTATATAAAGTTCTTGCAAGCGAACTTGCCAAGGACAACATCCGCGCAAATGTCATACTTCCCGGACCGACTGCCAGCCCGATGCTTAAGCAGTTTATGGGCGGCGACCGCGAAAACATGAGCGATGAAGAAATTAAAAATATCGTGGGTGCGACGATGGCGTTTGGCCGCTGTGTAGAGCCGACCGATATAGCAAATGCCGCTGTATTTCTTGCCTCAGATGAAGCGAGTCAAATTTCAGGCGAGACGCTCCTAGTCGATGGTGGACGTTCGGTAGCACGCGGTAGAGATTAAAAATAAAAGTGGTTTTATTGCCTCTCTACATTTGGAGTAGGCAATGTATGAAAGCGATTTCATACGCAATAGCAGTTTAAGTATTTTTTAGAAAAACGGAGGAGAAAATGAACAAAAAGAGAGTATTGATTATCGGACTGATTTTGATTTTGACAGTCAGCATGGCTTTCGCAGGTTGTGGCAGCAGCGACAGCGGTAGCGACGGTGACAGCAACACCGACGGCGATAAAGCCGCCGGAGAAACGATTACCCTCAAGGTAAACAATTTCATGCCGCAGGAAGTACCGCCGTCACTCGGTACAGCAAAGGCAGGCGAGGTATTGGCAGAATTATCAGGTGGAACAATCAAGACCGAGGAGTACTACAATGGTACACTGCTTGGATTCAATGATTCGTGGCAGGGCACAGGTGATGGCGGCGTGGATATCGCAATCATGGCTATCGCTACAATCGACCAAAATACAGTTTTGAACAATGTATTTTCGACTCCGGTTGCAGGTCTCAACACAGATCAGGTCAAGACAACGCAGATGTTTAATGAGCTCATCGACAAAGAGCCCACTCTAAATGAGGAACTTGAAACCAAGAATCTTCACTGGCTCAGCCTGCAGGCTATGCCTAATCTAAACATTCACGTAACAAAAGATGCGCCTAAGACGATTGCTGATGTCAAGGGTAAGAAGATTGAAGGTCTCGGCGCAGTCAGTTCGAAGTATTGGGAAAAACTCGGCGCTACGACTGTTTCTCTTGATCCCGGCGACTACTTCACATCATGTAAAAACGGAGTTGTAGACGGAATGTTTGCACACTGGGCATGCGTAAATGATTATGGACTCAATGACGTACTTCATGCACATACAACATTTGGCGAATACACAGACGAGTATCCGTCAGGCAACGGCATCTCCACAGGTTGCATGGGTTATGCAATGAACCTTGACAAATGGAACAGCCTTTCAGCAGAGCAGCAGGGTTGGGTCACAGAGGCATTCCGCCAGGGTGCTCTTTATTCTGCAGAGCTTGACACGACTTCTGCACAAGAAGGTTACAGCAAGGCAGTTGCAAACGGTGACGAAATCGTCAACATCAAGGGCGATGATCTCGCTCCTTGGATCGACGCGATGCAGGGTGTCGTAGACGAATGGATCGTAGCAAGTGAGGGTGCAGGATTCACAACCGCCACTCAAATTCGTGGTACTCTACTTGACCTAGTAGAAGAATACAAAACAAAATAAGGAGGAATCATGAAAAAGAAAAGTATACTATTAATCGCATTGATTCTGATTATGACGGCCAGCATGATACTCGTAGGCTGTGGCGACTCAAAGGATAGCGATTCAAATTCAGACAACTCCGCCAATAGCGATGCGACGTCTGATGAAGTCGTGACCATCAAGGTAAACAACTTCATGCCTCAGGAGACACCTCCGGCACAGGGCACACAGGCGGCTGTTGACAAGCTACAGGAAATCTCCGGCGGCAAGATGGTAGCTGAAGTTTATTACAATGGCACGCTGCTTGGATTTATGGATTCATGGCAGGGTACCGGCGATGGCGCTGTGGACGTTGCGATTATCGGTCCTGCGGTTACTGACTCAAACACGATACTCAACAATATCTTCGAGATGCCGACGCCTTTCCTTCCGTCAAACGCTGTCACTACGACAGATCTGTTTAACGAACTTATCGATACAGAGCCTGCTCTTAATGAAGAACTTTCAAAAGCAAATCTTCGTTGGCTCAGCATGATGGCGCTATGCGACTCATCTCTACATATGGGCAAGGGCGACATCAAGACGATTGCCGATGTTAAGGGAATTAAAATTGAAGGTCTTGGCGCAGTAAGTTCGAAGTACTGGGAAGCGCTCGGTGCAACTACCGTATCTCTTGACCCCGGCGACTACTTCACTTCGTGCAAAAACGGTGTTGTGGACGGTATGTATACTCACTGGCCGTGCGTTAACGACTACGGTTTGAATGATGCGCTTCATTCCCACACCATCTTCGGAACAATCGATCCTGAATATCCAAATGGTCACGGAATATCTTCCGGTGCTATGGGCTACATCGTCAATCTTGACAAGTGGAACTCACTGACTGAAGAACAGCAGGGTTGGTTACAAGAAGCATTCCGCTATGGCTCTACTTTCACATCAGAAGCCGACATCGCATCCGCAAAGTCCGGTTATGATAAGGCGATAGAAAACGGCGACACAATCACCGTCATAGAGGACGCTGACCTCCAGCCTTGGTATGATGCCGCGCAGCCGGTTATCGACCAGTGGATTGCTGACAGCGAAAAGGCAGGATTTGCTGATGCATCACAGGTTCAGAATACGCTAGTTAGCCTGACCGAAAAATATAGCAAGTAGTAGTAAATAGATAGCGCGCGATAGTGCGAAACAGCGCAAAAAAGTTTTGGAAAAGCAGACCGGAGGGCGGCAACCGCTTTCCGGTCTGTAATTTTGTCGGTAAGTGAAGATGTGAAATAGGAGGTTAGAGATATGGCACCAAGTATTCCAAGCATTAGTGAGAGGCTCGCAGAATTTTATGAAAAGGCCAATCAAAACGCCATCCCTGAAGAAGTCATCTACCATGCGAAGGAGTGCATCCTCGATTATCTTGGATGCGGCATCGGCGGTGCGTCTCTTGAAACCACCGAAATTGCGAAGGAAGCGATGATTCCCAAGGATTATACCGGCGACTGCTCCGTGTTTATCAATACGAAGGCACCGGCTGACAAGGCTGCATTTATCAACGGCGTCTCGCTTCACGGACTCGAGATGGACGATTCAAACACGCAGGCCGGCGGTCATCCTGCGGG
>JAISKC010000044.1 GCA_031261345.1 Eubacteriales Family XIII. Incertae Sedis bacterium | reverse complement strand
AACAATCCTGTTCTTAATGAAAAGGACTACTATGATGTTCTCAGGCAAAGTTTATGGCAGGTGGATTAACCATTATTGTTATTACTTCTTTTCTATTTTACTGCCCTTGAGTAGTAACCGAAAAAGAAATTTTTCTTTGTCGCCGTTTTGGTGTGTGTGTTTTTTAAAGGATTATCAAAATTTAAGTTGACAAATTTGTTAAATAAGAATTGATGATACCCAGAGCATAATTATTAATGAAAAGGAGATTAAAATGGCAGCGAATGAAAAAAAGGATATGGTAACAGAAAAGAAGTTCTTTGAGAAATCAGCAGTTGAACTTGCACAGCAATTACTTGGTAAAATTATTCGCAGAGAATTTGAGGAGAATGGAGAAAAATTCTATATCAATGGTCGCATTACCGAAACGGAAGCATATTGCAGTAAGGAAATCGATTCAGTTTGTCACGACCACCCAACGCAACATAAAAAAGGTGGCACTATTTATTATCATCGAATTTGGGGTTGGGACAGTTTTGATATTGTCGCTAATAAAGAGAATGTTGGTGAGGGTGTCTTGATAAGACATATTGATGGTTATAGAACGATGCATGACGCAACTGTTGCTTTCGATATAGAGAAAGTGGATGGTAGCTATTTACTTGACACGGAAAGCAAAATTTGCCTTGTAAACGATAAAGCAGAAGTTGAATATGTATGCAGTACAAGGAAACTCGGTGAAAAAGCGGATAAAGAAGCAAAAGAAAAGCCTTGGAGGTTCGTGGTAACAAAAATCACTTTGGCTACTACAAATCATGAAAGTGTAGATAAGTCCAAGGATAATCAATAATTGAAGTTACGAAAGCAGCGAAAAGGAGAAAAATTATGTTAAAACCAGATTCAAGAAAAAAGAGCATTTCTGCAAAACTGAGAGAAGAAAACGTGTTGGCAATAAAGCAATATATCCAAGGATTGGTCTACGGATATTCCATTGCCAATCCCGATAATTATTTCTATTCAAGAGATTTGGTCGGTGGAGATAATTATTTATGGGAGGGGACGCCATTAGAATGTCTTTACTACAGTCATAGAGTAAACGGCAAAAGCAACGAGAAAGCAATCAAGGCGGCTGGTAATGATTTTGGCTTGCTACTTGCTGACGTTTTAAGAGAAGATATTCGCACTTTTATAGCTGCGGACGGCGATCGTGCAAAGAAGTATAAAAGAGAAAAACCTGAAGAGGATAAACATTTTAATGAAAACAAAGATAATAGTTGGATTAAATTTGTGTAAGGGCATAGAAATGCGAAGCAATCAAAATGTAGTTCTGGATTGCCGCGCTACGCTCGCAATGACGGCTACGTTAGCAGTGAAGTGGTGGAAGGGTAGAGAAAATGAGAAATAAAAAATCGAAATCGCGGATAGTGGCTTTGTTGGTGTCGCTGACATTGATATTTTCGTTCAGTGGTGTAGGGAACTTTGGGGATATCTATAGCTACGCGGCAGTAAATGAGACGTTTACTATTCCTGCTTCTGCAGGTGTGGTGGGCGGTGCGGTTAATATCGGTGGTACAAACTACGATGCACATTATAAAGTGATTTCCGAAAATGTAGAGGCCGGAACAGCTAACATTGCATTGCAAGCCAATGGAAATTCATCGTATTATACCGGTGCCTCTGGCGCTGCTACACTTCCTGAGCATTTTGAAAAGGATGACATCACGTATACAGTTACTTCGCTTGGAGATTTTGTGTTTTACGGTTGTCAAAATTTAACAAACACGGGATTAGGGAGCAATTCGACAATCATTACACTTGGAAACTATTCTTTTCAGTATTGTACGAGTTTAGAGGACACGGGATTAGGAAATAATTCAACAATCACTACACTTGGAAATCATGTGTTTTTTTATTGTCAAAATTTAACAGACACGGGATTGGGAAGCAATTCAACAATCACTACACTTGGAAACTATTGTTTTACATCTTGTGATAATTTAGAAGACACAGGGTTAGGAAGCAATTCAACAATCACTACACTTGGAAACTTCTGTTTTCAACTTTGTGTTTCTCTGTCCGAAATAGTTTTTCCTTCAAGTATCATCTCGATCAGATTTGCTGCTATTGGTGGGTGTAATTCGCTAGAAACCGTTACGTTTATGGGACAAACCCCTCCTACACTTTCAGCACCATTAGGTATTCCTGCCACACTTGAAAATATTATCGTGCCCAACGGAAAAGAGTCAGTATATGCGGTAGCTTTAAAAAATGCGGAGACAAATACTACGATAAAACTAAACGGTCTTGAACTGCAAAATTATTCTGATGACGGAACAATTACTTATCCGAATGGCGGTATAGTAACAATTGGCGATGGCGAAAATACGATAACTATTACGGTTCCAAATGGTACCATCTATGATGCGGTAGAGGGCACTATCACATTTGTGGAGGGTGGCGAGGTTGTTATTGACGGGGGTCCCAGTGATGACGATACTGTGATTGTTGTTTCGCCAGGGACTACTTACAATCCTGAGGAGGGGAGTTTTGAGTTTCCTGAGGGAGAGCGGCCGAAATTTCAGGCTCCTATCGGTAGCTTTGACGGGCTTTCCAATAATGTCGGCAATGTCTACAGCTATGTGGTCGCGTTCACGCCTGCAGATGGATCACCCTCGGGTACTTTGGAGTATGCTATGGACGACGGCGATTTTCAGGCGAGTCCTTTATTCGCCGGAATCGCGGGCGGCACATCACATGTTTTCAAAGTCCGTATAAAGGCGTCGGAGAAGTTTGACGCCTCGGATACGCTCGACTCTTCACCGGTTCCATTCAACAAGGTCCATGTGGATGTCAGCTCCGTTTTGATTTCACCTGTGGTTTCTGCGGTCGGTCAGGATAAGCTGCTTCATTACACGGGAACTTCCAATCAGAGCAAGAATAAGACGCAACTTGCCGTTACTGTTTTGCCTGAAAATGCGACGGTGAAGAATGTGGTTTGGGCGACTTCCGATCCCAAAATTGCAACCGTTGATAGTCAGGGGCTGCTCACTCTCAAAGGCAAGGAGGGCAAGGTCAAGATCACGGCTTCTGCTACGGACAATTTGACTGTGATACATTCTCGAAGTATCGATGTGAGCAAGCATGTTACAAAACTTCGGGTGCCGCTGAAAACTCTTTATATTCAGAAGGGCAAGAGCCTCACGTTGCCTGTCGCTTCTGACGATGGGAAGTATACCGTTTCCGGCTCGCTGAAATTCAAGTCGAGCAATAGCAAGATTCTCACCGTCAATACAAAGGGCAAAATTACCGCCAAAAAGGTCAAGAAGAAGGCTAAGGCAACGGTTACTGTTACTGCCAAAAATGGTAAATCTACCAAAGTTACTGTCTATGTGGTTCCCAAGGCTGTGGCACACAAAGGGCACAGCGTCAAGGGCGTGCCGAAAAATCTTTTGGTCGGCAAAACCGCACAGCTCAAGATAGGACTGAAGAAAAAAACGGCTACAACGCTGAAGGTTACTTATGTTTCGTCGAACAAGAAGGTGCTGACGGTGGACAAGGCGGGGAAAATCACGGCTGTGAAGAAGGGCAAGGCTTATGTGAAGGTGAAGGTCGGCAAGAAAACTGTGAAGACTAAAAATGTTAAGGTGAAGTGATGTGGATTGCGGATCAGGTCCGCAATGACAAGTGAGGACAAGTGTGGAGGCCGCAATGACAAGATTACCCGAGGGGTTGCATTGGTTGCTTATTAATGGTAATATTTATAAACCTTTGCTGAGTTGTGAAACACTCCGGTTCATTACACGGCTAAGGCGTTTAATCAGAAATGGAGAAAAATATGATTACTCAGGAAAAAAAGGCAGAAATTATCAACGAGTACAAGACTAAAGAGGGGGACACTGGTTCACCGGAAGTGCAGGTTGCTATTCTCACTTACAGAATCAACGACCTGAACGAACATCTGAAGATTCACAAGAAGGACCACCATTCAAGAAGAGGACTTCTGAAGATGGTTGGACAGAGAAGAAATCTTCTCGGTTATCTGAAGGATAAGGACATCGAGAGATACAGAACGCTCATCGCTCGCTTGGGTCTTCGGAAATAAAAATCTTGCAACATTCAAAGGCGAGGAAGTTCCTCGTCTTTGTTTATTGAAATATGTGGGTGGATTACGGGTCAGGCCCGCAATGACGGCCACTAAGGAAGAAAGAAGTTAGCACAGGCAGAAAAGTTACGTTTGGGTGAATGGATTCACTGGTGCGTGCAGGAGCACGCCCAGCACAGGTCCACGCTACGCTCGCAATGACGGCGTGACGGCATGACAGCCAAGGAAGAAAGAAGGAAAAATATGAGATTTACAGATTACAGAACTTACAAGACGGCTATGGGTGGAAGACTCTTGCAATTCGAGATTGGAAAGCTTGCCGAGCAGGCGAGTGGAGCCGTCACGGTTCGTTATGGCGATACGGTTGTGAACGTTACAGCTACGATGGCAAAGGAGCCGAGGGAAAGTCAGGACTTTTTCCCGCTCAGTTGCGATTATGAAGAGAAGATGTATGCTGCCGGAAAGATTCCGGGCGGCTTCATCAAGAGAGAGGGACGTCCTTCGGAGAAGGCAACTCTCACGTCAAGACTTATGGACAGGCCGCTCAGACCGCTGTTTCCGGCAGGTTTCTTCAATGAAGTAACAGTCAATGCGTTGGTTCTCAGTGTAGACCCCGACTGCAGCCCCGAAGTTGCGGCGCTCATCGGATCATCGGTCGCATTGACCATTTCCGATATCCCGTTCGATGGTCCTACGGCGGCGGTCGTGGTCGGATATATCGACGGCAGATACATCACGAACCCGACACAGGCACAGAGAGAAGAGAGCGATCTTTACCTCACTGTCGCAGGCACGGAGAAGGCTGTCATGATGGTCGAGTCCGGCGCAAATGAGCTTTCTGAGGATGTCGTACTCGGCGCCATCATTCATGCTCACGACGAGATAAAGAAGATTGCTTCATTTATAAGCAATGACATTCTTGCGTCTGAAACACAGCTCGGATTTGTGAAGCCCAAGGTTGCTATTCCCGAGGTTGGAGTGCCGGAAAGCATTTTCAAGGTCGTGGAGAACAAGGTCATCGACCTCAGTAGCCTCGGCGTTATCGACTCACAATCGGGCCAGACAATTACTGGTGAATTCACGGCCAGAGAGTGGATAGACAAGATACTTCATCACTTCGACAAGGTATTCCCGAAACATCAGGACGACAAGATTTCATTCACCAGAAAACTCTTGCAGGCTGAGCTCACGGAGAGCCTCGCTGAGGCGGAGGAGCTGTCGGAAGGCGCAGTGAAGAAATACATCGCTGAAACCGTCGAAATCATCTTGGTCGACGAATTCAGAAAGATGGTCATCGAGGACGATGTGCGTCCCGACGGCAGAAGGACGGACGAGGTCAGAGACGTATGGGCCGAGACGAGCTTCCTTCCCAGAGCGCACGGCAGCGGACTCTTCAAGAGAGGGCAGACGCAGGTTCTTTCAATCGCAGCGCTCGCACCGCTCAGAGAAAAGCAGAACATCGACGGGATCGGCGACGAGACCGAAAAGAGATACATGCATCACTACAATTTCCCGTCATATTCGGTCGGAGAAACTAGGCCTTCGAGAAGCCCTGGCAGAAGAGAAATCGGACATGGTGCTTTGGCCGAAAGGGCGCTCATTCCGGTGCTGCCTTCAGAGGAAGAATTCCCCTACGCTATCAGAGTCGTTTCGGAGGTGCTCTCATCGAACGGATCGAGCTCACAGGGTTCAGTCTGCGGAAGCTCACTGGCGCTCATGGACGCCGGTGTGCCGATCAAGGCGGCGGTTTCAGGTATCGCAATGGGCCTCATCAAAGAGGAAGAACTCGTTACTACCTCTTCTGGCAGGGTCGTTGCACAGGAGAAGGCGGACGGAAGAATCAAGATTTTGTCCGACATCGCCGGACTCGAAGACCATTACGGCAACATGGACTTTAAGGTCGCAGGCACGAAGGACGGCGTTACCGCTGTACAGATGGACATCAAGTGCGACGGCATCACCAAGGAAGTCCTTGGGTCGGCTCTCGAACAGGCAAAGGAGGGTCGCGAGCACATCAGAAATATCATGAACGAGGAAATTACTGAGCCAAGAACGGCGCTTTCACAGTATGCTCCGAGAATCGAATCCATCCAGATTGACCCTGACGACATCGGCACTATCGTCGGCAAGGGCGGCAAGACTATCAACGGCATCATCGCTGAAACCGGCGTCAAGATTGACATCAACGACGAGGGGCTCATCTCGATCGCCGCTATAGAACCCGATGGCATGGACAAGGCCATCAGCATGATCGAACTTCTTTTGAAGGAGGTTGAGGTCGGCGAGGTCTATGACGGCAAGGTGACGGGTATCAAGGACTTTGGCGCATTCGTCGAAATTCTACCTGGCAAGGAAGGGCTTTTGCACATTTCAGAGATTGAAAATCACAGGGTGAATAAGGTCGAGGACGTTCTGAACATGGGCGACGAGGTCAAGGTCATCGTCAAAGGAATCGACGACAGAGGCAAAATCAGTCTTTCGAGAAAGGCGCTTCTATAAATTATGCTGAATAGATACAAACTTTCAAACGGTCTTGAGGTGGTTACGGAGCGACTGCCTCACCTGAAGACCGCGTCTGTCGGCGTCTGGGTCAAGGCCGGTTCGGTGGACGAATCCGTTCCCGAGGCTAGCGGTGCGAGTCATTTCTGTGAACATATGCTCTTCAAAGGGACTCGTGATCGCACCTATCAGCAGATTTCCATCGATATAGAGAAGAATGGCGGCGTGATCAACGCTTTTACGAGCAAGGAATCGACGACCTACTATGTCAGGTGTCTCGACGATCATCTGCTTGACAGCATCGATGTGCTCGCCGATATCATGTTCAATTCTCTGTTTGATGCGGGGGAAATTGAGAAGGAAAAGACGGTAATTCTCGAGGAACTCAAGATGTATACGGAGGATCACCAAGACTATGCCGCGGAGCTGATCAATATGGCTGTGTTCAACGATTCGCTGCTCGGTCAGCCTATTTTGGGCACGGAAAAGAGTATTTCTTCGATGGAGCAGGACATTCTTCGTGATTATGTCTTTCATAGATATCGGTCGGATTCAACGTTCATTTCAGTCGTGGGCAATTTCGACGAGAAGGAGCTTGAGGAGTATCTCGAGGAGAAGTTCGGTATGCTCATCATCGGGGCTGATCCGCGCTGGACTTTTGAGACGGGGAAATCCGGTCCGGAATATCACAATGTCGTCCGCGATATTGAGCAGACTCAGCTGATTTTCGGCACGAAGGGTGCGAAGGCAAAGGACGCTGATTTGCAGGCACATAAGCTCTACTCATATATCTTGGGTGGTGGCATGGCTTCGCGTCTGTTTGTCAAGGTTCGTGAGGAGCTTGGGCTCGCTTACAATGTCGGCGCGGCTACGGGAGCTCACATCGAAGATGGTATCTTTGAAATTTATGCCGCTGTTGCAAACGACAAGACCACTCTCGCCGCCGCTGCAATAAAGGATGTCGTTTCTGAGCTCGCTCAGACGGGAGCGCTTCCCGAAGAACTTTCGATGGCGAAACAGATGCTCAAGTCCACGTTCACCTTCAGCAATGAGAGCAGTGTCAGCCGTATGATGCGCTATGGCCGCGGACTCACGGTGCTCGATGAGATAAAGAGCGAAGAGCAGATTGTCTCGGAGATAGACGCCGTTACAAACGAAGATATACTCGCGGTCGCGCAGAAGTTCAGCGATTTTCGCGATTATTCCGTGGTTACCGTCGGAGGCATCGAGCTTGATCCGAAATGTCTGATCTCTTAGTGAAAATATATTCGGAGGGCGAAGTTCCTTCGTATGAGACGGAAGGTTCGTCCGGTATGGACCTGAGGGCACATTTAGATGTGCCCGTTGTCATTGAGCCAGGGAAGTGGGAGTTTGTCCCGACCGGCGTGCATATTGAGCTGCCCATCGGCTACGAGGCACAAATTCGTGCGAGGAGCGGTCTTGCTTCAAAGTTTGGGATTGCGCTCGTCAACGGCGTGGGCACGATTGATTCGGACTACCGTGGCGAGATACGTTGCCCTATGATAAACTTGGGTAGTGAGCCGTTCACAGTGAACGATGGCGACCGTTTCGCACAGATGATCATTGCAAAATACGAGCGGGTTTCTTGGGAAGAAGTTGCTCGCTTATCTGATTTTTCCGAGACGGAAAGAGGCACAAAAGGCTTTGGGCACACCGGCGTATAGCCGAAATTGACTGATATTACTGGATGATGTAGGGGTAGTAATGCTTACACGTGAAAAATCCGAACAGCGTGAATATGAGATCTTGTCCGAGTTTGCGGCGAAGGCTTCGGAGACTCGGGGCAGAGAAAGGTTTGAGCCGAAATGCGAGTTTCGGACTGATTTTCAGCGCGACAGAGACCGAATCATTCACTCGAAGGCACTCAGGCGCCTCATGCACAAGACGCAGGTTTTTCTCGCACCGGAGAAGGATCACTTTCGCACACGCCTGACGCACACGCTTGAGGTCGCACAGATTTCTCGCAGTATCGCTCGCGCACTTTGCCTCAACGAGGATTTGACCGAGGCTATAGCGATGGGGCACGATCTCGGGCACACGCCTTTCGGCCACAACGGTGAGAACGCTCTCGCCGAGCGGCATATAGGCGGTTTCCATCACAATGAGCAGAGTCTGCGCGTGGTCGATGTGCTCGAGGCTCACGATGGCAAAAGAGGCATGAATCTCACCTTTGAAGTCAGAGACGGTATCGTGAACCACACGGGTCCGAACACGCCGGTTACTCTCGAAGGGCAGATAGTCAAGACGGCCGACCGCATAGCGTATATCAATCACGACATAGACGATGCGAAGGACAGCGGAGTAATTTCCGAGGGTTCTTTGCCGGAGGAGGCTGTTTCTGTGCTTGGCAGGACCACGAGAAGCCGCATAGATTTTCTCATCACGGACATGATTGAAAACAGCGATGGAAAGCCTGAAATCCTTCAGGGTGAAGCTGCTCGCTCTGCTATGAACGAACTCAGAAATTTTATGTTTCAAAATGTGTATCTGAGCCCAAAGGTCCAGATGGACGGCAATTTGGGAAAGATCAAAAATGTCATTTTCGGTCTGTACGACTACTATGAGACGCATCTTTTTGAGTTGCCCTCGGAATATCTGGAAATGGTGGACGATTTCGGGCCGGAAGCCGTCATAAAAGACCATATAGCAGGCATGACGGATCGCTACGCAATAGACCTATACTCAAAACTGTTCGTCCCCACAGGCTTCGTACATTCAGTCGAATAAGAATTTTTTTGCAATAAAAAAGAGGAAAACCGTTATTTGTGTTGAATATAATAATGGAGAATTTTGTGGTTGCCTTGGGGAATGAGCAACACGTCGATTTCTAAGGGAGAAATATGCCACGGGATATTGATATTGTCAGTGAAATAAAGGAAAGAGTCGATATTGTCGAAGCTATCAGCCGTATTGTTCCGTTGAAAAGAGCAGGGGCAAACGCCGGTGGGCTTTGTCCGTTTCATTCGGAAAAGACGGGCTCGTTTTATGTCTACTCTGACAATCAGGTATTCGTATGTTTCGGTTGCGGTGCAAAGGGCGACCTGATCAATTTCTATACGCGTTACTACAACCTCAATTTCACGGAAGCCTGCAAGAAGATTGCCGACGAATACGGTATCGATTGGACACCCGGCGGTTCATTCACGGCGGCGGACAGAAACAAACCGTATTACGAGCTCAATAAAAGGGCCGGCAGGCATTACGCAATGAAGTTTTTTGAGGACAAAAATGACGGACGGGATTATCTGGAAAGTCGCGGAATCGATGAGAGGACGGCGAAGAGGTTTGGTATCGGTTGGGCTGATGATAGGAAGATGACGTTTGCGACCGAGCTATCGGACGATAAGAACGGTCTTGCGGCGGCTGAGGAGCTCGGGCTGATCTATATGCGGGGCGATGCATACGTTGATAAGTTTCACGGCAGGCTCCTATTTCCCATTTTCAACACGCGGGACAATGTCATCGGCTTCGGCGGGCGGGACGTTTACAACAAGGAAAAGACGGCGAAATACATCAACTCGGCGGAGTCCGGTATTTACAAAAAGAGGGACAATCTCTACGCTTTGAACGTTGCCAAAATCGAGATTGGCAAGAAGGGGTTTGCCATATTGGTCGAGGGATACATGGACGCAATCGCCCTTCACATGAGGGGCATCGAGAACACCGTGGCTCAGCTCGGCACCGCCCTCACGGACAAACAGGCGGAATTACTCAGGCGGTTTACCGACAAGGTCGTGCTTGCGCTCGATTCGGACAAGTCGGGCGTCGCCGCCGCCATCAAGGATATGGATATACTGAAGAAGGCCGGAATCTCGGTCCGCGTGCTGAAGATGGAGGGCGCGAAGGATCCGGACGAGTTCATAGGAAAGTTCGGCAAGCCCGCATTTGAAGAGCAGATAGCTGCCGCGGTGCCTATGATGGAATTCAAACTGGACGTGCTAAGCGAGGAATTCGACCTCTCTGCAAGCGACGAAATGACGGCCTATTTGGCGGAATCCGCAAAGCTTATCGCTGGGCTCGATGGGGTGGAACGGGCTGTATATGCGAAAAAATTGGCTGAGAAAACGGGCATTTCCGAGGAAATCATACTTTCCGATGCCGGAAAAATTGCCGCAAATCTCGGCGGTAGCACGGACGAGGGTGGCTATCCCAAACATGTCTACAATAGACAGGACGAGCCAAAGCAGAACAACGGAGCACTCGACATGGTGCAGAAAAACTTGCTCAAGCTGTTCATTGAAAGCCCTTCATTACTCAGTAGGCGCGATGAAGTAACCAATATATTTTCAAATCCAATGCTCTATAGCTTATTCAAACGCATAGATGAGGCGGCGAAAACGGCGGGGGAAATTCACATCGGAGACCTTAGGGACAGCATTGAAGGAGAGGACGAGAAAAATGCCTTGAACGAGATTGTCAAGAGTGTGATCATCGGCGGCGAACCCGATGAGGTGTTGGAAGACTGTATCAGCACGGCGGAGCTGAGTAGGCTCGAATACAGACAGAAGGAAATACAATACATGATGAAAAAGCTTGGCGAAAGCCATGATAACACCGACGATTTGGTTCGGGAATTGACGCAGGTTCAACAGAAAATTGGGGAGCTGAAAACAAAGGTTTGTTAGTTGAAGTAGAGATGAAAGGAAGAGAGAAGTATGGAATTTGAGGAAATTAAGGAAATAACTACCACCGAAGAAGTGATGGACGAACTTCTGAAGAAGGCAAAGGAGAAGGGCAGCATTTCGGAGCGGGCAATCAATAGTTATCTATCCCATCTTGAGGCTGATCCCGAGCAACTTGACCTGTTCTTCGAGCGGCTCCTTTCATGTGGTGTTGAAATCATCACGGGCGAAGATGACGATGAGCCCGATGAGGTCGAGCTGAGTCTGCTTGAAGACGGCAAGGACGATGACGTGAAGGAAATCATCAAGGAGGTCTCCGTTCCGAAGGTGAAGATCGAGAATCTCCCGAAGGAAGTAACGGTTGACGATCCCGTAAGGATGTATCTGAAGGAAATCGGGGCGGTTTCGCTACTCACGAGTGCAGAGGAAGTAACGCTTGCGAAGAGCATGGAAGCGGGCAGGGCAGCCGAGCAACGGATAATAGAAGGGCATTTGAGGCTTGCCTTTGACGCCGCCTCCTTTGCGTGGTCGGAGGAATATGAATGGACGGCGCTCGTGCAGGTTTCAATCATGGGATTACTGAAGGCAATGGACAGGCATAGAAATATGAAGGATTACCGGTTTTCCGATCAGGCTACATGGTGGACTCGTTACGCAATCAAGAAGTATAAGGAATCGCCCGATCGCCCGAACGGCATACATGTCTGCGCTGTTGACAAGGTCAATAAGAGGATTGCAATTCAGAAGAAGCTAGTTGAAAAATACAGCGACGATCCAAAGTTCATAGCCGCAAGGGAAGAGCTTGAAAAGGATAAGGAAAACAGGGACAAGGAAAACCTCGGCAAGTTTCTTTCGGAATGGGCCGATGAATACGTAACGGTTGCGCCCGTTGAGGAGCTTCTTGAGATAAAGAAAACACGTGAAAATACCGATGTGCCGAGGACGAAGAGCGGCAATGTCAGCAAGAGCCGGAAACTCACGGTGCCAAAGGGCGCGGTGCTTGACAAGTATTACAAGGACTACGTCAAGGAGATTGAGAAGATTTCTTCTGTAACGGAAGAAGAGGAAGCCGAGCTCTTCCTGCTCATCGAGGACGGCGACGCTTCGCAGAAGAAACTTTGCGAGGCCAATCTGCGGCTTGTCGTCAGTATCGCGAAGAGATATATCGGTCGCGGTATGCTGTTTCCCGACCTCATTCAGGAGGGAAATTTCGGGCTCATCAAGGCTGTTGACAAGTTCCAGTGGGAGAAGGGCTTCAAGTTTTCCACCTATGCTACTTGGTGGATTCGGCAGGCTATCACTCGCGCTATTGCTGACCAAGCGAGGACTATCCGTATTCCCGTGCACATGGTTGAGACCATCAACAAGCAGATAAGGATTCAGAGGCAGATGACTCAGGAACTCGGCAGAGAGCCGAATCCCGAGGAAATCGCCCGCGAGATGGAAATCACCGAAGCTAAGGTTCGCGAGATTCAGAAAATCGCTCAGGAACCGGTTTCGCTTGAGACTCCTATCGGCGAAGAGGAGGACAGCCATCTCGGCGACTTCATTCCCGACGACGATGTGCTTGCACCCGTTGATGCGGCTTCGTTTGCGCTGCTGAAGGAACAGCTGAACGAGGTGCTTGAGACGCTCACCGAGCGCGAGAGAAATGTGCTGAAACTTCGCTTTGGTATCGACGACGGTCGGGCGCGCACGCTTGAGGAGGTCGGCAAGCAGTTTGACGTAACCCGTGAGAGGATTCGGCAGATTGAGGCGAAAGCGCTTAGGAAACTTCGTCATCCGTCTAGGAGTAAGAAGCTCAAGGATTATTTGGAGTAAGGGCTGGATTCACTGCGGCAAGCCCCAGCACAGGTCGGGTCAAGCCCGCAATGACAGTGTAGTTGAAAAATGCGCAATGACAGTGTAGTAGGTGAAAGATGCAAATTTTAAAGATTACTGAGCGGCTTGAAGCTATGGCTCGGTTGGCGGCGGGTGCTGAGGTGCTCGCGGATATCGGTACGGATCATGGATATTTGCCTATTCATATGCTTCAAAACGGGCTGATAAAATCGGCTATTTTGACCGATGTGAACGAGTGGCCGCTTGACAACGCGCGTCGGACTCTCGGCTTGGTCGGCGGCGGACTTTGGGATAAGACGGATTTGCGGCTTGAAGACGGGTTGGCGCCTCTTTCCGTTGGCGAGGCCGACACCATTGTGATTGCCGGCATGGGCGGCGAGCTCATTTCCGATATCCTCGCGGCTGCACCTGAGAAAGCTGCTTCGGCGAAGAAACTTGTATTGCAGCCTAGGACTAGGTCCGGTGAACTCAGAAAATTTTTGTTTATGAACCAATACTTTATCTTGACCGAGGAAATTGTGATGGAAAACGGGCATCTTTGCGAGATAATAGTTGCTTCGAAGGAGGATTTTGGCGGCGATGCAAAAAGGTATGAGATCGTTTCGGCGGAAGATGCGGACAATGTGGAGTTGAAACAATTTCTTACTTCCGAAATCGGCTCGAGGCTTTTGGCAATTAGGCCGCCGCTGTTTTCTAGCTTCATTGAGCATAAGATTGACGTGCAGAAGAAGATTGCCGCAGAAGCGCAGAAGGGCGGTGCTAGCGATACGGCGGAATTGGCGTTGGCTAAGGTTGAGGCGCTTTTGGCGTTGTAGATTGCGGGTCAAGCCCGCAATGACGGGATTCAGTGATGGGAGTTTTTATGGGTATTAAGATTGATGAATTGATAGCGAAAATTGAGCAGATTGCTCCGCCGCAGCTCGCGGAAACATGGGACAATCAGGGGCTGATGATCAGTCCCGTGAAAAAGGAAATCTCGTCTATTTTGCTTGCACTTGAACTCACACCTGAGGTCATAAAAGAGGCAAAAAAACTTAGCACAGACATGATAATTACTCATCACCCGCTGTTCTTTGTTCCAATCAAAACTTTGGATATAGGCAATTCGACGGCTGCCTACGCGATCAAACTGCTTGCGGGCGAGTCCATTGGCCTCTATTCCGCGCACACCTCGTTTGACGCCGCTTTGGGCGGGCTGAACGACGAACTCATAGACAGGCTGGGCATCGAAAACGTGCCGCCGGCCGACGCACTTTCTCGCGTGAGAATGCCCAATTACTCAAGGCTCGGCAGGTTCAGGGACGCGAGCGTCGTTTCGCTTTCGGATGTTTTGGATCAGGTGAAAAAGGGCCTCGGCATAGAGGAAGAACTCAGATACAGGGGCAAGCTAGAAAAGAAGGTGAAAAGGGTCATGACCTGCAGCGGCGGGGGTGGCGACGTGATAGAGATGGCGAAGGAATTGGGTGCGGACGTTTTCATCACGGGAGATATAAGGCAGCACGAATGGAGGTTGGCGGAGGCGTTGGATCTGCCGCTCATCGATGCCGGACATTACTGGACGGAACGCATATTCGCTGAGGCTTTCAAGAAGAGGCTTGGCGACATAGAAGGGGTACAAATATCTGTCAGCAAGAAAATACGCCCCCCATACGCGACTCGGTGATTACTCGTCTTCTGCTTTTTCCAGACCGTCGCCGTTGAAGGCGTTGGCTACGTTTGAGGCAAATCTCGCGGTGGTTCCGCAGGCGTTTTTGATGCGGTCCCAGTAGGTGTAGATGACGATAATCGTTGCGCTTATTGAAATGACTGCCGCGCTGATGGCAAATAAAGTCTTAAAAAAGTCTTTCATATTCGTTCTCCTTTTACCCGTTTCAATAAAATTAAATATTACTTAATTTCCTTAATTATAACCTATTTTGCAGTGGCTTGCATATGATATAATCAACATATGAACGAGCATAATTTTCAGATGAATATGCTGGCGCAGCGCCTTGGGCACTATACGGAGGTCAAAGCCAACGAGCCGATGGGTGAGCACACCTCGATGAAGACCGGCGGGTCGGCCGATCTGTTCATTGAGCCCGAGAGTGAGGCCGCCCTCGTAAGATGTGTCGCGCGCATCTCAGACATGGGCGGCAGCTATTATTTGCTTGGCAACGGCAGTAATGTGATCTTCAGGGACGGCGGCTACAGAGGCGTTGTGGTTTCCACTTTGAAGGCGCTCAGTTCCGACGTTTTGATTTCCGGTAATACGCTCAAATGCGGTGCGGGAGATAGCCTTGCGAGGGTTTCGAAGGCGGCGGCTGTGCAGGGACTTTCGGGAATGGAAGGGCTTTTCGGGATTCCTGGCACTATCGGCGGGGCGATTTTAATGAATGCCGGTGCTTACGGTGATGAGATTGCCGATGTCATTTCTGAGGTTCGGGTTTGGGACTTGGTTGACAGTAATCATATTATGTTAAGTAAGGATGATTTGGGATTTGGGTATAGGACTAGTGTTTTTCAGAAGGGGAGAATGGATTGCGGGTCGGGGCCCGCAATGACAAATAAAGGGTCCGCAATGACAGAAGAACGATATTTGATTCTTTCTGCTACCTTTACACTCAGGCAGGGTGATGCGAAAGAAATTGAGAACACGATGACTGATTATCAGGCGAGGCGCACGGATAGCCAACCGCTCACGCTTCCGTCGTCCGGCAGTTTTTTCAGGAGACCCGAGGGCCATTACGCGGCAGCACTCATCGACGAGGCTGGGCTAAAGGGTAAAAGTGTTGGCGGCGCGGCGGTTTCGGACAAACACGCGGGGTTCATCGTAAACAGAGGCGGTGCGACCACGAGCGATATTTTGGCATTATCGAATGATGTGAAACAGATCGTATACGAAAAGTTTGGAATTTTGTTAGAGGAAGAGCCGATCTTCATCGGAGAAGACTAGGAGCAGATATGGCAACAATTCGGCAGGTTGAAATAATGATAAACGGCAAGCGTTACTCGCTCAATGCCGACATGCACACGCATACCACTTTTTCGCATGGGCTCGGCAGTATCGAGGACAACGTGTTGGCCGCGAGGAACAGAAATATTCATACGATTGCTATCACAGATCATGGTCCTGGGCATTATGGCTACGGTATCAGACGCAGGGATATACCGAAGATGCGGCGTGAGATCAACAGGCTTTCCGTCAAATATCCAGATATGGAAATACTTTTGGGCGTTGAGGCGAACATTCTCGGTCGCGGAAAGATAGATATAAAACGCTCGGAATACAGGCTTTTTGACTTCATCTGCGCGGGTTATCATTATGGGGCTCTCGGCGGCGGAACGCCTGCAGGGGTGCTCAATGCCGCGGGAAATTACATGAGAAGCAAGCCGGAGAAGGCGTCCAAGGCGATGATCAAGAAAAATACAAAGGCCATAGTCGATGCTCTTCTGCACAATCCCATCAAATTTTTGACGCACCCAGGCGACAAGGCTCCGGTCGACCTTTTGGAAATAGCGGTAGTCTGCGCGAAGGTCGGCACCTATATTGAGCTGAACACGCTCCACGCCTCGCTGACTTCCGAGGACATCAAGACGATGGCCCTCGCAGACGTGAAATTCATCGTTTCGAGCGATGCTCATAGTCCGGACAGGGTCGGGGATTTTCTTTCAGCTGTAAACCTTCTCATCGAAGCTGGCATCAGTATGGATCGGGTCGTCAACGTTACGGAAACGCCAGAACCTTCGGATTCAAATTCAATAGGATAAACTATGGAACTCAAGGAAATAGTAGTAATCACGGGACTATCGGGTGCTGGCAAGAGCTTGGCGGTCAATCTGTTCGAGGATATGGGCTATTACTGCATTGACAACCTTCCGCCCGTTCTTATCAAGGAGTTCGTGAAGCTCATCAAGAGCGGCAAGCACAAGATGGACAAGGTCGCCTTCGTTATCGACATACGTGCCACGGATTTTCTGAGCGATTTTTTCGATTCGCTAAAGAGGCTGAAGAGCAAACATATGCGTTTTCGTATCATCTATCTTGAGGCGCCCAACGACGTGCTTCTCAAGAGATTTTCTGAGACGCGCCGGACTCACCCGCTCGCTGAGGGGCGGACGAACGAGGAGGCCATCGAGGAGGAACGCCTTCGCCTCGCTCCAATCAAGGCGGTCGCCGACATCATCATAGACACAGGGCAGATGAACAACGCGCAGCTCGGGGCGGCTATCAGGGAGTTCATGGGGACGAAGGCGGACGAGAAGCACTTCAAGATTGTCGTGCAGTCGTTCGGCTACAAGAAGGGGATGCCGTCCGAAGCGGATTTCATCTTCGATATGAGGTTCATTCCCAATCCTTTCTACGTTGAAAATTTGAGGAATCTCAATGGAAACGACAGGGAAGTTCGTGACTATGTAATGAGTTTTGAGGAAAGTAAATATTTTGCCGATGAGGTGATTTCAATGGTCGAGCGCCTCAAGCCCTCCTTTATTCGCGAGGGTAAGGCAAATTTGAATCTCGCTTTTGGGTGCACGGGTGGCCAGCATCGTTCAGTAACTATGGCAAATGTGGTCTATGAAATCCTCACGGGCAGGGGTGAAAAGGTCGTGCTCAGACATCGTGAGATTTCTTCGGGGAATTGATGTCGTTTTCTTCTGAGGTTAAGAGTGAAATATCACATAGTCTTCCTGAAAAGGAGTGTTGTCTTTCGGCGGAATTGTCCGGATTTTCTAAGGCTGCAGGCTCCATTCATCTGCTCGGAAAGGGAGAACTCAGGCTTTCGCTCAGGACGGAATACCCAGTGGTCGCAAGGCATATACGCTCACTTGCGAAAGAAATCACCGGAGCCTCGCCATCGGTGAATGTCATAGAGGGTAGCGGCGTCGGCAGGCCTGGCAAGCGCAGGGTCTACGAACTTTCCGTAGAAAATGACCTCGTTACTGCTGAGGGATTCATCGGAGGCGAGGCGCAGGATCCGTCCCTGATGGGCAAATGCTGCAGAAAAAGCTATCTGAAAGGGCTGTTTTTGGGTGCCGGAAGCATTACTGACCCCGATAAGGCTTACCATTTCGAGCTCGTGTTTCAAACTGCGGGCAGCGCGGCTATGGCAAGGCGGCTCGTCAACAGTTTCACGGATCTTCACGCGGGCATTTGCAGCCGCCAGGGAAAGTGGGTCGTCTATCTCAAGGCGGCGGAGCAGATAAAGGACGTGCTCGGCATCATGGACGCGCACAGGCAACTTCTCGCTTTTGAAGACTGCCGCATGATGAAAAGCGTCAGGGGCGAGGCAAACAGACTAAGTAATTTTGATAATGCAAACCTCGATAGAACGATGTCAGCGGCTGAATCCCAGCTTTCGGACATTCACAGGATTTCTTGTGGCCCTGGGCTGGATAGCCTTTCCGTGAAGCTAAAAGAAATTGCATTACTGAGGCTTGAAGACAATGAGGCGTCGCTTTCCGAGATAGCATCTATGACCAAGCCGGAAGTCAGCAAGGCAGCGGCGGCGGCCAGATTCAAAAAACTCTCGGAAATTGCCAGCTTAATTGTTGACTTTTAGTAGCTAAGTGTGCTATCATTTCAACTTGCGAGCCGCACAGACTGGGCATGAATCGGTGCAAATAGGAAGCACCAGCCCCCGATGGCGAGACGGAATAGTGGAGGTAAACTATTTATGTATGCAGTATTTGAGACCGGTGGGAAACAGTACAAGGTCAACCCCGGCGATGTGATCAAAATTGAAAAGATTGAAGGCAAGGTCGGAGATTCGGTGAAGTTCGACAAGGTCATCGCAATTCAGGACGACAAGGAACTCAAGGTCGGCACTCCTTTCATTGAAGCCGCTACGGTAAACGCGAAGATTACTGAGTTCGGCAAGGGCGAGAAGGTCATCATCTTCAAGTTCAAGGCGAAGAAGGACTACAGAAACAAGCAGGGCCACAGACAGCCTTACGCAGAGGTGGAGATTGAAAACTTTACGCTCGACGGAAAGAGCATAGGAAAGGCGCCTGCTAAGAAAGCTGCTCCGGCGAAGAAGGCTGCACCTAAGGCCGAGGCGGAAGTGGAAGTCGAAGTTAAAGAAGAAGCGAAGGCGGCTCCTAAGGCAGAGAAGGTCGCAAAGACTGAGAAGCCTGAGGTCAAGGAAGCTCCAGCGAAGGAAGAAAAGGCTGATGCGCCAAAGGACGAGGCTCCCAAGGCTGAGGCCAAGAAGTCGCAGACCAAGGCCGACATCACGGCGAAGCTCGACGAGCTCGGCGTTGAATATGCAAAGTCCCTCAAGAAAGATGAGCTCTTGGCGATTTTGGCGGAAGCTGAAGCCAAGGCATAATTTTGAAAAAATAGAAATTGGTGGATTTCGGCTCTATAGCCGGAATGACAAAGAATGTGAGGTAATATTATGTCAAGTAAAAAGGGAGTAGGTAGTTCCAAGAACGGCCGCGATTCAGAGTCCAAGCGCTTAGGCGTGAAAAGAGGCGACGGGCAGTATGTCAGTGCCGGTAGCATTTTGGTCAGACAGAGGGGCACGAAGTTCCACCCTGGCAACAATGTCGGCATCGGTGGAGATGATACGCTTTTCGCAAAGATTGACGGAAATGTCAAGTTTGAGCGATATGACAAGAAGCGTAAGCAGGTTTCCGTCTACACAGAGGCGGCCAACTAAAGAAGCTTGCGGGGCGCATTAGCTCGCAATGACATTTTGAAAGTAAAGCAACAATGAGCCGGCATCATCTAGGTGCCGGTTTTATGTTATAATTTAGTATCTGAAGAATGTAAAGGAACACAATGTTTGTAGATAGAGCAGAAATAATTATCAAGTCAGGGAAGGGCGGCGATGGTGCCGTTTCTTTTCGGCATGAGCCTTTTGTGCCTGATGGCGGGCCTGACGGCGGCAATGGCGGCAGAGGCGGCGATATCGTCTTCAAGGCTGACCGAAACCTGAATACTCTGATGGATGTCAGGTATAGGAAGAAGTACAAGGCTCCTTCAGGTGAAGGCGGTATGGGTAGACTCAAGGCCGGAAAACAGGGCGAAAACCTCATTATCAAACTTCCGGTTGGCAGCGTCATTATCGACCAAGAGAGCGGCTCCTTTATGGCTGATCTCAGCGAGGACGGCGTGGAATTTGTGGCGGCGGTCGGCGGAAAGGGCGGTCTCGGCAATTCCAATTTCAAGAACTCAAAGCGGCAGGCTCCGAATTTTGCGGAAGCCGGAACTCAGGGACAGGAGCGAACCGTACTCATAGAGCTAAAGCTCATCGCGGACGTTGGACTCATAGGGCTTCCGAATGTCGGCAAGTCAACCTTCCTGTCCGTATCCACGGGTGCAAGGCCAAAGATAGCAAATTATCATTTCACCACCATTACTCCGAATCTGGGCGTGGTGGAGCTTGCAAATACATCATTTGTCATCGCTGATATCCCCGGCCTCATCGAAGGGGCGGCGGAGGGAAGCGGCCTCGGTCATGATTTTCTCAAGCATGTCGAGAGGACGAAGATGCTCGTTCACGTCATAGATGCCTCGGGTAGCGAGGGCAGACGGCCACTCGATGATTTCAAAATCATAAATGCCGAGATGAAGCAATACAGCGAGCGGCTGATGAAGAAGCCGCAGATAGTCGCGCTGAACAAGATGGATATTGCCGATCCTACAGGCGAGGCATTCCTTGAGCTCATAGATTTTTTGAAGAAAAACAGGATTGAATATTATGAGATAAGCGCGGCCACTAGGCAGGGCGTTCCCGATGTGCTGAATTACTGCGCCGGTGAACTCGTTCGGATAGACGAGGACGAGCAGTCTGCTGAGATAGACGAGAAGAGCTTCAGCGACCAGTCGCTCTGGATGAAGGTAACTCGCATTGAGGACGATCCTGACTATCGGGTGGTGCATATCAGCATCGACGAGGAAGGGAATTATGTGCTTTCGGGCAAGCAGCTTGAGAAAATTTTCAATTCGACCAATTTCAATGACGTCGGCTCGCTGACTTATCTGAACAACTACCTTGAGGACGGTGGTATCATTCGCAAGCTCAAGGCCAGAGGCATGGAGGACGGCGACACTATCAAGATCAAGGATTTTGAGATGGAATACATTGACGAGGACGCTGAAGACTAAAATATGGAAAACACCAATACCAATGAATTGAAAAATGAATGTTTGACTCTGCTACGGGATTTTGGGACGCCGGAGCATGTGCAGCGGCACTGTATAGCGGTCTGGGAGATTGCTATGAACATTTCCTCTGAGCTCGGCAGGGCCGGACATCCGCTTGACGCAAAGGTCATCACTTATGCGGCGCTTCTGCACGACGTTGCTAGGACGAGCGAGCACCACGAGGTCGTCGGTGCCGACTTTGTGAAGCCCATCAGCGAGGCCGCTTCCGATGTCATTCGTCAGCATATGACGCTACAGTTTCCAGAGAAGGTTTCTGAAATCACGGAGGCTGAGGTCGTTGCGCTCGCGGACCGAATGGTCAAGGAAGATACCTTCATCGGGTTTGAGGCTCGCATGAGGGAATTGCTCGCGCGCTACTCGGACAAGCCCGAGGTTGTCGAACGCGTTACTCGCAACATGGAGAAAACCGGTGGATTCATCAGGGAAATAGAGCGGTTTGTCCGCAAGGATATTTTCAGGATTGCTACGGCGGACAGGGTTCAGCTGAAGTCCATTCTACCGCTTGTCGAGAGGCCAGGTCGCTATATCGGCGGTGAGATCAACTCGGTTACGAAGAGCCGATTTGACGTGGATTTGAGTTTTTGTTTCGCCTTCCCCGATCTTTATGAGATAGGTATGTCATATACTGGGTTTCAGATCATTTACGGGCTGTTGAACAGGCGGGAGGACGTGCTCTGCGAGAGGGTCTTTGCGCCGCAGAAGGATATGGCGGACATCCTCAGGGAGGAGGCTTTGCCCCTTTTCACGCTCGAATCGCACAGGGCTGTCAAGTCTTTCGACATCGTCGGCTTCACGCTACAGTATGAACTTTCATTTACGAATGTCATCACGATGCTTATGCAGTCGGACATTCCCGTGTACAGTAAGGACAGGACGACGGACGATCCGATAATTTTCGGCGGCGGACCCTGTGCTTACAATCCGGAGCCACTTGCGGATATCATCGATATGTTTTGTATCGGCGACGGTGAGGACGTGCTTGAGGCTGTTTGCGATCTTTGGAGTGAATTTTATGGAAAAAGCCCGCTAGGCAGTGATGACGGTAGCCGTGAAGCGTTTTTGCGCGAGGCGGCGAAAATCGAGGGAATATATGTGCCGGCGTTTTATGAGCCGCTATATGAAAACGATGTAGACGGCTTCTCCTCGTATTCGGGATTTGTCAAAAGGTATGAGGACCTTCCGGACAGGGTTGAAAAGTCCGTCGTGGCGGATTTGAATTCGGCATTTTTCCCGACTGCCCCTGTCGTGCCTCTGATAGAAACCGTTCACAACAGAGCTGTCGTCGAGATTTGCCGCGGCTGTTTCAGGGGCTGTAGATTCTGTCAGGCGGGCTATGTCTACAGGCCTGTTCGCAGCAGAAGTCAGGACTGTATCATGTCGATTGTCGATGAACAGCTCGCGAATACGGGCTATGATGAAGTCTCGCTCCTCTCTTTGTCCGCCAGTGATTATCCAGGAATTGAAGACCTTGTGAGTCGTCTTATGGATGAGCTTAAGGATAAGGACACGGCATTGTCCCTTCCATCGCTTAGGCTTGATTCTCTTACTTCAAAGACACTTTCTCGCATAGCCGAATACAAAAAGACATCGCTCACGTTTGCTCCCGAGGCCGGCACGCAGAGGCTTAGGGACGTTATCAACAAAAACATTACTGAGGAAGACCTTCAAAAGACCATTGAAATAGCCACTGGCCTTGGATTTTCAAAGTTCAAGTTTTACTTCATGATTGGCTTGCCGACCGAGACTTACGAGGACTTGGACGGCATCGCTGAGATTGCACGCAGGACGGTGCAGTTTGTGAAACATCTGGGCTACGAAAAGGGCGAGAAGATACCGTTTCAGCTTTCGGTCAGCGTTTCAAATTTCGTGCCGAAGCCCAACACGCCGTTCCAGTGGGAACGTGCCAACACGGAGCAGGAATTCCACGAGAAAAACATGTATCTCAAGGACCTGATTCATCACGTCAAGGGCGTTTCGTTCAAGTGGCACGATACGCGCATGAGCCGCGTCGAAAGTCTCGTCGCGAAGGGCGATAGGCGAATGGGCAAGGCGATTGTAGCCGCCGCGGAAAAGGGCGGAGGCTTTGACAGCTGGCGGGAACATTTCAGCTACGACACTTGGCTTGAGGCCGTTTCATCGGCAGGGCTACCGATAGATTTTGATCTCTATACCGATACGAGAAGACCGCTACCTTGGGATATGGTCTCGGCAGGGGCGGCTAAGGAGTTTTTGCTCAGGCAGTATGAGTTGGCACTCGAGGGGAATGCATGAAATACGTTATCAGGTTTTCTAAGACTGACAGAATGATATATATCAGCCATCTCGATCTCGCTGACGTGTTTTTGCGTGCTTTTCGCATGACGAATATGAAACCCGTCTACTCGAACGGCTTCAATCCACATCCGAAGATGAGTTTTGCAATGCCGCTTTCGCTCGGTTTCTATTCGTTCTCTGAGCTGCTTGAATTTGAGACGGATGCTGCTGTTGACCTCAATACGGCTCCTTCTGAGCTGAATGGGCATTTGCCGGACGGACTTCGGGTTGACGCCATTTTTGTGAAGCCCGAGAAGTACAAAAAGACTCTCGCCTCATATGCAAAGGCTGCGAAATATGAAATCATCTGTGATGAAATCTATGACGCCACGGCGAGGCTCAACGCGTATTATGCTCAGAAAGAAATACTGCAAGTGAAGCACAGCCGCAAGAAGGGCACCGACAAGACCATCGATATCAAGCCTTTGATACTCGATTTGGCGGTCGATAAGGAATTCAAAAATAAGGTAATAATGTTTGTAACGCTGTCTGCTACGGCGGATGGCAGGGTTCTCAATCCAACGGAT
The DNA here is from genome assembly GCA_031261345.1 of Eubacteriales Family XIII. Incertae Sedis bacterium. Taxonomy (GTDB): domain Bacteria; phylum Bacillota; class Clostridia; order Peptostreptococcales; family Anaerovoracaceae; genus JAISKC01. Next base: position 7,514 of record JAISKC010000044.1, on the reverse strand, counting down.
TTTCTGAGATCTTTCTATGAATACTGCGGTGTGGACTTTGCGCTCGCCGCACCTACAATCACCCGATTGGATATCATTTTAGAATAAAATTCAACTATTTCCAAATAATGGTTGACATGGCCAATTATTGCTGATAGTATGCACTAAGGGTTATCGCACGGCGGTAATGTTCCACGTCCGTTACAACTATTTCGATAGTTTGGAGGTGGCGCGTATGATTGTACTCGTAGTGCTGGATATATGTATCCAGAATATGCAAGTTATTGAAGATGTGATCAGCTGGCTTTTAGTCAGACTAGATAAAGCAGAACCGCCTCTGTAGGAGACGGTTCTATTCGGTCTAAAAAACCAATTTGGGACTTACCGCCAGAACAAAGTGCGATAACCCTCTATAGGGATAGTATACATCTTATTTGGTATTGCGCAAGACATAAATCGAAAATGTTTGAAATAGTTGAAATTTGTTTGAATATAGGGGGTTAATATGATGATTTTTTTGGGGAAACTGAAAGAAGTAATGGCGGATAGGAAGAAGCGGAAGATGATTCTTGCCGGATTTGTAATTTGCTTTGTGGTTGTGATTGCGCTTGTGCAGGTATTTTCTGATGGCGATGACGCGGGGGAAATAATTGTCGGCGATACCGCTCTTCAGGATGATTCTTCTGGAGATGAAGATGGCAGCGGTGATGAAAACGCCGCCGCCGAGGCGGAGAAGGCTACGAAGAGCTCCGCTGTGATAATGGTCGATGTCGGAGGTGCTGTCAATACGCCTACGGTCGTTGCCATGTCGGAGGGTAGCAGGGTGGTTGATGCTATCGAGCTCGCGGGTGGACTTAGAGATGATGCCAACGTTCAAACGATAAATCAGGCACAGGTACTTGAAGACGGGCAGAAGATTTATATTCCTACCAATGATGAGGTTGCTAGTGGATTGGAAAAAGCTCGCGGGGCCGGAACGACAGGGTCGGGGACCGGAATGACGGGATATGATGGCGGAGTTTCAGGCGGTGATGTCAATTCCGACAAAATCAATATTAATTCCTCGGACGGTGCGGCACTCCAGCAAATCACGGGCGTCGGCCCCGCAACGGCACAAAAGATAATAGATTATCGGACATCGAACGGCAAATTTGCGAAAATCGAAGATATTATGAATGTCAGCGGCATTGGGCAAAAGACCTTCGAGAAGATGAAGGAGCACATTTGCGTGTAGGTAGATGGATTGCCGCGCTACGCTCACGCTCACTTCGTTCACTATGACAGGATAGGAAAACTTTTTTGAATTTGGGTGATTTCATACTTGACAAAAGTACTCCAGTATAATATTGTGGTGTTAGCAGGAGGAAGTGCATAGAAGAAGAGGAAGTTAATACACGTTTAAAAGAAGAAGGAGGCACGTCAAATGTTATTCAAAACCACGGAGGAGCATGAAGCGTTAAGGTCCAAGGTTCGGAAGTTTGCGGAGTCCGAAATCAAGCCGATAGCTTTTATGCTTGACCAAAACAATGAGTTCCCGACGGAGGCTGTCAAACAGCTCGGCGAAATGGGGCTGCTCGGTATCCCATATCCCAAAGAATACGGCGGCGCAGGACTTGATTACATCAGCTACGCCATTGCGGTGGAGGAGCTCGCAAGGGTTGATGGTGGTTCAGGCGTCATTTTGTCGGCACACACATCACTCGGAGCATGGCCGATATTCGGTTTCGGCACTGAAGAGCAGAAGAAGAAATATCTCGTGCCTCTCGCACAGGGCAAGAAGCTCGGAGCATTAGGACTGACCGAGCCCAACGCCGGCAGCGATGCGAGCGGCACACAGACCACAGCCGTCTTCAACGGCGATCACTACATTTTGAACGGAGGCAAGATATTCATCACGAATGCTGACAAGGCCGAGGTGTATATCGTCATAGCAGTAACCACCCCTGGCATTGGTACGAAAGGAATCAGTGCCTTTATTGTCGAAAAGGGCTTTAAAGGCTTCACCTTCGGCGATCATTACGACAAGCTCGGCATCAGAAGTTCATCGACGGCGGAACTCATCTTCAACAACGTGAAAGTTCCAAAGGAAAATCTACTCGGTAAGGAAGGCGAAGGATTCCGCATCGCTATGGCTACGCTCGACGGCGGTCGTATAGGTATCGCGGCTCAGGCACTCGGTATCGCGCAGGGAGCCTACGAGAGCGCAGTAGATTATGCGCTTGAACGGGAGCAGTTCGGCAAGGCTATCGCCTATCAGCAAGCAATCTCTTTCAAACTCGCAGATATGGCCACAAAGCTACGCTCCGCAAGACTTCTGGTCTACTCGGCGGCGGAACTAAAGGAAAATCACGAGCCGTTCGGCATGGAGTCAGCGATGGCGAAACAATACGCCTCGGATATCGCTCTTGAAGTTGTGAACGATGCCGTCCAAATTTATGGCGGCAACGGCTATCTCAAGGGTATGGACGTCGAGAGAATGTATCGGGATGCGAAGATCACCACTATCTACGAAGGCACGAATGAAATCCAGAGAATAGTTATCGCTTCACACATCGTCGGCAAGGCACCGAAGGAAGAATCATATGCGAAAAAGAAAGGTAGCGGAGCCGTTACTGGTGAACGCAAGAAACAAATATTCTCCGACGGCACGCCACAGGAACAGGTCAATGCCTTGGTCGAGACGCTCAAAAAGGACGGCTTTGACTTCACGATAGGAATCCCAGTCGACACACCCATTATCGATGCAGAAAGAGTTGTCAGCGTTGGAAAAGGTATCGGATCCAAGGAAAACATGGATATTGCCATCGAGCTCGCGAAGGCGGCAGGGGCAGCTATCGGCTCATCAAGGCCCGTGGCGGAGACGCTCAGATACCTGCCACTCAATCGCTATGTCGGCATGTCCGGCCAGAAATTCAAGGGCAATCTATACTTCGCGCTCGGCATCTCGGGAGCCGGTCAGCATTTGAAGGGTATAAAGGAAGCGAATACGATTGTCGCCATCAACAACAATCCGAACGCGCCGATATTCAAGAATGCGGACTATGGCATCGTAGGCGACATTCTCACCATCATGCCTCTGCTCACAAAAGCCCTCGGCACGGAAGAGAAGAAGCCGGCACCCCCGATGGTTCGCATGAAGAAGCGGACGCCGAAGAAACTTGCGAAGAATTACAAGATACAGATTTGCAACGGTTGCGGCTACGAATACGATCAGGAACTCGGAGACGACGAGGGCGGTATCCGTGCCGGAACGACTTTCGACAAGCTGCCGGAAGAGTGGATTTGCCCTGTTTGCGGCGAAGCCAAAGATCAGTTTATTGAAATATAGGGAGGTAGGAAAATGAATTGCGTTAGATTAGTTACCGATGACCTTTATTGGGTAGGTACAAATGAACACAGGCTCGCTTTGTTTGAGAATATTCACCCCATTCCGCGCGGCGTGAGCTACAACTCGTATCTCTTGCTCGACAAGAAGACCGTGCTATTTGATACGGTTGATTGGGCAGGCGGCCGCCAGTTTCTTGAAAATGTCGAATACGTGCTTGACGGCAGGCCGCTCGACTATCTTTTGATCAACCACCTCGAGCCGGATCACGCAGCCTCGATCGACGAGATTTTGGTTCGCCACCCCGAGACCGTTGTGATCAGCAATGAGAAGGCATTCATGCTCATGCATCAGTTCGGTTTTCATATCGATGGCGAGGGCAAGACGATAGAGGTTTCCGAAGGCGACACCTTCAGTTTCGGTGATCATACGGTAACTTTCGTGTCGGCACCGATGGTTCACTGGCCGGAGGCTATGGTAACTCTTGATGTAACGAACGGCGTGCTCTTTTCAGCCGACGCTTTCGGAACATTCGGGGCTCTCGATGGCAAGCTGTTTGCGGACGAAGTCGATTTTGACAAGGATTGGCTTGATGAGGCAAGGCGTTATCTCACCAACATCGTAGGCAAATACGGTCCCCACATTCAAGCATTACTGGGCAAGGCATCTGCTGTGCTCGACAAAATCAAGATAGTTGCACCGCTTCATGGGCCGGTCTGGAGAACGGATTTGCTTTACTTCATTGACAAATACGACAAGTGGAGCCGCTATGAGCCGGAGGAGAAGGGCGTTCTCATCATCTATGCTTCGATGTATGGAAATACGGAAGCTGCGGCCATGAAGCTCGCGTCGCATCTTTCCGAGGGCGGCCTGAACAAGGTCGCGGTATACGACGTTTCGAGCACCCACGTTTCATATCTGATTTCCGAGACGTTCAAATACAGCCACGTCGTCATAGCCTCCGTTACTTACAACCTCGGCATCTTCCCGCCCATTCACAATTACCTCATCGACATGAAGGCGCTCAACCTGCAAAAGAGAACCTTCGCCGTCGTGGAGAACGGCTCATGGGCACCGAAAGCAGGCGACCTCATCGAAGAATTCCTGAACGAGGAACTGAAGGAGATGACGGTGCTGAGCAGTAGGGTAACGGTCAATTCGTCGCTGAACGAGAGTTCGGGCAGGGAGCTCTATGAACTCGCCGAAGCCTTGATTGAATCGGTGAACGAGGAATAAGCTCCCGCAAATCAATCTACAATTTAATATATGAAAAAGCTACTTATTTTACTCATATAAGAGTAGGGTGGGTAGCTTTTTTGAAATAGTTGCTTAAAATCAAAAAAGTACCATTTTTGATTGGAATAGGGTATAATTCATTTAATTATCGGTTATATTTATGTTAATGAATTTAGTAACGTTATATTGGATTGCAGAAAATTGAAAGGATGGGGGGCGCGATTATGAATCCAAATTTTGGCAAAATGCCGAGAAACCGCATAACTCTACACACACACACACACACACACACACACACACACATTGTCTTCCTCTAAGAGCATTTAGCCGCAGGCTATCAATACCGCTTATTGCTCTAATAATTCTATTTGGTCTATTTTTCACAATTTTTCAAACAAATGCATTTGCGACAGATGCTGCAATTGGGACGCTGGCTGACGGCTCAAATATTGACATCACGATCAATGTAAAGTCTGCAGGTGAGGACCCCTACATACCACCCGAGACAGAATCGGGGACTCCTGGTGCAGGTGCAACCAGCACGGGAGATGACAGCAATATTGCCTTGACAATCGTCATCGGCCTGCTTGCACTTCTAATAGCCACAGGTGCATTCCTTTTGCTTCGCAAATATAATAAAAACAAGAATATCTTTAAAAATACGACAGCTTTAGTTCTAGTGGGCTGTCTGCTCATAACAGGAAGTATCATAGGAACAAATCCAAACTTTGCCTACGCTACATCAACCGATGTGGAAACACTTGCGGAGGGACTTGCAGTATCCGTCCCGAATGCTTCACTGACAGTTGATGTAACCGCCGAGACAGACAACGAAACGATGATAAAGATACCTGCTACGGTTGAAGTACCCGCTGATAAAGGCTACGCACTCACGCTATCAACGGCGCAAAATGACATAGGCGGTGGAGAGGGCACAATCATAGAACCTTTAGTGCTCAGCGGTCTCAGCGCAGGCTATGCAACGGACAGCAATACTACCGAAACAGATAGCAACAGAATAGTGAATGGCTTTGATTCAGCATACACACCTTATGAAAACAAAACGGATAGTCAAAGCAAATACGCAGCATTCCCCGAAGCCGGAAATGCAGACGCAGAGCAAATCATCAAGGACGTAAGATTGACAGGAACTGACACGACAAATCTTTATATAGCTGTTCGCGCTGATAAGACTACAAAGGTAGGAACGTATCACCTGAAACTGAATTTGCGTGCAGAGGACTACCCCAATCAAACACCACCGGATCCCCTCACAGGCTATACGGTGAAATATGATATGAACCCGAATGAAGACATAGTTTCGTTAGATGAAGCGAGCGAAGCAAGAGCCGCAGCTCCGGCGGAAGAAACATATGAGCTGGGTGAAGATGTGCAGCTCGCATATATCCCGCTCGTGAAGAATTCGGCGCAGATAACGACACCTTTATGGAATACAAAGGCTGACGGCACAGGTACTTGGTACGAGGGCAATCAAGTAAACACAGGAGGCTTTGACGCTGCGATTGGCGATACCATCACCCTATACGCCCAGTGGATCAACGGCTTCAAGTTCACCGTGGTAACAGATGGCCCAAGCCAAATATTTAACCTCCCGACAGAAGGGATTATTTTTGAGAATGTCCCTGCAACCCAAGAGTGGGATATAGACTGGGGAGATAGTAATGGCAGTATTGACGATGATGTATCCGTTACGCTCCATACACCTGTAACACACACATATGTGGCTTCTGGGTCAAGGCAGGTTACGGTATGGCCGAGCTATTATGAAAATGAATTGCAAGACTTAGTGCTGCCAAATGCAGAAATAGCAGCCAGCCGAATATATCAATGGTTCGCTGACTTTGGAAACGGATTTTTGTCTGTACCAATATTGTATTTGACGACAATAGACTCACCGCTTGACATCTTTATGACTAGAACAAAAGACCAGATAATCGATCAAGAAGACGAGGATCAGCCAAATTATGAATGGGTTGTTGCTTTTTATTATTGTTCTGACAACTCATTTAATATGGGACCAAAATTTAATATGCCTCAGAGTATAATAAAGGTTGGAGAAGGTTTTGCTTACGGTATGTTCGCTGTTTGCGATGGCGATGCATTTACAATGGGTGAAGACTTCAACCTACCACAGAGTATCGTTGAGGTTGGAGACGATTTTGCTGATGAAATGTTCAGTGGTTGTAGAGGCGATGCATTTAATATGAATGGTAATTTCAACTTACCGCAGGGTATTGAGAGTGCTGGAAATAGTTTTGCTTATTACATGTTTGGTAGTTGTTCTGGTGACTTATTCAAAATGAATGATAATTTCAATCTACCGCAGAATATTACAAAGGTTGGAAATAATTTTGCTGCGGATATGTTCTATGATTGCAGTGGCGATGCATTTACAATGGGTGAAGATTTCAATATACCACCAGGCATTAAAGAGATTGGCGGAGGTTTTGTTGCAGGTATGTTCGGAGATTGCAATGGCATAAATTTTCAAGTGAATAATATATTCAAGCTTGTGAGTTTGGCAACAAGTTATGATGTCCCAGATGGTCAACCATACGTAATGCTGTTCACAGGTATAACTGCAAATAGTCAGACGCGCAGTGCTTCAAGCATAGTGAATGGAGCGGTAGTCACGTACAATGGTAGTCCTGTCCTAGTTGGACACAATGTATTCGGGAGTGCTTTTGCTGACTATAACACCTTCACAGGAGATCAAACGTATTTTAATCCTGCACCTTGATTAACTGTTTAAAAAGCTGTCATTGCGAGCGAAGCGAAGCAATCCAGAAAAATGTTGCAATACTGGATTGCCGCGCTACGCTCGCAATGACAGATTCGTAAATTCCCAAAGTAAGTTCCACAGTAGTAGGAGGCGGAATTTACATTGAAAAATCAATAGAATTTAATCAAGGAAATGATTGAAAAGATAAAAAAGCGATGTGGTTTTAAGACA
>JAISKC010000037.1 GCA_031261345.1 Eubacteriales Family XIII. Incertae Sedis bacterium | reverse complement strand
TGTCTTAAACCCACATCGCTTTTTTCATCATTTCAAGCATTTCCTTGATTAAATTCTATTGATTTTTCAATGTAAATTCCATCCCTTACTACTGTGGAACTTACTTTGGGAATTTACGGCTTTTGGAGAAAGTTATGTTCTTGAGTTTGTGAAAAGTAAGTGATATTATAATTGCATAGGAAAGGCCGGGCAGTTGTGGAACAACAGCCAAAGGAGCATTCCTATTTTTTTTGCAAAAAATATCAATTATATGGTCGAATGGATAATAGATTTGATGCGATTTTGGGGATTTTTTTGGTTTTTTAAAAGTTTTTTTTGGAATTGTGCAGGAAAAATTGGGGTTGGGGGCACTTAGTGTTTAGATGGCCGGTGAGTTTTGAAATTCATTTTGGCTTGAGTAAGTTTTGGGGCACGGTAAAAATTTTAATAATTTTTTGAAAAGTTTTTGAGAAAAATGTTTAAAGTGCTTTTTTGTGGGTATATATATTGTATAAGAATGTATGTATCGGAAAGGCACTGCTGTGCGAGAGGAAGTGTAACCTGCTAATCATTGCAGGGGCATGTCAAAGGAAAAAGGAGCGGGGGATCAAAATGAAAACCGAATATGAAAAGAAAATTGATGTGGTAAAATATGGAAAATGGGGGGGGTATTAGAAAAGCCCTATCGTAGACGGGCAGCGATTGCTGTTTTGCTGGTGGCGGTAATGCTGATGACGATGATGCCTACTTTCATTTTTGCCGATGAAGATGGTGATTTGGAGAGCCAGCTGACGGTCTCTACGAATGAAGCGGGATTGGCACCAGAGGTAGGTTTCGGTGATGAGTTTCCCGAAGAACCTGCGTCCCCTTCGGCAGATGAGAATACGTTGGACGTTGGTGTTTCAACTGAAGATGCTTCGGGCGACGCGGAAGTGGCGGTAACTGATGTAGCTGGCGATGTTGTGCTTGAAGATGAGGCTGATGATATTGGAACATTGGCGGAATCAGAGGGTGAGATTGAGACTTTATCCGAGATTGAAACTCTGGATGCGAGTGTTTCTAATTTTTCTGACTTGAGTACGGCTATAACTAATGCAACAACTGGCGATACTATCACAATCACAGATGATATCACGTTGACCGAAATGATAACAATTTCGGGCCCGAACAAAAATTTGAATTTTGTAGGTGCTACCGATGGTCTGCACCTCTATGTAAACGGTGATTTCCGTCATTTTAATCTACAGGACACCACTGTGGACTTTGGCAATTTGACATTGACACGAGCCCCTAGCTATACCGGTGATAGCGACTTTGGCGGCGGTATCATAACCGATGGGACGGTCTCTCTGACCGGCGGCACTATCAGCGGAAACGCACGAAAAACTTCTAATGAGAGCAGCCTTGCCAATTATGGAGGCGGTGTTTATGTTAATAGCGGCAACTTCACTATGGAAGCCAACGCTGTTATCAGTGGTAACTCCGCGTGGCGAGATGGTGGCGGCGTTTATGTTTATAGTGGAACCTTCACTATGGAACCCAACACTGTTATCAGTGGTAACTCCGCAGGACAAGGCGGCGGTGTTTCTGTCAATATCGGTATTTTCACTATGAACGGCGGAAGCATCAGCGAGAATGTTGCAATATATGGGGGAGGGGTCTATGTCTATAGAATCGGAGGTAGATTTGATATGTTAGATGGTCACATAATTGGCAATACTGCAAATGACTCTGGTGGTGGCGTATTCATTCATGGTAGTTATGACGACAGCGGAGCTACATTCGATATGTCTGGTGGTGATATCAGCGATAATGAAGCTGATAAATGTGGTGGCGGTTTGGTCGCTAATCCTAGGACTACTGTATATTTGAGCGGCAATGCGAAAATTAGCGCAAACAAGGTGTTATCTCCAACAGTACCACCAATTTTTAACAATTATTTAGGAAGGGGCGGTGGTATTTTTACATCGCATTGTACGTTAACTATTTCAGATTCCGTATCTATTGATGGTAATGATGCAGCAATAGGTGGCGGCCTTTTCTTACAAAGAGGTGTTACAAATTTAGTAGGTGGAAGCATTGAAGACAATACCGCCGAACAAGGCGGTGGCATTTATGCCTACTACATAACGAGTTACTATAGTGCATCCGCAAATATATCGGATACAAGTATCCATAATAATTCTGCGACTGAAGGCGGTGGCCTTTATGTGGGCGAATATTCTACAGTTACGATGAATGGTGGTAGTGTTTCCGATAATGAAGCGGAGAATGGTGGTGGCGTATATGTTTATTGTTCGGACAATGATCCGGAATATTATCCACACTTCAATATGATGACCAACGGCCATATTTCCGGAAACAAAGCGACGCAGAATGGTGGTGGTATCTATGTTGATTCTTATGCGGTAGCTACTTTGGCGAATGTGCATGTCGAAGGCAACACCGCGGGTTACGGCGATGGCAATACCGGCGATGGCGGTGGGGTCTACACTGCGAATTATGCAAATCTTACGGCAGATGCATCTACGTATATCGATCAAAACTCTGCAACATCATTCTACTTCCTCACGGAAGCGGACAAGGTAACTTACGATCAATATATTCACTGTGCAGCATATTCTACACAGCCGAAGCCGACAGCATACACCGTGGCTGACCTTCCGTCCGGTTATTACTCAAGACCGTACAACAATTACGACGTCAATTACACCACTGGTGCTAAGGCTGTATCGCTGGTCTACAAAGGCAACGGCAGTGCAAGCGGCAGTGTTCCCGCGCCTCACATATATGCGAGCAATGCGTCAAACGTCACCATTCCTGACAACATGGGCAGTCTGACCAAGGTCGGGCAGACCTTCAAGAATTGGAATACCAAAGCTGACGGCAGCGGCACTTCTTATGCGCCGAACGCGGTATTTGAGATTGCGGACGATACCGTTCTCTACGCCGATTGGAAGATAAATTCCTATACCGTGAAGTTTGTGGATTTCGATAACAGCGTCCTGAAGACACAGCCTGTTGATTACAATAAAAACGCGACCGCACCGGCGAATCCTACGCGCGAGGGCTATGCTTTCACTGGTTGGGATCGTTCATTTACTGGTATCAAGGCGAATCTGACCGTCAAGGCTCAGTACAAATTGAACACCTATGCGGTGAAGTTTGTGGATTTTGACGGACGGGCGATTGACACGCAGGTTGTCGGGCACGGAAGCGGTGCGACTGCACCGGCGAATCCTACGCGCGAGGGTTATACTTTCACCGGCTGGGATAATACATTCTCGAATATTACTTCGGAATTGACAGTTACGGCTTTGTATGAGGAAAACGAGGTTGTGCCGACTGTGCCTGAAGAGGGGCCGACTACGCCGAGCACACCGACCGGAACCACTACGCCGAATGTGCCGAGTGGCAATCAGGTGGACCCTGAAGCGGGAACTGTAACGGAGGTTGAGGTTGAGGAACCCACCGAGCCCGAGGCAGCCGAACCCGTGCAGGCGGAGGCTTCAGTGCAGAGCACTCTGTCGCCTGAGGTTGTTGAATACTTTGCACCGGCAGACCAGGCAAGGCTTGAAGCCCAGACCGGCAATATCGTTACCGACCTCGCAAACGGCAATGTGCCACTCGGAGGTTTCGGAGCTTCGGGCGTGTGGAGCTTGCTGAATCTTATCCTTGCGGCTGTTGCGGCTGTCGGATTCTTCATCATCGGCTACAGCGCTATCACCAAGAGAACATACCAGTTCACGGCGAGGCTCGTCAGGCTGTTTGCAATCATCGCGAGTGCGCTCACGTTCATCGTCTGGGTCATCTTGGGTCAGCTTCATATGCCGACGGTATGGATGGACAATCACACTCCGGTCATCATGCTGCTCTTCGCAATCACTGTTGGGCTCACGGTGGCATTCAATGTCATGAAGCGCGGCGAGGAATACGGAAGTTATGAGGATGCGCTGGCCTAATGGCGGGGCTGAATAGCTAAGGTCTGCCGTCCGAGTCCCCCTCGGAATGACAGTATAGATAGTTTGGAAAAAGACGCGATCTCGTTCGGAGGTCGCGTCTTTTTCCTGTGTGTTGAAACGTTCACGTATATAAGTGAAGTAAATTTTGGAAAAAATGGTTGACAATGGTTTAGCCGTATGTAATAATATGGAAACGACATAGAGATTTGGAGATAGGTTTGTGTGTCAATTGATTGACGTTCGTGCACCAAAACGGTATACTTTTTGCATGGAGGTGAATGAATATGAAGTTTCTATCTATTAGGGAATTGAGAAGTTCAACGGGGGTATTGAAGGAAATGTTAGAAAACAATGGGAAGGTCGTTCTCACGAGCAATGGGAAGCCTACGGCGATCATGATTGGTGTCAATGAGGATTCATTTGAGGAAACTTTGTCGGATTTGAGCAGGATTCGGGCACTGCGGGCACTGCAACAGCTTCAGGAAGAATCTGTTCGCAATGGCACGGATAAGATGACAATGGAAGAAATCGATGCTGAGATTGCCGCGGCGAGAGCTGAGAGAAAAGCAAAATTAAATATGAAAGCCGCAATCTGATGGAACGTGTGGTGCTTGACACAAATATTCTTGTGTCCGCACTGTTAACGACGCACGGTAATGCTGGTATTATCTTGAAAAAGGTGCTAGACAAAAATTTAGCTATTGTTTATACCTATGATATCATTGCTGAATATGAAGAAGTGCTATACCGTTCAAAACTGCATCTAAACCAAGTTAAAGTGAGAGAAGTAATTGATAATATATTGGAACTTGGTATTTTGGTCATACCCAAGATGAGTGTGGACCCTTTGCCGGATGAGGACGATAGAATATTTCTTGATACGGCAACGGCTTGTGGGGCTACTTTGATTACGGGAAATTTGAAGCACTACCCCAAGAGAAAAGACATCATTTCGCCGGCTAATTTTTTGGCTCGGTGAGGGTTACTTGTATTGGCCGGGAGTGATTTCTCCTTTGTCTATCCTTATGGTGCGCTTGGCTGTCAGCTTTGTCCCTGAGGCGTCTATGCAGGTGAAAACTATTCGGTATTCACCGTCTTTGGATGTTTCGTAGAGGCTTGCCAACTCGTCTGTGATTTGGTCGCCCGTGCCTTGATAGAGTGCGCTGCTACCGTCTAACGGTTTGATTTCCCAGCTGATGTCCGTTGGGGTTCCGTCGATATCCGTCAAAGTAGCCTTGCTTGGATTGACATGTCCGTCTTTGCAGTAGTGGCTTTTGAGCAATATTTCCGCAGTGCTCATTGCTCCTGCGATTTCGTTTGGTGCAGAAGGCTCATCACCCGTGACGCCGACCTCCGGTTCGGCAGGTGCAGTAATGGCCGGAGGATCGGGGGGTAATTCGAGCTGTGAATTGTGATAGCTGACCCCTGCGACTGTTCCGCCTGTGATGGCGGTCACTACAGCTACGGAAATTGCGATACCCTTGGCCGAGACGACTTTTGCCCCGCCGAAACCCAGTTTTGCTGCAATGCCGACCTTCGCAGCCGCCGCGAGCTTCAGGTGTAGGCTACTTTCAAAGGCGGCCACCGTAGCATCGGGAAACTGCAACAGAGCCTCGCTTGCAAACAAGGCTGAAAGTGCCGACGCCCCTCCCGTTTTTTCTTTGTTTTCTTCAATCATGGCCTTCTTTATCGCTTTCTTTGCTCTCAGTAAATTTGTCGAGACCGTTTTGTCCGTAACGTCCAGCGCATATGCAATTTCCATATATGTCAATTCATCATAGTAATACATCACGAGGGTCGCACGTTGTTTGTAAGGTAATTTCCCGATGATAGCGTTCAGTTTCTCACGAGTTTCTGCGTTTTCGAGTGCCTCTGCGGGAAGAAAATCGACGTCTTCCTCGGCTACAACATCGCTGTCGAGATAATCATCAACATCTGCATCGTAGAGGTGGCGATTTCTCTTCTTTATCAAATCCATGCAGACTCTGGTCGCAATTTTGCTGAGCCACCCGTTGAACATCGCAGGGTCTTTCAGCTGTTTTATGTTCTTGTACATGGCAAAAACAATTTCGGACGCTGCGTCCTCGGCGTCTGCCGGATTGCCCATGAGCACGGAGGCCTTGTAGAGAATCGCGCGACTTTTCCTCTTGTAAAGTGCTTCGAACGCCTCTTGGTCGCCTCGCCTCGCCTTGTCGGCAAGCTCCGCTATTTCCGCATACTCAGATATTTTTTCTGATTCGGTTTCTGTATTCGTAATGCTATTCAATTTTTCCCCATTTTTGCGTAAATCCTCTTTACTACTATGTACGTGGCTTTAACTGACAAATTTCCTGCATGGTTTCAATGATTAGACGAAAATTAGTTGGATGAAGACCATGTATAGGACGGTGCCTGATACGATTGCGAGCAGGTTGTTCTTGGTAATTTTGTAAAGTATGGCGGCTACGGCGATGGCGAGGAATTCCGGTATGCCGTGGGGGTAGACCGTGAAGACCACGTTTCGCAGGCAGTAGACAATCAGTAGAATCATGACTGCCGGTGGTAGGACATTTCCCAGATATGTAATAATCGGCGGGACTTTGCCGCCTCTGCCGAAGAGGAGATATGGGAAAAGCCTTGCCCCGTAGGTGAGGGCCGCCATCACCGCTATTATTATCAAAGCGTAAATTGTGCTATTCATCAGAAGTCACCATAATGGATTCCGTGTCGGGGCACGGAATGACAGGGTCGGCGCCGATTGTCATTCCGGCCTCCGAGCCGGAATCCATAGAGGTTGATTCAGCAGTCGCTACCTTCGGTTCTATCTTGCTGCGCCTTACTATCAAGAGTACCGTAATCAAAATCAGTGCCGGAATCATGAAATTGTCCGGCCCGAAAATTACTAGGGAAAGAACCGAACTCACGAGCCCAATCAGCACAGGCTCGTGAGACGCATAGGCTTTCCACTGGTCCATCGCCAGCACCACGAACAGGATTGTCATTACATAGTCAACGCCCGTCGTGTCAATCTTCAGGAGTGAACCGGCAGTAACCCCGATGACAGTGCCGATGATCCAGTAGGAGTGGTCCAAGGCCGAAACCGCGAGCAGAAAGTCCTTCTCCTTCACGCCCTCAGGTGGTTTGACAGCGGTGAGGAGCGCGTAGGTCTCGTCCGTAAGCGAGAAAATCAGATACCATTTCCGCGGCCCGATCTCCTTGTATCTATCGAGGAATGACAGCCCGTAGAACATCATGCGCGAGTTGAGAATGATTGTGATGAGTATGACCTCGTAGAGCGCGGTGCCGAGGGTGATGAAGCTGACCTCGATGAACTGGCCGGTGCCGGTGAGAATCGCCACGCTCGAAAGCAGCGCCCAGAAGATGTTCCATCCGGCGTTTTCCATCATGAGGCCAAAAGCTATGCCGAGCGGAATATATCCGAGCAGCACGGGGATTGTGATTGGGAACGATTTTGCGATTGCGTGTCTCATAGAAAAATTCTATCATACTTCGCGGTGGCGTTATGATATAATTTTTCTGAAGTAATCTTGCCGCGCTGACTAAGAAAGGTGAAACCTTATGATATATGTACATTTTGCTGATGGATTTGAGGAAATAGAGGCGCTGAGTATCGTTGACATTCTCAGGAGGGCTGGCGAGGACGTTCAGATGGTCTCGATAATGGGTCGGAAAAACGTTACGGCAACCCACGGCGTAGAGGTGGTTTGCGACATTCTTTTCGAGGAGGCCGACTACGAAAATTGCGAGATGATCGTCTTTCCGGGCGGCATGCCGGGCGTTACTTATTTGGACGAGCACGAAGGGCTTGGGGCAGTAATTTTGGATTTTGCTGCCAAGGGCAAGCTCATAGGGGCTATTTGTGCGGCACCGGTGATCTTGTATCACAAAGGCTTGCTTGAGGGGAAGAATATCATTTGCTTCCCTGATTTCGCAGGTAAGATCAAGGGTGCGAATATCGACACGAGCGGCGTGTTGGCTTTGCGTGATGGCAACATCATCACGTCGAGAGGACCGGCGACAGCGATGGCTTTTGCTCTCGAACTCGTGAAGGCATTGCAAGGCGAAGAGGCGGCGGCAACGGTCGCCGCACGGCTATAGTTGTCATTCCGGCCTTTGAGCCGGAATCTAAAGGAGTGAATGGATTGCGGGTCGAGCCCGCAATGACAGAGAATGACGGGAAATGGATAGGAGCATATATGAGGGCATTGATTAGTGTATCAGACAAGACCGGAGTCGTTGAATTCGCGAGGGAACTCGTGGATTTGGGCGTCGAAATCATCTCGACCGGAGGCACACACAAGACCCTTTCGGATAGCGGAATACCCGTGACGGGCATCAGCGATGTGACGGATTTCCCCGAATGTCTGGACGGCCGCGTGAAGACATTGCATCCGGCGGTGCACGGCGGGATTTTGGCGATGCGGGACAAAGATGAGCACATGGCACAGATAAAGGAACTGGGAATAGAGCCGATAGACATCGTTGCCATCAACCTTTATCCGTTCAAGGAGACGATAAAAAGAGAAGACGTAACGCTACCTATCGCCATAGAAAACATAGATATAGGCGGCCCGACGATGCTTCGTTCAGCGGCAAAAAATCACAAGGACGTCCTCGTCATCTGCGACCCTGCTGACTACGCTCCGGCCATAGCTGAACTCAAAACGGAGTCCGGAGTAGACTACGAATTCAAATATCGGCTCGCACTGAAGGTCTTCGAGCACACGGCGGCCTACGATGCGATGATTTCCGAATACCTGCGGTCGGTCAAAAACATTCCATTACCGGCAAACCCGACCTTTACTTACGAGAGGCTTCAGGAACTTCGTTACGGAGAAAATCCGCACCAGAAGGCCTCTTACTACAAGGAAATCCACCCTTGGAAGGGGGCGCTTGTGAACGCCAAACAGCTTCACGGCAAGGAGCTTTCCTTCAATAATATCAACGATACGAACGGCGCACTTTTCTGCCTGAGGGAGTTTGACGAGCCGACGGTGGTGGCGGTCAAACACGCAAATCCCTGCGGAGTCGCCTCGGACACGACCATCGCAAAGGCATACAAAAAGGCACACGACGCGGATCCAGTCTCAATATTCGGCGGAATTATCGCAGCAAATCTTGAGATAGACAGGGAAACCGCTGAGGAGATAAACAAAATTTTCGCTGAAATAGTCATAGCTCCGTCCTTTTCTGACGAGGCTTTCAAGATATTGAGCAAGAAGAAAAACATTCGCTTGCTCGAACTTGGGGACATGGAAAAGGCCGTGCCGGTGGGCTCGATAGATATAAAAAAGGTCGATGGCGGCATCCTCGTGCAGGACATCGACGCCGAGCTATACGATGAAGATGATTTGACGTTTGTAACGAAGTCTGTCCCGACGGACGAGCAGCTCGAGGATCTCAAGTTTGCCATGCGGGTGGTGAAGCACGCGAAGTCGAACGCGATAGTGATTGCGAAGGACAAGATAACGGTCGGCGTCGGGCCGGGGCAGACAAACCGCATCAACTCGGTGGGGATTGCCGTGAGGGGCACGGATCCTCTGGCCGCAGACAGCAAGGAGAGGGCTGAGAAACTCTTGGGGAGCGTCCTCGCGTCAGATGCATTTTTCCCGTTTGATGACTGCGTTACGGCGGCGGCTGAGGCTGGCGTTGTAGCAATCATTCAGCCGGGCGGTTCCATCAGGGACGAGGATTCAATCAAGAAGGCCGACGAGCTCGGCATAGCAATGGTGTTCAGCGGAGTGCGGCACTTCAAGCATTAGATTGTCATTGCGAGTGCAGCGAAGCAATCTATTGTGGATTGCGGGTCAAGCCCGCAATGACAGCAGGAAAGGTAATGTTTAATTGAAAGTAATGATCATTGGTGGTGGCGGTCGGGAGCACGCTATCGCATGGAAATTGAATCAGAGCCCTCGCGTGGACGAGATTGTCTGTGCACCTGGCAATGCAGGAATTGCGGCCATTGCCCGATGTGAAAACGTCTCCGCTGAGGAAGTGCCGGCACTTGTTTCACTTGCCGACAGAGAAAGACCGGATCTCGTGGTCGTCGGCCCCGAAGTCCCTCTCGCGCTCGGCATTACTGATGAGCTTCAGGCAATAGGACTGCGCGTTTTCGGGCCAAACAAGAAATGCTCGCAGCTCGAAGCCAGCAAAGCGTTCACGAAGAACTTCCTTCACAGACACGGTATTCCGACGGCTCAGTCAAAGGAATACACGGACATAGAGGAGCTGAAAAAGGAAGTCGGCATCTTCGGATTTCCGATGGTGCTGAAGGCTGATGGACTCGCCGCCGGTAAGGGCGTCGTCATTGCTCAAAACAGGGCGGAGGCCGACAAGGCAATAGACGAAATGATGGGGCAGAGGGTCTTCGGAGAAGCAGGGGACAAGGTTGTCGTCGAGGAATTTCTCAGGGGCACGGAGGCCTCGATTTTGTGTTTTGTCGACGGGAGCAAGATTGTGCCGATGGAATCCGCACAGGATTACAAGAAAATATACGACGAGGACAGGGGGCCGAACACCGGAGGAATGGGGAATTACTCGCCGAGCAAGCTCTATGACAAGCCGACCGAAGACCTCATCAGGGAGCGGATTCTCGCGCCGACTTACGAAGGATTTCTCAAGGACAAACTCGATTTTCGCGGCGTCCTTTTCATAGGAATCATGCTCACGAAGGACGGTCCGAAGGTGATAGAGTTCAACAACAGGTTTGGCGATCCGGAGACGCAGGTTGTGCTTCCGAGGCTGAAGTCAGACCTCTACGACATCATGGTGGCGGTAACAAAGGACAGGCTTGCACAGACGAATATCGAATGGGAGCATGGCAGGAATGCCGTTTGCGTCGTGATGGCGGCGGGTGGTTATCCTGGAAGTTACGAGAAGGGGAAGGAAATTCACGGGCTCGCGGAGGTTGGCATTACTGGGTCAGGCAGTGAATCTTCGGACATTATCGTATTCCATGCAGGAACGAAGTTCGGAGCAAATGAGGAAATCCTCACAAACGGCGGGCGGGTGCTCGGGGTCGTCGGGATCGGAAGCTCGCATGAACGGGCGCGGGTCAAGGCTTATGAGGGCGTGCGAAAAATCAGCTTTGAGGGTGCGCAATACAGGAGTGATATCGGAGTCGTGTACAACACGGAAATTGAGGAGTAAGGAAATGAAGAGAAGATTTGCGGTCATATTGTGTTTGGTTTTGGTTTCGATGGTGTCGGTAACGGGATTTGCTTTTGCGGAAGACCCACCGGCAACAGACCCTGCCACACCGCCTGCCACCGGCACGGATACGGACCCTGCTGCGGTAGTGCCACCTGCGGTTGAAGAGCCGAAGCCGGTGAAGATACTCCAAATCACGAGTGCGCCGTCAGAGCTGAACGTCGGCGACGAGGGACAGCTTCAGTGGCAAATTGTGAACGGCGAGGATGGCGACGTAGTGTATTTTGAGTCGTCAAATCAGGGCGTGGCGCTCGTTGACGGCAGTGGCAAGGTTGCGGCGGTCGGGCCAGGCACAGTTGAGATAACGGCGATAAGCGGAGACATGAGAAATTCCGTGCTGATAAAGGTTCGCGACATCGAGGCGACGAGCATTTCAATCGAAATAAGGGAGATAACTAAGAAGAAGGATCAGAGTGAATTTGAAATCAAGGTCGGCGATGTCCTGCATCTGTCGGCGGTGATTGCGCCTGAGGGCTCGAAGGTTGGCAGCGTTACTTGGGAAATATCCGACACTGAGGTCGCCACGCTCGACAACTCGGGTGAATTCATAGCGACGAAAAAAGGGACTACGGAAGTTACCGTCACGGCGGACTCACTCACAGAGACAATCACCTTTGTGATAGGCGAAAGTGGCATAGCCCTCGCCACTATCCTCAAGTGGGTGATAGGCGGAGTTGTTGGAATTGCCGCAATAATTATAATAATTGTGTTAGCTGTGAAAAACAACAAAATGAAGAAAGCGGCGAAAAAGCGTGCTTCGGACAAGAAAAAACAGCAGGAAAGGCTGAGGCGGGAGATTCAGGCGGAATCGGAAAAACTCACGCCGGTAGTAGGGCCGGAGACGAAGATATACGGAACGGCGGTGGGAGCCGGAAAACCCGAAAATGTTGACGGCGACGTAGAAGAGGAACCCTTCACCCTAGACGATTTGGAGTAATGCTATTGGAAGGTGATGCCTATTTCTACTATTTCGGCGGGGCTGCCTAGGCGCACAGGGACAGCATAGCCGCCGACGCCGGACGATACTATGATTTGCGTGTCTCCGTATTTGTGCAGACCATAGTTCAGGCTGATGAATGTCGGCGTGACCCAGCTCGCAGGATAGATTTGCCCATCGTGAGTATGCCCCGAAATCTGAAGTTCAACCAAGTCGGATTTCTTCAGTTCGCGAACAAGCGGCTTGTGGTCGAGCAGTATGACCGGAAGGTCTTTCGTGATTGACTTTTCGAGATCGGGGAGGTCGTTTCGCCGCGAAGGATGATCCTCGCGTCCAATCAGATAAAATTCATCATCAATGAGTATCGTGTCGTTGAGGAGCACCTCTATTCCTGCCTTCTCAAAATACGAGAGGACAGCTTCCGTGTCGCCCGTGTAGTCATCGTGATTGCCGAGAATGAAGTAGACGCCGTATTTTGCAGAGAGTTTCGAAAACGCCTTGCTCGTATATTCTTTCAGATAGTCGGAAGTGCCTTCGTCGAAGATGTCGCCGCCGAAAAGTATGATGTCGGGGTTCAGAGCCATAGTATCCGAGACAATCTCGTCGATTTCTCTCGCCCGAACAGCCGAGCCAATGTGAGAATCCGAGATGAAGACAGCCTTCATGCTGGACAGAGTGGAGTCCCTCTTATCCAAAGTAACGTCATAGTCAGTGATGGAAATATGGTGCGGGAAGATGAGAGAAGTCCCCGCCGCCGCAACGGAAAACGCCAAGATGATTGACGTGATAAGGACGCTGTATTTTCTGAATTTTGGCTCACGCTTCCGCTTTTTGCTGAATAGCCGAAGTGCAAAGCGGCCGATATCCCAGAAGAGATAGAGCGTGCCGGCATAGAACATATAGACGAGATAAAAGCCCGCAAAATACATGAGCGTGGCCATGTAGGGTTCCTTCGAGTGTCCCGCAAAGAAATTCACGAAGTAGATGACAAACGGGACAGCGAGCGCAAAGTGAAAGACCACCAAACCGATATGCACGGCCCGAAGGTGATGTTTGAACTGTGCCCGAATATAGTGAAATGGCGAGATGAGGTTGACGAGAAGTATGACCGCAAACGTGATGATCCAACCGATGCTGAAGTGCATTGACGCCGCATCGGGTATGAGCGGCTCGGGAATCTCGATGGCTCCGGCACCTAAAGCACCGGCAAAAAAATCAATTATCATAGGTTAGCCCCTTGCCTGTCCGTGGATAGAAATGAGCTATCGTTACGTCCGTGACAAATAGGACGGAAAGCCCTGTTGCAATACCCTGCCGCGCATGCAGAGGTATCTTGTTCAGCAGATTGTCCATGATAGGGGCGAGAAAATATATCGCCATCATGCCGCCAAGGCCAAATACCATGAGCCCCTCGAGGCAAATACGCCCCTGTATATTGAAGAAATACCCCGAATAATCCCAGTATTTTTCATGCATTGTGTACCAAGTGATCGTCGCCGTCCCATACTCGAGTATAGCACAGGCAAGGACGGTCAGGAAAAACGTCTTGAGCGGCTTCTTGTTGAAGCGATTTGTCAGAAGCAGTATAGCCGCACCGCCGGCACCATAAATGGGGATCCATGGCCCGTACAGCATGCCCCTATTGACGAAAAATCCGTGCTGAATATATGCGAGAGCGCACTCCCAAACCCAACCGACGAAGGCGAAGAGGAAGAACATCAAAATCAGATTGAGCGGCGTGTAGCTTTCCTTTGGTTCCACATTGACCCAGCGCCGATGCTGCACGATGGGAATGTGATGGAGGAAATTCGGATACTTTTCCTCAAATTCGTCGTCGGCGCAGATGTATTCGTGCTTTTCAAACAGAGCATCATCGTTCAGAAGCTCATACCCCTCGATTTTGCCATCTATGGCCCGCTGCCGAAGCTCGGCATAAAGTTCAGCCTTCGAAGCCGAAATATAGGGGGTGAGGAAGGCGTATTTCACGATACCAAAAGTTGTGACAGAGAGCAGGTGCCAGTAAATGAAGGTCAGGTCAAGCAGGAAGACCTTGAACTTTGAGCCTTTCATGAGCCTCGCCGAAAGTTTCAAAATATCCTTTGGTGGGATATCCGCATTCTCGGCAAAGAGATATTCCACGAGATAGTAAGAATAATATTTGATTGGGAACCCGACAATGGTGAACATCCACAAAAACATGAAGATGGTTTTCAAAACGATCACAGCCGCCGCACGAAGTCCGCGCTTTATCCTATAAATGAACAAAATTTGCGTCCCCGAAGTCCTCGTATACAAGCGGCTTTCGAGGAAAAAGCGGGCTCTTCCAATCTGGAGCACAGCGCCGAAAAAGATATACAGGAAGCCTGCCAATCCCACGCCGAGTACGCCCGCGACCTTGTTGACAAGATGTTTGTTGGAAAAGTTCACGCTCGCAGCATGAAATACTCCCCGCACGATGCCGCCGGACTTTTGTACCTTCGTATAGATATTGGATATGACCCCCGCATCCGAATCATCGCCGATAGAGGTAGCCTTCTGGAAATCTGTCGCCGCATTCACAAGGTCGTCCGCCGCTTTGCTTATGCGCGAATGTTTTGAGTTTTTCGCAACATCTTCAAGAATAGTGAGGTCGCTCTTCACAGTCTCGGAAATTGAAAATGGGCCGCTGATAACAAACGCAATTATCAAGCAGACGAGAACGGCCTGAAAATAATTTTTGCGTAGGTGGTGCCTCGCCGCTTTCTTAACATGCCTGATTTTCCACATAGATTACTTCCCCGAAAGTGCTAGTTGCCTCTTCATTTTCTCAATCAGCTCGCCCACATCGAGCGGCTTTCCCACATGGTCGTTCATGCCCGAAGCCAAGCATTTCTCGACGTCGTTTCTGAACACATTTGCGGTCATTGCAAGGATTGGAATGGTTTTGGCGCGGGGAATTTCGAGCCCCCGTATCTCTCTGGTCGCCATGTAGCCGTCCTTGATGGGCATATGAATATCCATGAATATGATGTCAAAATCATCCGGATTTGCGGAAAATTTATCCACGACCTCCTGCCCGTTTTCAGCCTCGGTGATGATGACGCCGGTGTCCTCTAAAAGGCCCTTCACTATCTCCCTGTTTATGTCCACGTCCTCCGCCAAAAGTATGCGCACCCCGTCGAAAATACTCGCATCCGCCTTGGCGGGAACGATGGGATTTTCGTCGAAAACGAGAACGTTGTTGATGCAGTCCGTGAGCGAGGAGGTGAAGAGCGGCTTTGGTATGAAGCCATCGACTCCGACCCTGCTCGCTTCCTCTTCAATTTCGCCCCATTCGGACGAGGAAATCATGATAACGACGACCTTGTCCTTGTATTTTTCCTTGATTTTTTCCGCGACCTCAAGCCCGTTCATGCCCGGCATCCGCCAGTCGACAAACACGACGTTGTATTCGTCTGCCTCGGCGTTTTCCATCAAGCTGAGGGCTTCATATCCATCCTTCGCCACATCGCAGTTGAAGCCGAGAACCTCTCCGGTGTTTTGGAAATAGTCCCGCGCCTCCTGCGAATCGTCCACAGCGAGAACCTTGATATTTCCCCACGTAATGCCTTCTGGTAATGATGAATGAAAGACGCCCTCGCCCTTCTTGACGGGGATGATGAACGAAAATGTCGAGCCTCTTCCCGGTGAGGACTCAACGCTGAGTGTGCCGCTCATGAGCTCGACAATCCGCTTTGAAATAGCAAGTCCGAGCCCCGTTCCGCCGTATTTTCTCGAAATGCTGTTGTCGCCTTGCTCGAACGAAACGAAAAGTTTTTCCATCTGATCTTCCGGAATGCCGATACCATTGTCGCTGACGGATATCCTCAGATAATTCAAATCCTTGCTGTCGTCCGCTCCGACCCTGCTCGCTATCAGTTTGACGCTGCCCCCCTCGGGCGTGAATTTTGTGGCATTTGACAGGAAATTGGTAATAACCTGAGATAGGCGCTGCTCGTCAGAGTGCACGAAAGCCGGAATAGTCGGGTCTATTTTCACTGTGAAGTTGATGTCCCTCTCGCTCATGGAGAAGGCAAGAACCGTCGATATTTTCATCATCATATGCTCGAAATTGAAGTCGTGGTTTGAGAGCTCGAGCTTGTTGGCCTCAATCTTTGACATGTCCAGAACGTTGTTGATGATACCCAGAAGATGTGATGCCGCATCCGATATTTTTTCCAGACAGTAATCTTTTCTGTCTACGTCCTGTGTGGATTGGGCTATGCTTGTCATGCCGATGATGGCGTTCATGGGCGTCCGCATCTCGTGCGACATATTCGCAAGAAAATCGGATTTTGCCGAGTTTGCCTGCACCGCCGTATCCTGTGCCATCTTCTCCTCGGTTACATCGTGGAAAATCAGAAGAGCACCCTCAATCTTCCCTGCGATGTCAAACATCGGGGAAAAACTTATCTTGAAAAACTTCATCTCCCCCGTACCGTCAAAGTCGAGCGTTTCTTCAAAGGAAACGGAGGTCTTTTTCTCCAACGCCCTGTCGAAATTACTAATCAATCTTTGTAGGCGATCCCTATACGCAAACAGCATGAATATTTCACTGTAGTCGTGCCCCTTGATCAGGTCGAAGGACGTGAGGTGCAGCTTTTCGGTGAAGACTTCGGAGCAGTATTCGAGCTTGTTTTCGTCGTCAAAAATGAGCATCATATCGGGGCTGTTGTCCAGAAGCAAATCCATATACCTGTAGAGTTTCTTCTGCTCGGCATCCTTGGCTTGGTTCAGGTTTTTGCTGGCCAATCCCGATATTTTGTTGCGCTCAATGATAGACTCAAGCTGACCTATCTTGCGGGTAAGCTTTTTGATTTCGAGCTGTGCAGCCTTTTCCGTGTTGTTGTTTTCTTCCAAATCAAATCACCATAATTCAATAAGCATTGATTGCCAAATAGTCTTAATGTATCATACCATTAGAAAGTATAACATAAAAATGTAGAGTTTGATTTTAAGAGAATGTAAAAAAGAGGTAAAGAAATGGCAGATATTGATGTAAATCCGGCAATAATCAAGGCAAACCTGAAAAAACACAAGGGAATCGTCGATGATTTCAAGCAATTTGCACTCAGAGGGAACGTTGTGGACATGGCCGTAGGTATCGTAATAGGTGCCGCTTTCGGAAATATCGTGAACTCTTTTGTGAAAGATCTCATCATGCCGCTTGTGGGGCTTTTGACGGCCGGCAAGGACTTTTCGAAGATGATGTTCAGCTTTGGCGATGGGGACGCAATACTATACGGCGCGTTCATCCAAGCGGTGATAAATTTCTTCGTGATAGCGCTGTCTATATTCATTGTCGTTCGAGTAATGAACAGACTCTCGAAGCCAAAGGATGAGCCCGCTCCGGACCCGACAGAGCTTGATGTTTTGAACGAAATCAGGGACCTTCTGAAAGCGCAGAAGTAGCAGCTGTCATTCCCCGAGCGTAGCCACCATGACAGCCTTGATCGTGTGTAGGCGATTTTCCGCCTCGTCGAAAACCACCGAATTTGGGCCGCTGAAGACCTCTTCGGAGACTTCCCTTATGTCGTAGCCGAGCTCATACTGCTCCTTGGCCAAACCCGTGTCAAAGTTGTGGAAGGCCGGCAGACAGTGCAGGAAGAGAGCGTTCGGATTTCCCGTCTTGCTCATCAGCTCCGGCGTGATTTTGAACGGAGATAGTAGCTTGACCCGCTCCGGTATGAGGTCCTCCTCACCCATAGAAGACCAGATGTCGGTGTATATCACGTCCGCGCCTTCGAGTAATTTTTCATCATCGCCCCACTCAATGACGGCGCCGGACGCTTTTGCTACAGGGTAGACCCTGTCCAAAACAGCCTGCGAGGGTGCGAGTGACTTTGGTCCATAAGCCGCAAACTTGAACCCGAGCTTTGCGGCGCCGTACATCCATGCATAGCACATATTGTTTCTGATGTCGCCGCAAAAGACGACCTTCACCTCGCTAAGCGGCTTTCTCAAATTTTCTTCAATGGTCATGATGTCCGACAATATCTGCGTCGGGTGGTCGTCGTCGGTCAGGCCGTTCCAGACGGGCACCCCCGAATATTTTGCGAGATCCTCGACCGTTTTCTGCGCGTAGCCCCTATATTCGATGCCGTGATAGAATCTGCCGAATACCTTCGCACTGTCGCAGACGCTCTCCTTCTTTCCGAACTGCGAACTTCCTGGGCCGATGAATGTTACATGAGCACCCTCTTCAACAGCGCCGATTTCAAAAGAACTTCGCGTGCGTGTAGAAGTCTTTTCGAAAATAAGCAGCACGCTCTTGCCAGCAAGCGATTTGCCTGTGATACCCTGCTGCCGCTTCTTCTTCAAATCCTTTGCAAGCTCTATCAAATAGCGGATTTCCTCCGCAGAAAAATCCATAAGTGTGAGAAAACTACGTCCCTTAAGATTGACAGCCATAAAATTACATCCCTCCAAAAACAATCAATAAGTAAGCCTTAATTTTACAGCCTTTGGCATGAAGAGTGCAAGCCCCTTGTGTAATCTTGCGTAGGTTCTCTTGCTAACGTCGGTCAGACAATTGCTATTTTCTTTCCATTGGAAGCACAATCGCTCAAATAGAAATTGATCAGTTGCTGATAGGGTATGCCTGTTACGGCGGCCTGCTCCTTAAAGTAGGCGACGGTTCGAGCCTCAAGCCTTATTGTGACCTGTTGCTTCATCTTTTCCAAATAGGGATTGGGTCGACCATTTGAAAAATCATATTCGTCTCGCATTTGTTCTCCTTCCATAATCCTTTTCTTCGATTTTTGTTGCTCTTCTTGCAGAAATAATGCGGATTGCTTCCCCTTGCTCAGTATAGCAATGACAAACAATTAGCAACTTCATCGTCGAGCTTATACCTATAAAAATATATCGTTCTTCGTCATCAGAGTGGTCCGGATCAAGAATGGCTGTACCAAATGGATCCCAAAAAACTGAAAGAGCATCTTCAAACGAAACGTTATGCTTCGAAACATTGCTACTGTTCTTCTTCTGATCCCATTCAAATCGCAATGCTCCTATAGCTACAGTATAATTACGGTGTAATTTATTGTCAACCATATCGTTACACTTTTAGGAGGTTGATTTTGCCTATGATCGGTAGCTGCTTCATCTCTCCTTTGTAGGCGTTGCTTATGCCCGTGATTGTAAGGGCCAGAATTGAGACCGTGAGGGCAATCCTTATGATTCCGAATATCGCGACTACGCCCCAGCCTATGCCGTAGAGGTAGACATCCGAATGTCCGGTTACGGCCGAGGCAATTCCTGAAACTATGCTCAGGGCGATTGACAAGGAAGCCCACACGATGACGAGTGAAATCCCTTGATTTGTATGATACCGTGCAAATTTTGAATTTTTTGGGGCCACGAACATTGGGATGAGAAATATGATATACGCCAGAATCCCCCAGACCTTGTTGACCTCCGCGTCCTCCGCAGGGCTTGAATATTCAGCCTTCGCTACCGGCGGCGTATAAAGCTGCTGTGCCCCTCCTTGCGCTTCCATACCCGTTCCGCATGACGGGCAAAAGCTCGCCCCTTCTTTTACTGCTGTTCCGCACTTGCTACAAAATGACATATTAGTTCCTCCTTAAAATTTGATGTATAGTAAAAACATACTATAATTGTTAATTTAAGGAAAGTATATCACATTGGAAATTTCTGTCAAGCCTTTTTTTAAAATAACTAATTGTATTAAAAATTATTCAAATTTTGTAAATAAATGGTTGCAATGGTCAAAATTGTGGTATACTTCTATTTGGCTACCGCTTAGCGGTTTCGTTCACTTTCCGAAAGGGGGTGACGCATATGACTGAATTTGTGACTTATAGCGATCTTTTCGCTTTTGCACTGGTCATTATTGCTGTTGTCGCCCTGTCGTTAGACAGGCGTAAATAACACGAGACCGCCTCATCAATTTTGATGGAGACGGTCTCGTAAACCCAAATTTTAGGGACGATACCGCCATGCAAGAGCGGTAGCCCTTTATTCTTTTTAGTATATCACCCCATTTCATTAAGTCAAATTGTATTTTTCTGTATATTTATTTATGTGCGATTACACAAACGAAACGTCCCTTTGTGTAAATTTCTTAGATTTTTTTTGGGAAACGGCAGTATTTTTGTTTTTAGTGCGTCTAAAATATGTCGGGCTTTTGATATTGGGGAAATTTGGGGACTTCATAAGAATTTTACTAAAATTTTTCCTAATTTATGTTTAAAGTTCGGAAAATTGGGTATAAGTTAAGTATACACCTTAATAATGTGAGTCGTATTTTTTAGTTTTAATTTTAGAAAGCGGGGAAGAAAGAATGAAATCTATCAGTAATAGTAAGGTCTTTGGC
>JAISKC010000036.1 GCA_031261345.1 Eubacteriales Family XIII. Incertae Sedis bacterium | reverse complement strand
CGCCTCGTCCTCACTCATCTCCTTGAGCACAGCCGTTGCCTTCCTTATCTGAGGGTTCTTTTCCGCAAGTTCTGCCATCTCACTCTCCTCCGTCGAACTGATAAACTTCAACCATCTCAACCTGTCATTGCGGGCCCCGACCCGCAATCCATTAGCGTCAATCCTAAATCTACCCATTGTGGATTTATAGCAACAATTAGTTCAATCTTCCAAGCACGTTTCCAATTTTTCAACTGCTTTTCTCGCTCAATGGCAATGTAGATGTCATCATACTTTTCGTAATAAACCAATTTGTGTAAACCGTATTTCTGTGTGAATCCGCCCAACTCGCAAAACTTGTGCTCATATACACGCCTTGTAATATTGTTTGTTACTCCAACATATATAGTTCCATTCTTTCTGTTCGACATTATATAAACATAGTATTCCCGTGCCATAATTTTCAAACATGGATTGCGGGTCGGAGCCCGCAATGACAGCTGTTGTGCTCCCTGAAAATCCTTTTGAAAACATAATCCAACTTTAACGATAACAATTCCTTTGACATTAATTCTCCTTTATTCTACTACAACAATAGCCCTATATACAATAACTAGCATTTAGGTAATATTATCAGTAATGGTATTTTATGTCAAGGTATATTTTTACAACACTTGAAATACTTGAAAACCCTCCGAAACGCCAACTTGCGTAGATAACTGGCTGTTTCTCTACGCAAATTGACGATTCAAAGGGTTTCTTTATTTAAAATCTAACTTGTCGGCATATTTCGGGCTTTCCCGATACCAGCCAGACCTATGGCCTATTATGGCCTATGCCTACGCTATAGCTTCCAACGCCTCCCTGTCTCTGCCTGCATTCTTGCCCTTGTAAAGTATGAGCAGTGCAACCTGAACCAACAGGATAGCGGCGACGAACGGCGTCCAGTTGTTGATCCAAACCATCGGCTGCGAGAAATCCTCAAGCAGAAGCCAACCAGCCATAACGATTATACCCACGAGGCCCGTGAAGACTTCAAGCAGCCTTCCGCCATTGCCACTCTTTTCGGTCTCATACCCATAGGTTCCGATATTCTCGAGTTCGCTGTTTCTGCGACGCCTTGCCAATGCACCCACTGCGATGATAGCCGAAATGACTATGCCCGCCAAAGATACGATGCCCGATAGCAAGCTCCATGCGTTCTTGGCATAAAGTCCGCCGAGTGGCACATTGCCGTTTGCGAGATCCGAGAGGGGGTTGCCCGTCTGCGCTTCCAGCCTCACCTGATCTTCAGGGCTGAACTCCGCAAACTGAGTAGCCGTTGCCGCAGCTGCTTCACCCGCACCATTGGTAGTCGTCGCAGGCTCCGGATTGTTTGACCTAGGCTCCGGAATAGGATCGATATCCTCGTCAACTTCCCCATCGTTTCCATTGTTGTTTCCGTTGTTGTTTCCATCACCCGTTCCGGTATTTCCGCCATCTTCGGTGCCCGTTCCACCGCCATCTCCGATCTCCGGAGGCGTGGCTATGATTTCCGTATACGTCGCCGTCACTGTGATATTTCCAGTAATGTTCGTGAAGGTCGTATCCCAGCCGGTGAATGTATATCCTTCCCTCGCAGGATCGTTCGGTGCTGTCGCCGCCGAGCCGTGATTCACCTTCTGCGTAGCAATCGTGCTTCCGTCAAAATCACTGAACGTTACCGTATACGTGTTGATCTGCCACTGTGCTGTGACTGTCAAATCCTTAGTAACATTGCTATAGTCAGTATCCCAACCTGTGAAGCCATAGCCAGTCCTTGTAGGATCTGCCGGCTTGCTCGCAGCGGAGCCGTGATTCACCTTCTGCGTAGAAATCGTGCTTCCGTTATGACCTACGAATGTCACGGTATACGAGTTGAGCTGCCACTGTGCATGGATGTCCGTATTTTCTGTAAGCACAAATGGTGTGGTATATTCTACTCCTGTACCATTCGCTTTTGTATTCCAGTAAGTTTTTCCAGCACCCTTTATGAGGCCAAATGTATGACCTACATACTCACGACCGGACAGGTCGGGTGCGGGGTAACTTCCAATCGTATTCTCCGGATATACGCGCGAGACCGAATCTATGGTGTCGTCCTTGCCATCGTTTGACTTGAACGAAAGCGTATACGTGTTGCCCTGCAATTCGAAAGTCAAAGTCTGGTCAAACGTACTGGGGTCGTCGAAATCGAACGCCACCGTCTTGGTATGAGTTCCCACATCAGCATTCGTAACTGAGTAATGCTCGTAATCGGTCATCATGACATCACGTCTATCCCCCGTTGAAGCCTGCACAGCCGTAATAGAAACGGGAGATGAAAGGTCTTGCAGTAATGTTGTTCCTTCTGAATACACAGTTGCAGTTCCAATCGTCGTGCCTAGTTGGTTTATGAACTCAGCACTGAGCTTTGCATTCGCCTTCACTCCGAGATCGTCAATGACCTTATTGTCTTTGCTAATAGCCGATACGCTGAATTCCGCCGAAGTGCTTCCCGTATATGAAGATGAAACAATTGGGCTCACACGATATGTTCCCTCTTCAACACCTTCGAATGAATAGAGTCCGCCATCTAAAACAGTCACAGTATCTGCCAGAATCCAATCAGAACCGTCCGGAGCATAAAGGCCAACTTCCAGCACGTCGCTACTCGCGTAATAAGTATCTACACCGTCGTTATACGTCCCATTTCCATTGATGTCCTTGTAGATTTTGCCGCTAACATCGTCGGTCGATGCAGCAATATTTATCTTGTATTCAAGTGTCATCACGTCAGCTAGCGTTTTCTTACTAATGACAGGAGCCACGACTTCAAACGGTGCATTGATAGTGAATGTATAAGTCTTCGTCGTGTCTACATCATCTTCATCATATGTCAGTTCATCATTTCTAAAGGTCGGAGTTGCATTTGCACTCGTGATGTCAGTCGCAAGCCATGCAGGCTTACTTCCGCTATTAAATGTGAAGATATCTTTATAATCAATATCCGTATAAGGATCACTATCATTATCCTTAAGATAAGTTTTCAGTTGGACAAGTTCAGCTGCCGTCTTCATCGTATCGCCATAAACTATATCATCTTCGTACGAGGACAGTGAGAAGTGCACGATTGGGTGTTGGGTTCCAAATAGCGTAGCTGGAGCATTGCCGTAATACGTGCCTGCCGGATACCCACTTAGGAAAAGTTGTGCATTACTTTGGAAAGCCTTTGCACCGTAGGTGGCAGTCGCCGGATATGTAACTTTTTCCAACAGACGGCAATTCAAAAATGTCTTATCACCAAAACTGGTTGCGCTACTAAGATCCACCTCTGTGAGTGATAGGCACTCTTCAAACGTTCCATTGCCTGGACTCGAAGCATATGGGAAAGTCTTCACCTTGCTAAGATTGATTTCAGCCAAAGATTCACAACCGGCAAATGCGGCGGCTCCTATACTCGTAAGCGGAGATTTTTCTAAATTTTCCACTTTAACGATGCTGTTGCAGTTATAAAAAGCCCTAACACCAATAGTTTCAACATTGCCAAGTTCCAACTCTGTGAGCGATACGCATCCGTCAAATGCTCCGTAAGGTGAAGATGCCGAACCGCTAATAGTTTTCACCTTACTGAGGTTGATTTCCGCCAAAGATGTGCAGCCAGCAAATGCGCCAGCGCCTATGAAAGTAAGAGATGAATTCTCTAAATTTTCTACTGCATCAAGGCTTGTACAATTCAAAAATGCTCCAGAATAAAGGCTGGTATTAGTACCACCTAGGCTTCCCAAATCAATTTTTCCGTCAAGTGAACTGCAGTTTTGAAAAGCATATTGCCCAATCGAAGTTACTTTGCTCAGATTGAGCGGTGTATTTGAATCTTCACCTACTAGTGAAGTGCAGTTTTGAAAAGTACCGTACCCAATAGTTACGGCACTGCCAAGATCCAACGTTGTGAGAGATGCGCATTGTCTAAATGCTCCTGACGTACTCGTTGGTGATTCAAAAGTTGTTATTTTGCTCAGATTAATTTCTTTCAATTCTGCACATTGAATAAATGCTTGTTGTGGCATAATTCTAAGTGGAGCTTTTTCCAAGTTTTCTACGGCATCAAGTATTTTACAAGCTCCGAATGCTGCGTTACCTAAAGTTGCTAGGTTTCCTAAGTCTATAGTCCCATCAAGTGCCCAACAAAATGCAAATGCGAAAGTACCAATGGAGGTTGCACTTCCTAGGTTTATTGGCGTAGTCACACCTTTGCCAATAAGAGCCTCGCAGTGATAAAATGCGTAATCACCAATGGTTTTTATTTTTTCAAACTTAACAAATTCAAACTTGTTGCACTCACGAAAGGCATAGGCTCCAATAGTTGTAACATTGCTTAGGTCTAGTTCATCTGCAATCAGATAACAACTATCAAATACATGCGCTGGGATTGATGTAAGAGCCGTGCTAAATGACCCAATACTCTTTAACGCATAACAGTAGTTAAAGGCATAGGCTCCAATAGTTGTAACATTGCTTAGGTCTATTTCATCTGCAATTAGATAACAACTATCAAAGGCATGCTCTGGGATTGATGTAAGAGCCGCGCTCAGTGACCCAATACTTTTTAACTTATAACATCCGTTGAAGGCATAGGGCCCGAGAGTTGTAACATTGCTTAGGTCTAGTTCGTCTGCAATCAAGTGGCAACCATTAAATGCACCCTCTGGGATTGAGGTAAGAGCAGAGTTCAATGACCCAATGCTCTTGAGTGCAAAACAGCCGTTAAAGGCATAGGCTTCAATAGTTGTAACATTGCTCAAATCCAATTCATCTGCAAGAAGAGCACAACCAGAAAAAGCATTACCGCGTATAATCTTCAGGTTTGCATTCAACGGTTTACTGCCATTATCAGTAATACTCGTAAGTTTTGCACAGCCTCGGAATGCATCCCAAGCAATTTCACCCTCCACACCACTCAAATCAAGAGGCCCTGTAAGGCTTGTGCAGTTGCGGAATACATAGCCTTGGAGATTTACTATGCTACCAGCATTGGAAACAGTTGTAAGCTTGCTACACCCATCAAATGCATACGGGTTTAGCGTAGTTACTCCTGCAAGATCAATGCTCGTCAGGTTTACGCAATTCTGAAATGCATTTGCAGCAATTTGCGTAATCGCATCCGGAAGTCTCACATTTGTGAATTTGAAACCCGTGAATGTATTTGATGGGATAGTATTATTACTTCTATTTGCTAAATGCATATCCAATGATTCAAGGCTTTCTTTCATTGATGCTTTAATAAATGAAAAGTCAGCATCGGCGATCACGGTGACACCAAAAACCAGATCGCTAATATCCGCGACTACATATGGATCTGAAGATGAAAATTGTGCATTGAATGATGCTAAAGCATTGGTTAATGCAGTTTCGAGTCCCCCATATGGGAATGCTCCGGCATCTACGTCAAGTTTTCCGGAACTGTTGACTGTGATTGTTACACTATTATAAGTGCCGGTGTCGCCTATATTACCGGCCCCGAGCGCTCCGATAGCAATCTCATCAGCTTCCTCTTCCTGTTGACCGTCTTCAGACGGCTCCTCTGAAAGTGCTCCAAAAGTGGGCTCGGGTTCACTTCCAAATTCTGGTTCCGTTTCATTGTCAATATCTGGTTCATTGTCAATATCCGGAGAGTCTGCTAATTCATACCCCCCCCCCATTGGCATTTTCTTCCAGTTGGTCGGTCGCCATAGCGAAAGACGGAACGATCGCCATAGTGAGTAGTACAACAGTCAAAAATACTGCCGACACCCTTTTCCTCAATAACTTTTTCACATTTGAATTAACTTTCATTTAGGTTTCCCCCTCTTCTGCAAAATGCAAACTATAAAGTTCTTATACTTTATATATACCCCAAAAAATCCGATTTAAACATTTTTTTGAAAAAAACTTTGGATTTTTCAAACTTACCCTAATATAGACACAGCAAAACCCAATTTTCCTCCCTTATCCCAAAAAAAAGTTTCACCCCCCCCATACACCATAGTAGTTACTACTCAAGGGTGCGAATTTTGTATATTTATTGTTGTCATTGCGAGCGAAGCGAAGCAATCCAGAAAAAGGGAAGCCTTGACTAAGGTCGCTTTTAGGGAATATACTGTTGTTATATAGGACAGTATTTCGTACTGTTTGGGCTGGTCGGAAGACCCTGGTCCACCTTCGGCGGGGAGACTCCCCGCCTTTTTTATTTTGAAAGAGGCATTATGAGAAACCTTAGCGTATTCGTAGATGAATCTGGCGATTGCGGGGTATACAATCATATTTCGCCATATTACATTGTCATATTGGTTTTTCATGATCAATCAAACAATTTGACTGAAGAAATTAAAACTTTGGATAGTGTTGTTTCTTATGTTGATATACCAGAACGGGCTATTCATGCAGGACCACTTATTCGCAGGGAGTCCGATTATCGATATTTTGACACGAATACAAGAAGGAAAATATTCGACAGCATTTTTGACTTTGCAAGGAAAATACCCTTTAGCTACACGACATTGATAGTAGAAAAGAGGCAGATTGATGACCCGCTTCTTCTCATAGCAAGGCTGTCAAAACAGTTATCGGCATTTTTAACTGAAAACACTGAGGTTTTTTCAGAATACGATAATACAATTGTATACTATGACAATGGTCAACTTGATTTGACAAAGATATTAGTTTCCGTTTTCAGTACGGCACTGAGCAATGTGGAGTTTAGAAAAGCTTTCCCATCCGATTATAAATTATTTCAGGTTGCAGATTTGTTGTGCACGCTTGAACTTCTTTCGTTAAAATACGATGCAAAAGCATTATCCAATTCAGAAAAAGGATTCTTTCCTTCATTGAAGAAATTGCGAAAGTTGTATATTCAAAAAATGCGCAAAAAACGGTTTTCAGGGAAATTTCTTTGACTTACAACAAAAGGGGGTAAGGTTGCGTAAACAGGCAAAGTAAATTAGAATTAAGAAAAAGGAGTAGCACATGTCATCTGAGGTCAAGCAAATACTTATCTACCACGGGAGCGATATGGTTGTGGAGGTTCCCAAGCTTATTGACCAAGTACGTGGTCTGGATTTTGGTTCGGGGTTTTACACAACGACGAATCTTGACCAAGCGAAAAAATTTGCATCGATCGTCAGCGGCAGAAACAGCACATATTCTCCGGTAGTCAACTTGTATACGATAGATTTAGATACAATTTACAGTAGCTTAAATGTTCTGGAATTTCTCGAAGCAGACGAAGAATGGCTCGACTACGTGCAGGAAAATCGATTGAAAAAATATTCCGGACCAAAATATGATTTGGTAATTGGGGCCGTGGCAAATGATAAAGTATATGATACATTGCGTCTTTATGAAAGAGGGACCCTCACGAAGGAGCAAACATTGCAATCCCTCAAGATTCGAGAATTGTTCAATCAGTATGTTTTCAAAACCGCAGAGGCTACGCAAAAGCTGACATTTGAAGGGAGCGAGAAGGTGATATCATGACAAAACAAGACGCTATTGATTTTGCCCCGTCGCTTTGGCTCTTGCTTCCAACCCTTATCTCAGAGATAGCAAAGGCAAAAGAAACGAACTTCATTGAGGCTATGAGACTGGTTTACACATCGAAATTGTTTGAGGATTTGTCAAACGAGGAATTGAAGGTTTGGCATTTTAGTGAACGGTTGCTGGCCAGTCTTCTTTTGAAGGAACTTGACGGCAAAAGCTTTCGCTATCCGGAGGTTGTTTGATGACCAAGCTGGCTATCAGCGAATTCATTGTTTTCTGTGCCGAAGAATATCGGGCAGAAAATGAGTTGTCCGGATCTGAATTGTTCCACCTCTTTGAAAACAACGGCGTATTCAAATATCTAACAGACAACTATGACCTTTTGCACACTTTTGGCCGAGACTATATCGTAGATACCATTGATGAATTCATAAAAAACAAGTGTTATTGCTCCACCGATTAAATGTTGGGGCAATAGCTTGACTTACAAAGCTCCGTCTGGTGGGACGCCTATTTTGAAGGCTCTGTCCAAATTGATGCTGTTGCCGTCCGCGTCCTGTAGCTTGAAGAACACCGTATAATCTCCGACTTTGTCAGCACTGACCATCTCCGTGATGATGCCTCCGGCATCCGTTCCCGCGCCGGACGCGATAAGATCCCCGCCATCTGCGTTTCTGATTTCCCAAGTCGCCTCACCATCGCCGTCCTTGAGATTTCCAACCTCTGCTCCCGAAGGATTGACGTGTCCGCATTCGCAGTCGCCGCCTGTGAAAACTATATCTCGGTCCTTCAAGATGTCTGTAGCCACCAAGGAATTGGTCACAGTCTCCTCTGCCTGTCCGTTACCGCCAAAGTAGACGGCCGAAAATATACCGCCGGATACGAGCATTACTCCCGCGACCGCAACCACGACAACCTTTGCGCCGAGAGCACTTTTCCCCGGCATAGATTTTGACTCCTTGACAGCCGGCAACCAGCTCTCCTGAAGCGCGGCCATCATCTCGGGCGTCGCATGCACGTTGGCCTGCTGCCTGAGTATCTCCCCAAGCACCGACGATGAGCCGCCCGAGGCCGCCACGGCCGCCTTCGCAATATTCTCTGAATTCAACTTTTCCTTTATCATTACCCGTGCCTTTGACATATTCGATGATACGGTTTTTATTGACGACTTAGTGATTTCCGCGATTTCTTTGTAACTCAGATCGTCATAGTAAAACATCATGATAACTTCGCGTTTTTTCTCCGGTAATGCTCGCACTATTTCGTAAATTCGGTCGCTTGCATCCTTGTCCTCAGCAAAAGCCTCCGGCAGAAAGTCCCTGTTTTCCTCTGCGATGTCGAAATGGACATCCTCGTCATCGATATTCACTTCTTCCCTATATTTGGTTCGCTTTGCCAAAAGTGTGGAAACCCTGCTTCTGACTATTCGGTATATCCACGCTTCTATCGCCTCCGGATTTTTCAGCCGACTGATATTTCGGAACATCGAAAGTATCGTCTCCTGCGCTACGTCCTCGGCATCATGGTGATTTCCGAGCATCGTGAATGCGCTGAAGAATATCTGCTGTTGCTTCTCAAGACACAGCTCCTCAAAAGCGCCTTTGTCACCCTTTTTCGCTCTGCGTGCCAACTCCACAATATTGGGACTTGTCATTTTCCTCTCTACCCCCTGATTTTCCCCTTACACATGTACAGACACGCGAAAGGTGGTTTTTCCTCCCTTAATTCTCATAATTTTTGCCTGATATTTCTCACCCTTCTGACAATTGCAACGGTAAGTCTGACGAATGCGGACACGAGCACGATGGCGAGTGCCATGCTTCCGGCGACCAAAAGGGCCTCCGTCCCTTGCGAAACGGCCTTGTCGAATTCGCCGTCAATGAAGTTACTCATCGTCCTGTAGAGCGGTGCCCCGGGGACGAATGAGAGGATGCCTGGAATGATGAATATAGTGGTTGGGCCTTTGAAAATCCTCGCGGAGAGTTCTGCGCAAAGCGTTACTGCGACCGTTCCCACAAAGCAGGAGGCGACCATTCCGTAAACCGGCAGCATGTAGTCCAAAATCACCATGCCAATTCCTCCGATGATGGAGATGGGGACGAGCCTGTTCTGTGGCGCATTGAAAATCAGGCCGAAGCCGATGGTCGCGAGAAATCCGAACAGCATGAACAGAGGAAGCGGGAATGCGGCCAAATTGTCGGGGGCGATCGTTCCGCCGACAAGGTGCCAGATGTGAAGGCCCAAGCCGACACCACCGGCTATGCAGACAGCTATGAGAATGGCTTCGGCAAACCTTGAGACACCGGCGAGCATGTCGCCCGAGAGCAGGTCCCTTGCCGCATTTGTGAGCGCCACACCCGGAAGAAATATCGTGGTCGCCGAAACTATTACTGGTGAAACGCTTCCGGTCAGGCCCATTGTGGTCGCGAGCAAGGTCAAACCTATCGCCGCCACGCAGCAAATCAGGATACCGATGAACGACGCGAGCCTCAGCCGAGCAATCGCATTTGACAAAAGATAGCTGGTGCCGGAAATCGCACCGGCGACCATCATGTCAAATACTGAGCCGCCGTAGATGGGGCAGAAGAAAGCTCCGACGAGAATAGCACCGAGCAGCCTCATCAGTAGACTGTATTTGGGCTTCCTCTTTATCTTCTTCAGCTGCTCAAATCCATCTTCGATACTGAGGTCCGTCGTCGTGAATTCCCTCGAAAAACTGTTGAGCTCCGAGATGGTGTCGAGGTCAATACTGGTGCTGTGTATCCTCTTTATGAATGTGTGCGTGTCGGCGTCGGCGTCCCCTGAGTCGAGCGAAAGGAAAATCCCCGTCGTCGTCGCGAAGCATTCCACGTAGTCAATCTTGCAGGCTTTGCAAATCCTCGTGATGGTGTCTTCGATGCGATTGACCTCCGCCCCGCTCCTCATCATGAGCTCACCGGCGAAAAGTGCCAAAATCATTACTTTTTTCTGCTTACTGTTTATCATTAGAAGATTATATCAAAAAATCACCCCACATTATCAGTTCAGCTCGGGAAACTGCGGAAATTCACACCCAGTCCCATTTCCTCATTTATCCCGTTCCATTCGGCATTTTCACCAAAAACAGGCCCCTTTTTTGTGAATTTCGCAAATAAAACGGGGTGCAAGCAACATTCCCAAATACCACACCCTCACCTTTCCGGAAATTCTCGAGTACTGGACAATTCTCGAGTAAATACCCATTATTCACAAAATATCGCCACTTTTTTGTGAATATCGTCGGGTTACTCGAGATTTGAGCCCCTTTTAGCGAAAAGTTCTCGAGGAAACACCCCTTTTTCACAAAAAAGCTCATACAAGCAGAAAATTTCTCAAATAGATTCCACACCCCTCGTCCACTGTGAAAATTACTTTGGGAATTTGAGGCGAAAAAAAGTGCGAAAAAATAGTTTGTATTAAATTTGTGGAAAAACTTGACAAGAAATCTATTTGTTGGTATTATATGCAAATGGAATATTTTACTAATGGCACCGATGATGGTGAATATATACGTATCTTAGGGAACTTTTTCGCAAAAAGCGATGAGTGGTTTCAGTTAACCGAACAGGAGAGGCACCTTGATTCGTGCTTAAGTTTTGCAAAGCGCCGCAAACATTTAGTTTTTACATCGTTGAGCTCCTGCCTATTTCGAAAAATACCTCGCTTGGGGAAATACGACCTTAGCCCCTACAGTATCTGCACAGGGACAAAAAGTAAAGATGACATCACGTGGCTTTTTGGTCCGCTCGATCCAAATGCAACAATAATCGATGGCGTAGCAGTGGCCAGCCCAATCCGAACAATCTGTGACTTGGCGAGAGCAGACACCCCTGAATCCCTACTGGTCTCGATTAACCACTGTCTTTTCTTCGGATTGTTCTCGAAAAAAGAGTTTCTGGCCTATCTCAAGCTACGTCTGGGGATACACAAAGGGAAGCTCCTCACCACGTTATTGGAATTCGCCTCAGCGAAATGCGAGTCGGCACTCGAGACAATCGCATGGTTGACCATATACAAAGGTAAGTTCGAAATGCCACAACAACAGGTTCAAATCCGCGATACAAAAGGACTCATTGGCCGCGTTGACATGCTATGGGAATTTCACAACAGAAAGGTTGTCCTTGAGCTGGATGGCTATGTGAAATATAGAAGTCACGACTCCGATGCGGTTATCAAAGAAAAAATCCGCGAGGATAGGCTGCGAGCACAAGGGTATGAGGTAATCCGAATCATATGGCGAGAAGTGAAAAGTGGAGAACTTTTGCAAATTCTATCGGAGAAGAAAATACCGACACGAAGATATTTCGGTACAAAATTTCCCAATTAGATGAGAATATCTCAAAAAGCACTAAATTGTGAATACGGCCAACTTACTCGAGATTCCACATCACTATTGCCAGTAATTCTCGAGTAAACGCCTAATATTCACGCAATAACGCCCATTTTATGTGAAAAACATAGGGTTACTCGAGATTGCCAAGGGATTGCTAAATAGATTGTAAAAAAAGAAGCCCACTGTGAAACTTTGCGAGACTTCTTCTATATAGTTTATGTATTTTCTATAACTTATGTATTCTGGTTAGGGTTGCCCAATAGCAGCAAGCGTTATTTTCTGCTAAGGGGTTGCCCAAAAGCGGCAGGCGTTATTTTCTGGTGACGGAGCCGCCCTTTGATACGTTTTCTCTGTTTTGGGCTCTATCCAGTGCCGCCTTCTTTTCCTCGACCTCGTC
The DNA here is from genome assembly GCA_031261345.1 of Eubacteriales Family XIII. Incertae Sedis bacterium. Taxonomy (GTDB): domain Bacteria; phylum Bacillota; class Clostridia; order Peptostreptococcales; family Anaerovoracaceae; genus JAISKC01. The sequence goes on along the minus strand of JAISKC010000036.1, from coordinate 91,124 downwards.
GGCTTCGCTGTCAGCCAAATCATGCTTCTCGAGCCACTCCTCGGCCTTAAGCTTCGCAATTTCCGTGCGAGCGAGGTCGATTTCCTCCGGCCACTCAGCGGCGTCCGCAAAAATCATGATCTCATCCTTGACGTCTATGAAGCCTCCAGAAATAGCCGCAATCCTGTATTCCTTGCTACCGGCCTCCTTTATCCAAAGCTCACCCGTCGAAAGCAACTTGCAGGCCCAAGCGTGGTTGGCCATGAAGCCCTCGTCGCCCGTTACTGTCCGAGCGATCGCCATCTCGACATCACCCTCGTAGAAGAGCTTCTCCGGCGTTACTATTTCAAGCCTTATGGTATTAGCCATTTTTCTTCGCCCTCTCGACGACTTCGTCTATGCCGCCCGCAAAGAGGAAAAGTTGCTCAGGAATGTCGTCGTGCTTGCCGTCGAGTATCTCTCTGAAGCCGCGAATAGTCTCCTTGATGGGCAGGTATTTTCCGGGCATACCCGTGAACTGCTCGGCAACGCCGAAGGGCTGCGACAGGAATCTCTGAATTTTGCGAGCACGTGAAACCGTGAGTTTATCCTCGTCCGAAAGCTCGTCCATACCGAGGATGGCGATGATATCCTGAAGGCTCTTGTAAGTCTGGAGCACTTCCTGCACCTCGCGAGCCGTGTTGTAATGCTCGTCGCCGACCACGAGTGGATCCATGATCCTCGATGAAGACTCGAGTGGGTCAACAGCGGGATAGATGCCGAGCTCGGTGATGGCGCGGGACAGTGTCGTCGTCGCGTCCAAATGAGCGAAAGTCGTTGCAGGAGCAGGGTCGGTGAGGTCATCGGCAGGAACGTAGATAGCCTGAACCGACGTGATTGAGCCCTTCTTTGTGGAAGTAATTCTTTCCTGAAGCGTGCCCATCTCCGTTGCCAGAGTAGGCTGATAACCAACCGATGAAGGCACGCGGCCGAGGAGCGCCGACACTTCCGAGCCCGCCTGTGTGAATCTGAAAATGTTGTCGATGAAGAGCAGCACGTCCTGTCCCTCTTCATCACGGAAATATTCCGCCATCGTGAGTCCCGTCAGAGCAACTCTCATACGGGCCCCAGGCGGCTCATTCATCTGTCCGAAGACCATAGCCGTCTTGTCTATTACGCCCGAGTCAATCATCTCGTAATAAAGATCGTTTCCTTCACGCGTTCTCTCGCCAACGCCCGCGAACACCGATATGCCGCTATGCTCTCTGGCGATATTTCTGATGAGTTCCTGAATGAGAACCGTCTTGCCAACGCCCGCGCCGCCGAAGAGTCCGACTTTTCCGCCACGCGTATACGGCGCTATCAGGTCGATGACCTTGATACCCGTTTCAAATATCTTTGCCGATGTATCCTGATCCTCGAATGACGGCGAGTCCCTATGAATCGGCAGCTTCGTAGCTCCCTCAACCTGCGGCTTCTCGTCGATGTTCTCGCCAACCACGTTGAACAGCCTTCCGAGGACTTCCGTTCCGACCGGAACCTTGATTGGAGCACCCGTGTCGTCGGCCTCCATGCCTCTCCTAAGACCGTCCGTAGACGACAGAGCGATGCAGCGAACGAGGTCGTCGCCCAAATGCTGAGCCACCTCCGCTACGATTCTTCTGTCCCCACTCTGGATGTTGACGGCAGAAAGCAGTTCAGGCAAACTGTCCTGATCAAACTTAATGTCGATAACCGGACCGATAATCTGATGAATCAAACCTTTACTCATTTTCACAATCTCCTCAATTATTTATCGCATCGGATCCACTGATAATCTCAGTGATCTCGCTAGTGATTGCAGCTTGTCTCGCTCTGTTGTAGAAGAGGTTCAAGTCTTCTATCATCGCGTTTGCATTGTCCGTGGCGTTTTCCATCGCCATTCTTCTCGCCGCATGCTCGCAGGTCGCGGACTCAACGATAGCTCCATATATCATTATCTCAACGTACTTTGGCACGAGATAATTCAAGACTTCCTCAGCACTCGGCTCATACTCAACCTGCTTCGTGATGGGCAGGACGTCGCGCCCCGTTTCAACATCAAACGGCAGAATGGTCTTCGTTCTGGGCCTCTGCTCGAGAGACGAAATGAACGATGTATAGACGAGCACGACCTCATCGATTTTGCCCTCGTCATAAAGGTCGATGATAGGCTTGCTGATAGCGCCGGTTTCCACAAAAGAAACGTTTTCCGGCGGGCTCATATACTCACTGAGTATATTGTAACTGCGTCGTTCAAAGTAATCCTTACCTCTGCTGCCGACCGCCACGATATACGGCGTCTCGGGGTCGTTTTGCATCTCCTGTTCAGCCAGCTTGATGATATTGGAATTGAAACTGCCTGCGAGCCCTCTGTTACTGGTTACAATGACGTAACAGGTCGTTTTGACCTCGCGGCTGCCCCTGATGTAATCGGATTCGACACCAGAAACGTTATTGAAAATCTCATCTATGCTGTCCGTTACAAAGTGGAAATATTCCTGCATATTCTCGAAAGTCTTCTTGGCACGTCTGAGCTTGGCAGCAGATACCAGTTTCATTGCGCTGGTAATGTGCTCGATGCTCGTAACGCTTCGAACCCTTCGCTTTATATCCTGCATACTTGCTGAGCCGGCCATTATACACCTTTCTCTTTTCGGAAGTCTGCTTTGTAAGTCTCGATGCCCTTCTTGAGCTCCGCCGTAGCCTCGTCGTCAAGCGCACCCTTTTCCCTGATGGTCTCGCTCACGATAGGATGAACGGAATCTATGAACTCATAGAAACCCTTTTCAAAATCCTTCACGGTGTTCAAGGGGAGGTCGTCGAGATATTTTTCCGTTGCCGCGTAGAAAATCATGACCTGATGCTCTACGGGAAGCGGGCTATATTGCCTCTGCTTGATGATTTCCATGAGCACGAGACCGTGATCGAGTCTTTCCTTGGTTTCCTTGTCGATGTCCGAGCCGAACTGCGAGAACGAGGCCAATTCTCTATACTGGGCCAAGTCGAGTTTGACCGTCGAGGCAACCTTCTTCATAGCCTTGATCTGCGCGTTTCCTCCAACTCTGGATACCGAGATACCGGCGTTCACAGCAGGTCTCTGACCCGAGAAGAAGAGGTCCGTTTCAAGGAATATCTGTCCATCAGTAATGGAAATAACGTTTGTGGGAATGTAAGCCGATACGTCTCCCGCCTGAGTCTCGATGATGGGAAGCGCTGTCATGCTACCTCCGCCGAGCTTGTCGGAAAGCTTCGCAGCCCTTTCGAGCAATCTACTGTGGAGATAGAAAATATCTCCTGGATAAGCCTCTCTTCCTGGAGGTCTTCTGAGAAGCAGCGACATCGCTCTATAAGCGACGGCATGCTTTGAAAGATCATCGTAAATGATGAGGACGTGCTTGCCCTGATACATGAAGTTTTCGCCGATTGCCGCACCTGCGTAGGGGGCAATGTATTGGAGCGGGGCGACATCCGAAGCCGTAGCTGACACGACTATTGAATACTGCATGGCACCGGCGTCCTCGAGCTTCTGCACCATCTGCGCGACCGTGGACTTCTTCTGCCCGATGGCGACGTAGATACAGATGACATCCTGTCCCTTTTGATTGAGTATCGTATCGACGGCGATAGCGGTCTTTCCGGTCTGCCTATCTCCGATGATGAGCTCTCTCTGTCCTCTGCCGATAGGAATCATGGAGTCGATAGCCTTGATACCTGTCTGGAGCGGCTCCGTTACAGACTTTCTCGCAAGCACGCCAGGTGCTGCAAATTCGACCGGTCTGGTCTCGGTTGAAACGATGGCTCCCTTGCCGTCAAGCGGCTGTCCGAGCGAGTTGACAACCCTCCCGATGAGCGCATCTCCGACGGGGACTTCAACGACCCTGCCTGTGGGCTTGACCACATCGCCTTCCTTTATATGAGTATCGGAACCGAGGATAACGACACCGACATTTTCTTCTTCCAAATTGAGTGCCATTCCGAAAACTTCGCCGGGGAACTCAAGCAATTCGCCTGACATGCAGTTTTCCAAACCAAATACACGGGCAATGCCGTCACCGACTTGGATAACCGAGCCAAAGTCCGAAATTTCCACCTCGTTCTTGTAGCTCTTTATCTGTTCTCTTATTACAGCACTAATCTCTTCCGGTTTTAAATTCATTGATTTTTCCTCTTTTACTACACATTGCTCGTCATCCTGCGCATAGTCGCAGGATCCAGTCCTTGCCCTACGAACCGAGCATGATCTGCTTCAGACCCTCGAGCCTGTTTCTGATACTTACATCAATTAGCTTTCCATCAACATATATCACAATGCCGCCGATGAGCGACTTGTCAATCCTGTTCTCGAGCCGAACGGCCTTTGAAACGGCTGCACTCGCGTCTGCCTCAAACTGCTTCAGCTTCTCGTCTTCAACGGGCACGACCGAGTAAAGCACGCCTTTCGTGACACCGTCCCTTTGGTCGATTAGCTCCTCGTAGTGGCGAACCGCACCGTCCCACGCCCCAAGTCTCCTCTTGTCTATCAGAATGTAGAGGAAATTCAGAAGCTCCGGCGCTACCTTGCCTTCAAATATATTCCTCGCCACAGCCTTCTTGTCCTCCGCCGGTATGGTCGGAATGACGAAGAGCTTTCTCAGCTCGGGATATTCTTTGAAGATTTGGCTGATTTCCTTTTGCTCTTCCGCAATCAAATCAACCTTGCCGCCATCTACAGCGGCTTCAAAGAGTGCCTGTCCATATGTTGCCTGTACGCTCAGTGATTCCATGTGCCTACGCTCGCATCCTTGATGATGTCGTCAATGATAAACTGCTGTTCCTTTTCGCCGAGCTTCTGCTCGATGATCTTTTCGGCAGCATAGATTGCCAGTAATGCAACCTGATCTTTCATGGTTTCCATGGCGACTTTCTTTTCACGTTCTATTTCTCTTTCGGCCTGCTTCTTGATTTCAGACGCTCTCTCGTTTGCCTCATCGACAATCGCCTTCGCTCTCTGCTCCGCAAGTTGCTTGCCTTCCTTGAGAATTTCTCTCTTCTCCGCCTCGACATCTGCTATTTGCGTCTTGTACTCGGAGAGAAGTGTCTCGGCCTGCTTGTTTGCTGCCGCGGCATTGTCAAACTGATCCTTCACCTTTTGTTCTCTTGCCTGCATGAAGTTTCGTAATTTCTCAAAGAAATACTTCTTCAGTATGAGGTAGAGGACGGCAAAGGTGACGAGAACCATCAAAAATGTCCAGTCCAACCCTATTAAAGGGGCTACTACTTCCATATCAATTCCTTCCGTGTCATTGTGAGCTTGACCCACAACTCAGCATTCGTGCTTATTCCGCGCCTAAGTCTACAGCATACCCTTAAGCGGATTGACGAATACTAAGACTATAGCAATAATCAAAGCAAAGATGACCGATGTCTCAGACATTGCAAGTCCGATGAAAAGCGTCTGTGTAAGTGAGCCTTTGGCTTCGGGCTGACGGGCAATACTCTCAAGAGCCTTACCTGTAGCAATACCCTGACCGAGACCAACTCCCACACCAGCGATCATCGCGATTCCTGCACCTATGGCTGACAATCCTAGTATAAAAGCTTCCGGTGTTACTAATGACATTGTTACTTCCTCCTGTTCAAAATACCTATTAATAATTACAAATCTATGCTTAATCCTCGTGATGGAGGACATTTGCCTTTTCTATGAACGACATCGTCAGCATACAGAATACGAATGCTTGCAGTGCCGGTTCGAATATATCGAAGAACGCGTTGAGCGGTAATGGGATAACTGCCTGGAATAATGGAATAGGTAGGTGTAGCAGCTCCATTGAAACGAACCCGAGCAGTTCAAACAGCAGCTCCATGACGATGACTCCGGCAAGGATATTGCCGAAAATTCGGAAGCTGAGACTGATTGGGAAAGTGAACTCTTCCAGAACGTTGATTGGAATCATGAAGGGATACGGCTGAGCGAAATGCTTGAAATATCCGCCGACGCCCTTTGCCCTCATGGAGTTGATCTGTATCAGGAAAAACACCAAAATACCCATCGCAACCGTGAAGTTGAGGTCTGCGGTCGGAGCTCTGAAGCCCAACAGGCCTATTGCATTACATACGAGTAAATAGATGAAGAGTGTTCCTATATATGGGGCAAATCCCATATTTCGTTTCCCCATCGAATCCCTGACGAAACTGTAAACGTATTCGATGATGAGCTCAGCTACGGCTTGGAGACCCTTGGGGTCCCGTTTGAGGTTTCGGGTGCAGGCGAGGCAAAAGGCTACCACCGCCACTGCGACAATCACAGCCCAAATCGCCGTTTCCGTGATATAGAATCCGTTGTCAAATCTTAGTATTATTCGTGGTCCGACGTCCATGAGTATTCATTCCCTCCGGTCATCTTTTTCTGCAAAGTCCGTCATTCTGGGCTCGTCCCAGAATCCAGCCCTTGTCCTTGTTCTTGTCCTTCTTCTTTCCCTACACCAACAACCTTCACTCTTCTGTGCCTTCTATGTGTCTTATATATCTTACCATTTCTATAAAGAACCAGCCACGGTTCCTTGATAAAAAATTTTTCTATCCTGTCCACTTCGTAATGCGTCTCCGGTTCCTTGCCGAGCTTCCTTCTGATGGTCGGCGCGATACCCAACGCTACGTGTAGTGCAATCTTTGGAAGTATGTATCCGATTGCTGTTCCAATGGCCGACACGAGTCCGGACCTTGTCGATATGAAGAACACTACCCCCAGAATTGCGTATCTGGCGAAGAACCCCGCCAAAACTATTCTCTTGTGTCCGGCATCCGTGAAGCGTTCGACAATCCACGCGTGTGCATGAAGATCAGCGATTGCCACCACAGTGCCCAAAGCCAAACCGTAAAAAAAGAGCGGTTGGGGACCAATAGCCAAAAGCGACACAATCGCGGTGAGCCCTGCCCCTATTATAGTATATAATGTTATTTCCCTTTTTAGTTTCGAAATGTTACCACATCTCCAATTTCGCTTTGCCTGCTATTGTATTCCTATGAAGTTTTAATGTCAATAATGTAAAGAAAAAATATTGTGAATAGTACATCAATTGACCCCGCCACTTTGTAATTTACACAATGTAATTGCAGATTGCCACGTATTCGCAGTAATCGCAACCGCTGTGACTTTTGTTGCCCTTGCTGTTTCTGACGGTGAGGGGCTTCGCTTCCACCACGCCGCTCGCCATGCCTGAAGCCGCCTCGACCAAGATGTCGTCCACCTTTTTTTGAAGCTCAGAGAACTGCTCCTGATCGTATTCCGCCTCGCCTTTGACCTTTTCGCCGAGACCCTTTATCGCAAATCCGTTGGACTGATATTTTTTTAGCAAGGCTTCCTCGATTACTTCCTTGGGCGGGATTTCGTCCGGAAATTCCTTGTTTAGGTCAATCTTCTCCTCAGTAATATTGAAGTAAGACACACCGCCTGGCTTGTATTTCTCCGCGGCCGCTTTCAGATAAATCATGAGCTGGAGTTGCCAGCCAGCTTCCACATCGGGCTTGCTGAATTTTGTAGCTCCGCTCTTGAAATCCATTATCTTGGCATAATCACCCGATAGGACGTCCAGCCTGTCTATGCGCCCCGCGATGCGCACCTTCTTGCCGCCAGCTTCGATGTCTATGGAAGGAAGTTCCCCCTTCCTATCAAATTCTGTCTCGTAAAAGATTTTTTCCGTCGCGGAATTTCTCATTCTCTCGGTCAGTGCCCAAGCGACGTCTTTGGATATGCTCTCGAGTCTGGCCGTCCTGTATTCGGAAGGCTTCTGCTCCGTGAAGAGACCGTCGTCCTGCTTGGCTACAGCTTCAGAGAACAGCTCCGAAACCAGACTGTGGACAGCTTCCTTCTCCATCGTATTCCATTTTGAGTTTTCGTCTGCGGCAGGCCTGCCTTCTTCGTCCATCGCCTTCCCAAAGTTTTCGAGGACTTTGTGATAGAGCTCGCCCATGTTCCTCGCGTCGATTTCGTGAACCCTTCGCTCGCGGAGGCGCAGGCCTCTATCCATAAAGTAGGCAAAGGAACACCTCGTGTATTTCTCGACTGCCGAGGGAGAAGTCCGCAAGGCCTCGCCGTCGGTCGGCAGAATTTCCATCAGCAGGTTCTCGTCCAATTTTTCCTTTCTGTTTTCAAAGCCCAGAGCCTTTCGTATCGGAAGTAGGCTAATGGGGTCATTTTCCGAAAACCAAGCGAGGACGTCGGCCCATTTTTCAGGCAAAACCCCCTCAAGCTCGGGAAACCGGCGATTTGCGTCAAAAAATGGCTGTTTTTCTACGCAAATCGCCGTTTTCCCGAGCTTGGGTGCTGAAGCGGTTTCTCTCAGTGCGTGGACGAGGTGCGGCAGGACCGATTTCGGCGTCCAAAGATACTCATCGGGGGCGTTCTCAGCCGCGCCTATGCTCTCCTCTTCGATGTCCGGAAACATTTTTTTCAGTCTGCCCACGATTTGAGCCGGTCTGAGCGCGGCCCCCTCTTCATCAGAACTGCTATAGCTCACATAAAGAAGTTTCGTCGGCTTCGAGAGGTTTTTGTAAATTGCGAGCTGCTCCTCCATCAGAAGCGTGGCGTCAGACCTTCCGATATTGAGTCCACTCTCCGAGAGAACCTCCATCTCGACATCGGTGATAAGTCCATCTGTGCCGGAAAATTTCGGAAGCTCGCCGTCGTTTGCCCCGAGCACAAACAGAGCCTTCACGTCGGATACCCTAGTCCTCTGCATCGTCCCAAGCACGATGCTGTCAGCTTTGCTAGGCAAAACTCCAATCTTGATGGATTGGAAGCCAACGTTCAGGATAGTAGCAAACTCATCGATGGACATAAGCCGAGCTTTTTCGGGCGGACCACCCCGCCCTGTCATGTTCCGTATCTGGTCGAGTATGCCAAGAACCACGCCCCAGACCGCCCGCATCTCACTTTCGTATTCAAAGTATCCCGCGGACTCAAGTTCGTCTGCATATTCCTCAATCCGCTCGGGCAAACTCGCCACCTCAGTGAGGAATTCTTCGAGCCCGTCCGCTCTATCCCTCGCCGTCTTTCTACCACCAAACAGCTTCCGAAGCTCAGAAAGTTGCCCAGAGATGAGCTTCGCCGCGGCCTCTATTGCCTCAAAGGTTTCGTCGTCATACTCTCCGTCCCGTCTCCGAAGCGGATTGCCCCAAGCACTACCCCTGAGTTTGTACTTAATCGCATAGTTTTCCAACTCGCAAATCGCCCCCATGTCAATAGGGACAAGCCCCGTTTTCACCCAGCGAATGACGTCTTCCTGCCGCAACCCACCCGCCAAAAGTTCGGGCAGGGCAAGTATGTATTCTAGCACGGGATTGTGATCTATATCCCTGCGCCTATCCATGAAGGTCGGTAGCCCATAATTCTCGAAAGTCCGCCTGATGATTTCTCCTCTGACCTCCATATCATTTGTGAGCAAGATGATGTCTTTGTAACGCAGACCTTCTTCGCGAACGAGGCGGCATATAGCCGACGCGGCAGCCTCCGCTTCCGAGTAGAAATCCCTCGCGCGCGCAAAACGGAGTGAACCGGTATGTTCGCCCTCGAAAGGCCGCAGAGGGAAGCTGAACATGGCCTTCTCGATATGGGCAATCTCCGGCGGACGCACGAGGGAGTAGGTTTCGGATATTTCCGATATCTGCGAAATGACAGCTGGATTGCCGCGCTCCGCTCGCAATGACGGTTGCTGCGTTGTGGCGGCTGGATTGCTTCGCCCCGCTCGCAATGACGGCTGCTTTGTCATTGCGAGCGGAGCGTGGCAATCCACGGAGGGGAATTCCGCTGTTAGCTCCTCTGCTATGTTGTTGGTCAGGGCGAAGAAGCTGTTTCCCTTTTCTGCCGTCAGCAGGACGTTAACACCCTTTGCACTCTTGCCCAAACTTTTTATTATTTCAATATGAAGAGGTGAAAAATAGTCGAAACCGCTGATATAGAATTCACCTTCTGCTATTAAATTACTGAGTGGAATCTTGTCTGAAAAAGCCTTTAGGTAGTCCATCGCGTCGGGGCGTGCGGCTGAAACGGTGCTTTCGTAGCGGTCATAAACCCTTTGAATATCCGCGAGTTTCAGGCGGAGTAGGCTTTCTTCCTCGAGGTTTTCGGCGTAGTCTTTGAGGTCTTCCGGCGAAACAAGATGGCTTTTCAGGCTCATGATCACGTTCGAAATCTTCTCTATGTAGGCGGACGAATCCTCCATGTTTTTCAGCACTTCGTATTCATCTTTGTCTTCATATAGGAGGCTAGAGATGAGCATGTATTTTCCGTATTTGTCGATGAAATTTTCGGCGCCTCCGCCCAATTCCGAAAGCACGCGGTCCGCCAGTCTTGTGAAACTTAGCACGATGGGGTTGACGAAGGCCTTGACGCCCATGTAGTCAAAGGCGGAGCGCTCGGTTTCAAGCGTGAACTGGTCGGGGACGAGGATGTAGACGGGGTCGGGGAGAACCGCTTCGCCGCGCGGCTTTATCGCCTCAAACATGAAGCGGTTCTTGTCGATATTTTCTCTGCCCGTGTATATATTCAACATAAATTGATTATACCAGAGTTGCCGTCATTGCGAGGCACGAAGTGCTGCGGCAATCCAGTATTGCAACATTTTTCTAGATTGCTTCGCTTCGCTCGCAATGACGTTTTGCAGAAACATAGGAATTCGTTGAATTTTGCTTATTCATTCTGATATAATATCGTTTGCACAATGTAGCTATGTAGTTTTTGGAGGTGTGTAATGATACTTACTGATTTGCTTGAACGAAATGCCCGCGATTTTGGGCAGGACGTCGCGCTCGTCGAGCTGAATCCGGCCGACGCAAATACGGAAAATCTCGAATGGAAGGAATACGAGTTGGTCGAAGGCGGCCACTCCAATCATTTCCGCTCGGAACTCACATGGAAGGAATTCGACGATAAGGCGAACAGGATTGCCTATTATCTGATTTCAATCGGGGTGAAGAATGGCGACAAGGTTGCGATTCTCCTGATGAACAGTATCGATTGGCTTCCCATTTATTTCGGAATACTCAAGACAGGGGCATTGGCGGTGCCGCTCAACTTCAGATATACATCGGAGGAAATCGCCTATTGCCTCGACCTCGCGGACGCAAAAATTCTGTTCTTTTCGCACGAATTCACGGAGCGTGTCGATGCCGTTTTGCCTGAGCTTTCCGGCATAGGGGACTTCATCTTCCTCGGAAAGGATACGCCCTCATACGCAATCAGCTTTGAGCGTCTCATCGATGGATATAGCAAGGACAAGCCCGAAGTAACTATCTCGGAGCAGGACTACGCGGCTATTTATTTCTCGTCGGGCACTACCGGCATGCCAAAGGCTATCCTTCACGACCACGCTGGACTCTACTCCGCGGCTGTTACTGAGTACACACACCATCATCAGAAAAAGGACGACGTGTTCATGCTCATACCGCCGCTCTACCACACGGGCGCGAAGATGCACTGGTTCGGCAGCCTCATGTCGGGCGGGCGGACGGTGCTGCTCATGGGCACAAATCCAGGGTGGATTCTCTCCGTTGCCGCTCAGGAAAAAATTTCGATAGTCTGGCTGCTCGTCCCGTGGGCGAGGGATATTCTATCTTATATGGAAGAAAATGCGGAGGAGGTGGCGAAGCTCGACCTATCCTCGTTGAAGCTCATGCACATCGGTGCGCAGCCCGTGCCACCGAGCCTCATCAAGCGTTGGAAGGAGCATTTTCCGCACCACGAGTATGATACGAACTATGGACTCTCGGAGTCGTTGGGGCCAGGCGCCGTGCACCTCGGTATTGAGAATATTCACAAGGTCGGGGCCATCGGCAAGGCAGGACACGAATGGTCAACCAGAGTCGTTTCTGAGGACGGCGTAGATGTCCCGCGCGGCAAGGTTGGCGAGCTTCTCGTCAAGGGCCCCGGAGTAATGAAGGAATATTACAAAAATCCAGAGGCCACCGCCGAATCTCTGAGGGACGGCTGGCTCTATACGGGCGACATGGCGATGGAGGATGAGGACGGATTCATCTTCCTCGTGGACAGGAAGAAGGACGTCATCATTTCCGGCGGCGAAAACATCTATCCCGTGCAAATTGAGGATTATCTACACAAGATGCCGCAGATAAAGGACGTTGCGGTGATAGGGGTGCCGGACGAGCGAATCGGCGAGAAGGCTGTCGCCATCGTTGAGCTTCACCTAGGGAAGACTGCGACCGAGGAGGACATCATGGAGTTTTTGGCTGAGCTTCCCAGATACAAGAGGCCGAGGCAAATCATTTTTGACTCGGTGCCACGCAATCCGACGGGGAAGATTGAGAAACCGAAACTGCGCGAGAAATATCACGCGGAAAAGGTGGTCTCGCAGCAAATAGAAGGAGAATAGGGTCGAGCTCGGGAAACCGGCGATTTGCGCAGATTTTTGGCTGATTTTTTACGGAAATCGTCAGTTTCCCGAGCTATGTGGCTTGCAGCTCGGAAAACCGGCAGTTTGCGCACCCCGATTTGACCGGAGGGCTGAAAAGGTGTATTGTATACAATGCAGTATACCGGTATTCACACTACAATATCACTCCGTCATCGAGTGATGTATTGAAAGGGGAGAAAATAAAACGCGACAGTATCAATCTCTACAGGAAAGAGCTTATGAACATCTGCGGGAGAAGGTGTTCAGCGGTGAATTCAGCAAAGACCAGTTTTATTCCGAGAACAAAACGGCTTCCGAATTGGGCATATCGAGGACTCCCGTCAGAGATGCCTTGCTCAGGCTTGAGGAAGAGGGGTTCATTGAGATATTTCCCAGTAAGGGTTATCGAATCCGTTCTACCACGAGGCAGGATGTTCTCAACCTTTATCAGCTTCGCGGAGCTATAGAGGGATTTTGTAGTGCCCAACTGACGCATGATTCCGGTCTCGCCGCCGAAGCCGCAGTGGCAAAACTTCAGGAAAACTTAGAAATGCAACGGCTACTTGCCGAAAACGATGGGGACAAGTCGGAATTCAGCGACCTAGAGTACGAGTTTCACCTCATCATAATCAACTACATGAAGAACGAGGAATTTGATAGGATAGCGGCCTCTTACAATCAGAAGATGCACGATGTTCTGTATCGTTTTCTCGCGTTCCCCGAGAGGATGAAACTTGCTTATTTGGAGCATAGGGAGCTCACGGAAATCATACAGAATGGGACGCCGCCGGAAGCGTTTGAATACGCTACCCTGCATTTGAAGGCGTCGGAATACATCAACCTTTTCGACGACGAGTGATTAGAAAATATCACGGCCGCCGGCAACTGTTTGCCGACGGCCGTTTATCAAGGAGATTGAAATGAAAAGCAGGGCGGTTATACCTACTTGGAGTAAACTTCCTGACCACCAATATAGGTCTTTTCGATCTCGATTTCCGCAATTTTGTCTGGTGAAATCTCGAATATATTTTCCGAGAGCACGATGAAGTCGGCGAGCTTGCCATACTCCAAAGTCCCCTTGATGTTTTCTTCGCTCGTGCAGTAAGCAGCGTTTCGCGTGAATAGCGACACGGCTTCAAACACCGACAGAGCCTGCTCCGGAAGGAAACCTTCCTTAGGATAGCCAGTGAGATCCGCACGAGTAACGGCGCACTGTATGCCTATGAGCGGGTCGGTAGATTCGACCGGCGCATCCGTTCCCCCCGTTACAAGAAGCCCGCTCTCGATATACGTCTTGAACGGCATGAGATGCTTCACCCTTTCAGGTCCCAGCCTATCCTCGGCTATACGCACCCAGTTTCTGATGAATATCGGCTGAACGTCAAGCACGACGGGGAGCTTTCTGATTCTCTCTATCTGCTCGGGCGTAACCAACATGTCGTGAATTATCCTAAAACGCCTGTCCGATTTCGAATATATCTCCTCTGCCGCCGAGGCAAATCCATCGGGCGCGTCTTCAAGCGAACCGGAAAAACTGACGGAAGGATGCTCGTAACCGGCCTCTTCAAGCGTGGCCTCGATGGCATTGAGCACGATTTCCATGCTCCTGTCTCCGATGGAATGAACAGCCAAATCCATGCCGGACTTGTAAGCGTTTTTCACCTCGCGAGTCATTTCGTCCTGGTCCACGACCAAAATCCCATACTCGTCGGGCGCATCGGCATAGGGCTCAAATAGCGCCGCCGACCGCGACGAAAGTGAACCGTCGCAAAATATCTTCTTTGCGCCGAGCTTGATTCTGTTGTTTCCGAAACCCGACACCGTGCGAAGATTGTTCGGCACATCTACGGACGCGTTCAGGACTATTCGCATGGACAAAGAGCCCTCGCGATCGAGCTCAAAATACTCGTCGATGTATTCGAGCGGGTCGTTCGAAAGCGCCGAGAACGTCTGCAGCGACGTGAGCCCCTGCGAATTGTAATACGGCAGATACTTCCGCAGAAGTTTTTTCCTGTAACCCGCATCCTTGCTCGCCGCCTCTATTATGTCAGAGAGATAATTCGCATATGTCGTCTCCCTGATCACGCCGTTCGGCGTCCCGTCCTCATAAAATTCGATTTCGCCCTCGTTGGCAGGCACCGTGCCCACCTCGATACCGCCACGTTTCATAGCGAGGGAATTTCCCATCTGTGCGTGTTGGCAGTAACTATACAGCATTACTGGCTTATCCACAGATATTTGGTCGAGTTCGAGCCTCTCGGGGAACCTCCCGTCCGCCAGTCTTTCAATGTGTACGTTGTCGCCGAGTATCCACTCAGCATCAGGATCGGACTCCGCCTTCATCTTCGAGACAATCTCTTCAATAGATGTGGCTTCGGCGAGGTCAACTCTCTCCTGCGATATGCAGTTGAGGAGCAGATGCAGGTGCGTATCCGTGAACCCCGGGAGCACATGTTTGCCCCCGAGATCTACGGTTTCCTTCACTGCGTATTTTTTCGCCTCGTCCGTTTCTCCCGCAAATATTATCTTTTCATCATAGACCACAATGGCAGAGACTTTCTCGCCTTCCTTCCTCATGGTCCATATTTGCCCATTTATATAGGCTGTATCCGCAACAAACATTTCTAACCTTTCTAAAAACTTGTCTTTTTTACGATAGTCTTCGTTGCTGCTCATTCCTCCTCGCACACGGACGAAGAGTCCGTTTAGCTCGTCGTCATTCACGCGCCTTGCCTATCGCAAAAAATCCTGCGTTTTGTGTCCCTCTATCCGTGGAATGTCCACAGCGACGTGTCGCCTAGGAGTCCCATACTGATTGCCGGAACGAAGGTGAGGAGCATCAATATGACGACCATGACGATGATCATCGGCCATACCTTTGCGGCTATCTTGCCGACGGATACGTTTGCAATAGCGGAGGCGAAGAAGAGGTTCGCGCCATATGGCGGTGTGATGAACCCGATCGCGAGATTGACCGTCATGATGATACCGAAGTGGACCGGCGAAACCCCGAGCGCCACAACTATCGGCAGTAGCATAGGCGTCAGTATGACGCAGGAGCTGATGTTGTCGATGAAGCAGCCTACTATAAGGAGGAACAGGTTGATGAGCAGGATGATGACGATTGGATTGTCGAATGAGAGAAGTCCCTTCGAAACAGCTGCCGGAACCTGTGCCATCGTGAGGTATCTCGCAAATCCGAGCGAGAGACCGACGAGGAATGTCGTCTGTCCGTTGATGAGCACCGTGTCTCTGAACGCGCCCCAGATAGATTTCCAGTTCAGTTCCTTGTATACGAAGATGCCGATGATGAGCGAGTAGACGATGCCGACTACCGCTGATTCGGTCGGTGTGAATATACCGCTGTAGATACCGCCGAGGATGATGACCGGAACGAGAAGCGCCCAGATCGAATCCTTCAACTGCAGAAGAGCACCCTTGGGGCTGAACTTCGTGAGCGTGCCATATCCGTGTTTCTTCGATGTGAAGTAATTGATGAGCATGAGTCCTAAACCGATGACGATGCCTGGTATGATGCCTGCCAAGAACAGGTCAGTAATGGAGCAACCCGCCACGACGCCGTAGATGACGAAGGGGATGCTCGGCGGTATGATGACGCCGATGGTGCCGGAAGACGCGGACAGAGCCGTTGCATATGCCTTGTTGTAACCTTCTTTGTCCATCTCGGGAATGGTGATTGAGCCAATTGCAGTAACTGTTGCAGGGGCCGAACCTGAGATGGCCGCGAAGAACATTGAGGCAAGGACTGTAACCATGCCGAGGCTTCCTCTGATGTGGCCGACCAGAGCCGCCGCAAAGTCTAAAAGCCGCCTTGAAATACCTCCGCTACTCATGAGGTTTCCAGCCAATATGAAGAACGGAATGGCCATGAGCGGGAACGAATTCAGTCCGCCGAAGCAGGCTGCAGGGATTGTCGTCATACTGATAGTCGTCGTGAAATACATCGAAATGATTGTGGATGCACCGAGCGCCACGCCGATAGGCACGCCTATGAGCATAAGGAAGAACAGACATCCGAATAGAGTCAATATTGTAGGTAACATTACTCAGCACCTCCCTCTTCTATTGCCGGCACTGCCGAGCCCTTTTTGAAATCGAGGATAAGGTTTTGAACCATTCTGAACAGCATCAGGATAACGCCGACCGGAACGGACGCATAGGGCACCCACATTGGGACTCCGCTCGTCTGCGATACAGCTCCTCCTGAAGCTACGCTCATTGTCATTATCGTAGAATAATAAATCATAAAAATCAAAAATCCGAACCATATGAGGTTGATGAATATTTCTGAAACTATCTTCGCTTTTCCCTTGAATTTGTCGCTAATAATGTCGATAGCGATGTGTTTCTTCTCCTTTGTTGCGTAGGCTGCTCCTACCCAAATCAGCCAAAGGAAAATGAATCTGGCAATCTCTTCACTCCAAGGTAGAGGAATTCCCAAATTCCTTGTTATGACCTGTGCCGCTACCAAAATGACAGCTACAGCCATAAGAATTACCAGAAAGACCTCTTCCAGTCTTTCGTTTAAAACTCTTAGAACCTTCATTTTCAGGCCCCTTTCTATAAAACATTTTTAATGTAGGTAAAAAAAATATAAGTCCATTGATTACGAGTCGATTACTCTGTCATTGCGAGCGTAGCGAAGCAATCCAGAAAATGTAGATTGCCGCGCTCCGCTCACGCTCCACTATGACAATTGTGTCTGTGCCGACATTTGCGTCGGCACAGACTTTAGATATGAAACTACTTGTTGTAACTTGCAGCGAGGTCGATGAGTTCCTGACCATAAGTTGCTGCTGCTGTCTTCCAGACGCCGTCCTGAGCGATCTTCTGGAAAGGAGCCTTTTCAGCTTCGGTGAGAACCGTCACTTCGAGACCAGCATCTTCGATATTCTTCAAAAGATCCTGATTCTGCTTTGTGAGCTCTTCTCTCTGGAATGCGACTGCATCGGCAGCAGCATTCTTGATGATCTCCTGATACTCAGATGAAAGTCCTTCGAGGAAAGGCTTTGCGATGAGAACAGGTGCTGCTGACCAAACGTGCTCAGAAACTGTCATGTAAGTCTGAACTTCATAGATACCGTTGTTCCAGATCATAGCTGTCGGATTTTCCTGACCGTCAACCTGCTTCTGCTGAAGTGCTGTGAGAAGCTCTGAGAACTGCATTTCCTGAGGAACTGCGCCGAGGTCTGTGAAATATTCCTTGTGAAGAGCATTGCTCATCGTACGAATCTTGAGACCGGCGAGGTCTTCTGGAGTCTTGATTGTCTGCTTGGAGTTTGTGATGTTTCTGAAACCGACATCTCCCCAACCGAGGTTGACGATACCAGCAGCGTCAAGAAGCTCATCGAGCTTTGCGCCGAAATCTCCGTCGAAGGCATCGTGTGCTGCATCAACTGAAGTAAAGAGGAAGGGAAGTCCTACGAGACTCCATTCCGGAACGGTAACTGCTACAGGAGCGTCTGAGCCCCAAACCATCTCGAGGTCACCAATCTTCATGGCTTCGAGGTTTTCGGTCATTGTTCCGAGCTGTCCATTTGCGTAGATTTCTACTGTGATGTTTCCACCGGATTGCTCTTCAACGTTCTTCTTGAAAATGTCTAAGAGTGCGATGTGCGACGGATGAGTTTCTGCAACTTCATGAGCTACACGAATTGTAACCTGCTCTCCGCCTGCTGCTGCGTCGCCGCTGCCTGCGTCTGCATCTGAACTTCCACCACGGCTACAACCGGCCGCGAACACCATCGTCAAGATAAGCACTGCTGCCAGAAGCAAACTAACTGATTTCCTTTTCATTTCTTTCTCCTCCTTTAGTTTCACAATTTCCGTATTTGTGTAGAAATCACAAACACCACTGCGCAAAAATGTTAAATTACACAATTGCTTTATACAGGAAGATTAACACATACCGGTATACCGGTCAACAGGTACACCGATAATTTTTTGAATATTTTTAAAATTTATTTTACATGGATTTTACTGTCTATTCGTTGTATTTCGTCGCAAGATCCAAGAGCTCTTGGCCGAATTCCGCCGTTGCCATCTTCCAAACGGAATCCTTTGCTATTTGGCGGAAGGGTTCTTTCTCCTCCTCGGTCAGTATCGTTACATCAACATCTATGTCCGTGAATTCAGAAAGAAGCTCCGAATTTTGCTTTAAGATTTCCTCCCGCTGAAACTCGACGGTTTCTGCCATCGCATCCTTGATGACCTTCTGGTTCTTTTCCGAAAGGCTCTCAAAGAAATCCTTGCCTATGATTGTTACTACACTCGTCCATGCATGATCGCTGATAGTCAGATAATCTTGCAATTCATAGAGGCTGTTGTTCCATATCATTGCCAGTGAATTTTCCTGCCCGTCCACCCTATCCTGCGCCAGAGCCATGAATAGCTCGCTGAAGGTCATCGGCAGAGGAATGCTCCCGAGGGCCGTGAAATATCCGGTCTGATAATAATTTTCCATCGTTCTGAATCTGAGGTCCTTCATGTCGGCAGGGGTGCGGATCGGCCTCACATCGTTCGAGAATTCCCGAAATCCCGAATATCCCCATCCGAGGTTGATATATCCCTCTTTTTCTAAGAGTTCATCCAACCTATTTCCAAACTCACCATCGAGGGATTTTTGTGCCGATTCCATGCTGGTAAAAAGGAAAGGAAGTCCTACGACGTTCCACTCGGGCACAATTGAACCTACCGCAACATCGGAGGCGACGCACATTTCGAGTTCCCCGCTCTTCACGTCTTCGAGGTTTTGATGCACGGGCCCCTTTTGCGAATTTGCGTATAGCTCGACTTCAATTTCACCGTCCGAATTGGCCTCGACCTCCTTTTTGAAGATTTCGATGAGGGCTATATTCGTAGGATGAATGGGGGCGACTTCGTTCGCGATGCGAATGATAATCTTTTTCTCAGCCGTACTTTTGTCTGCGTCGGTATTGTCAGAGATATGAAAACGCACACAGCCAGAAGACAGAAGCGTGGCTACCAAAAGCGAAACGGCCATAAATAAAGTAAAAATCTTTCTCATACTTCCTCCCCTTGTCATTGCGGCAAAACACCGAAATCCACCTTTCCCACTACTGTCATTGCGGCCCCCGAGCCGCAATCCCCCCTTTTAGAAAAACGCCAAATACCAACCTATCAATCTTTCGCCAGCCAAAAGCCCCACCGCAATGCCGACGCACAGAGCCGGCCCAAATGCAAAATGGTCTTTGCGACCCTTCTTCCTTCGCGCGAGCAAGAGAACACCTTGGACGCCCCCTATTATTATTCCAACAAACAGAGCTACCAACGCACACTTCCAGCCCAAGAGGAAACCCGCCGCCGCCATGAGCTTGATGTCGCCCATGCCAAAAGCTCCGCCCACGAAAAGCGCTATGATGAAAAGCGGCACACTCACCGCAAATAGCCCTATTATTCTCGTTACTATAGACACGTCAGGCGCGAGCCAAATCGCGGCGATACCGCACACGAGTATAGCGATATTTAGCGAATCCGGTATCTCCATCGTGTCCGCGTCTATCACGGCTATCGTGAGGAGAACTGAGAAGGCCGCGAAAACTATGATTGCCATATATGGACTTCCGCTCGCAAACGCCGTCGGTGGCAGATAGGCGAGGCCTGAAAGCACCGCCAAAAGCCCACCGGAGATTTCAACTATCATGTATCGGGGCGAAATCGGCTCCTTGCAGTAACGGCATTTTCTGCCGAGGAAAAGGTAGCTTGCGATGGGCACGAGATCCTTAGGATAAAGCCTGTGCTCGCAGGTCGGGCAGTAAGAAAACCCGTGCACGAAGTTGATTTTCCGCGGCAGCCTGAAAATCAGGACATTGAGAAAACTCCCAATGACGGCCCCGACGATGAAAATTATGGCGTATATAATAATGTACATTCCAATAATCATTCTATAAGTATAAGGCTATTTTGCAGTAATGAAGGTAAAATTTGTGTAAAGAGATGGAAGATGGGTTGACAACAATGCCCATAGTGGATATAATTTGTGTAGTATCAATCTGATGCTATTTCTTCGGATATATGCGGTAATACGCAAGAAAAAGCCGAATTGATGATATGAAGTGGAAGCTATTACTAGAGGAAATATTGAAACAATTTGTAGGAGGAAAGAAAAATGAGTAAATTTATTTGTAATGTATGCGGTTATGTTCACGAGGGCGACAAGGCGCCTGACGCCTGCCCACAGTGCGGGGCACCGGCCAGTAAGTTCAGTGAGCAGAAAGAGGGAGCCGAGCTCGTCTATGCTGCGGAGCACGTCATCGGTATCGCCGAGGGAGTTGATCCCGAGATTCTCGAGGGACTCAGGCAGAACTTCGCCGGAGAGTGCACCGAGGTAGGTATGTACATCGCGATGGCAAGACAGGCTGACAGAGAGGGCTATCCCGAAGTCGCTGAAGCATACAAGAGATACGCTTATGAAGAGGCTGACCACGCATCGAGATTTGCAGAACTTCTCGGCGAAGTCGTCAATGCCGATACGAAGAAAAACCTTGAGCTCAGAATTGCTGCGGAGCACGGAGCGACACAGGGCAAGATGGACATCGCGAAGAAGGCGAAGGAGCTCGGGCTCGACGCCATTCACGACACCGTTCACGAAATGGCCAAGGACGAAGCCCGCCACGGCAAGGGCTTCCAAGGCTTATATAACCGTTATTTCGGATAAACGTACTCCCCCGTCGTTTTCCGATTTACATAAATGATCGCCGGCGAACTTGTCTTTGCGGGTCAGACCCGAAAGCAAGGCCGGCGACAATCCTTCTTAATGAAAATTAGTTATTACAGCGAAAGAGGCGGTCCTTTTGGGTCGCCTCTTTCGTTGATTTTTTTATTGCCTGTTACGCTTCCGTGATTATTAGAATGCTGTGGTTACTGTCCACTTCTTTGCTATTGTCGAGTTATATACCAACTGCTTGCCAGCTTTGTTGATATAGGTGAACCCAGTAATTTTATTGCTTCCGCCTTTGATATTACCAACCCACGGTGCCGCCGCAGCGTTCGCAGCTGGAGTATCATTCGATAGAACAGTACTATCATCGGTGAGTTTCTTGAATTTCTCAAGACCAAGACCAGTGCCAGCTTTTAGGAAGTTTCCATCTGCAGCGGCAAGTGGCTCATCGAACTGAGCATCAACCTGCGTTGACCCACCATCGCCATAAGCACCGGAGACTACAGCTTGAAGTCCTACGAGTACCGTGTGTCCTTCTGAAACAATTGCTCTTTCGTTTGCCTCATCGATGTAGCCGGTGAGAGCGGGGATTGCTATTGCAGCGAGGATAGCAAGTATAACGAGGACTACAATGACCTCGATGAGCGTGAAGCCCTTTTTCTGGTTTTTCTTTAGCTGCTGTTTTAGAATCATCTTCATTTTTCTTTCCCTTTCCTTTTCAAAATAAATCCGTTCATGACTTTGATTTTTCCCCCAGCATCATGGCTGGTTCATTACCTCATATATTACTAATACCCAAATTATAGCGTTTTAAACATAAAAATCAAAAATAATTTTATTTATTTTGTGTTATTTTTGTGTAAAGTCCAAAAAACCCCAGAATTTCAACGTTTCCACAACCCCACCCCATCAAAAAATTTTTTACAAAAAAGCACCCAGTATGATTAGTACTGAGTGCTATCGTTTTCGTATAGGGTACTCCTTCGCCCGGCAATTCAACCCAGCTGGTCTCCCTATGCAAACATCATAACACCAATCAAGGCTTTATTTCAAGTACAACTTTTTCGCTCAAAAGTAAGATAATCTTTTTTAGCTGTCTGCGATATTGAAAAACATTCCTACAAATAAACTCCATTCGCTCAAGGGAGATTTTGCTTTTGTACATACTCACAATTATTATATCCGCTTGCTTATATCCAGATGCAATTCTTTTATGTATTTTGTTGACACTCTTACTTGCCGGAGTCTTGAGCTCATGCGGTACGCCATTTACCAGAAAATCGGGCGTGTGTTCTTTGTATCGATTCTTCGGTACAAGAAACTCAACGCAGGTATCATAGAATTCTGCCATAGCATGTGCTGCCCATAATTCTTCTTTTCGTGGTTTATATCCATCAGGTATAAGAACTAGCCCTCTTTTTCTCTTTGCCATCTACACAGTATACTCTACTTCCTCAGTTTCTGACGGGTTTATTTGGTCATGGAGCAGCAGACGTCTTGGCCTTCCCTTTGCATGTAGCCACAGCCCCAGTCGTACATCGCGTAGAGGATGGGTCTGAGGCTTTTGCCGAATTCGGTCAGGGAGTATTCTACCTTTGGCGGAACGACGGGATAGACCGTGCGTGAAATCAGGTCGTCGGCCTCGAGTTCCCGCAGCTGCTGCGTGAGCATCTTGGGTGTCGCCTGCGGAATGAGCCTCTGAAGCTCCCCATATCTGAGGGTGGTATCTATGAGTTGCCAGAGAATAAGGCTTTTGTATTTGCCGCCGATTAGCCGCAGCGTTGCATCGACCGGACAGTTGAGACTATTATCATTTTTGTTTCGCGCCATCTTTCGTTCCTCCGCTCTTCCACTCATACTTCCCTTTTGTATAGTATGTGCCTTATTAGTGCGTACTTGCTATTTCCCCCACTGCTACTATAATACAGAGTATGGCAGAAGTAAACAGACATCTATATATCGGCGGAATGACCTGCATGGCGTGTCAAAATCGCATTGAAAAGGCCCTCGGAAACACTCGGGGCATAAATAGCGTGTCCGTGAGTTACTCGGGCGGCTACGCGGACATCAGCTACGACGATGAGACCATTACTCCGAAAAAAATCGGCGGAATTCTGCGGTCGGCCGGATACACTGTCATCACACGCAGAGAAACTCGCGTGAACACGAGGCAGACAATCGTCATACTGTTCCTCGTCGTCATCGCATTCTTCATATTGTCCCATTTCAATATCGGCGCGCTTTCGGGAAGTTTTCCTGTCGCCAAGGAGGGCACGGCATACGGCATGCTCTTCCTCATCGGCCTCCTGACGTCCGTTCACTGCATCGCGATGTGCGGCGGCCTCAACCTCTCGCAGTGCATACCCGCAGTTACGTCCTACAAGGGCGATTTCACGAAGAAAACTGCGGCGCTCATTCCGGCTCTTTCGTACAATTTGTCAAGGCTCGTTTCCTATACGGTAATAGGCGCGGTGGTCGGCACCATCGGCTCGGTTATCACGCCCAGTGGAAACTTCAAGGGGATAATAGAAATTCTCGCGGGTGTCTTCATGGTAATAATGGGGCTGAACTTGCTCGGGATATTGCCAGGGCTGTCAAGGATCGTACCACACATGCCAAAGAGCGTGGGCATATGGCTAAACAATGAACACGCGGGCAGACGTAGTCCTATCGTGGTCGGGCTTCTGAACGGCCTCATGCCTTGCGGGCCACTTCAGGCAATGCAACTATATGCGCTTTCTACGGCGAGTCCGGTGAAAGGTGCCTTGTCGATGTTCCTTTTTGCGGCGGGCACGTTGCCGCTGATGTTCGGGCTGAGCATGCTTTCGGGCGTGCTGACGAAGAACTTCACGAAGTGGGTGATGACCGTGGGAGCCGCTTTGGTTATCGTGCTCGGGCTGCTCATGTTCACAAGCGGTTGGGCGCTTTCGGGCGGGCCGCAAGTCTCCATTTTGCCGGAGCAGACAACATCTGGCCAGACCCAGGCTGACGAGGAAACAGGCGATGAGCTCGATGTCGGCATAGTGGACGGCGATGTCCAAAACGTCAGGAGCGTTCTCAGCGGCGGACGGTATCCCAACATCACCGTCAAGGCCGGTGTCCCCGTGAAGTGGACCATCGAAGCAGGCCCCGGGCAACTTACCGGCTGTAATTACCGTATGGTCATACCCGAATTTGATGTTCAATATGAGTTCACGGAGGGCGAAAATCTGATTGAATTCACCCCCGAAGATACCGGCTCTTTCGGCTACACCTGCTGGATGGGCATGGTTCGCGGAAACATCACCGTAGAATAGGAAGGACTGGACGGCTTCGCTATGCTCGCAATGACAAAAGTAACTCTACCCATCGGCGGCATGACGTGTGCGGCTTGCGCGGCTCGTATTGAGCGCGGGCTCGGCAAAATAGACGGCATAGACACCGCCACGGTCAACTTCGCCACGGAAAAGGCGCAGGTCAGCTTTGATGCGGCTTCTCTTTCACTTGACGACATAGAGAGGGCCGTGAAAGCCATCGGCTACGAAGTGCTGGAGCGGCAGTCAAATGCGGCAGATGCCGTGGACGCCGACAGGGAACGCAAGCAGAAGGAAACGCGGACGCTCTTCACGAAATTCATCATCTCGGCCGTCTTCTCTTTGCCACTTCTCTACATCGCGATGGCTCCGATGATACGCCTCTTTAGCCTGCCGCTACCTGGCGTGCTTTCACCCATGGATCACCCCCTCACCTATGCAATTACTGAGCTTTGTCTCGTCCTGCCATGTGTCGTATGCGGCTACCGCTTTTACTTGGTGGGCTTTCGGGCCCTCTTCATGCGGAGCCCAAATATGGATTCTCTCATCGCGGTCGGAACCTCAGCCGCCATCATCTATAGTACGATAAATTTGTTTGCGCTAGTCGGAGGGGAGCGGATGGCGGTCGAATCGCTCTACTATGAGACGGCCGGCGTCATCATCACGCTTATCCTTCTGGGCAAGTCGCTCGAGTCGATGTCGCGGAGCCGCACGAGCGAGGCGATCAAGAAGCTCATGGGGCTGACTCCGCGCACAGCCTTTGTCCTGCGGGACGGAAACGAGGTTGAAATTCCAATCGCTGACGTGGTGATGGGTGATGTGGTAACAGTAAGGCCGGGCGGCAAAATTCCGGTTGATGGTCGCGTGTTTTCAGGTGAAACGGCCATTGACGAGTCCATGCTCACGGGGGAGAGTATCCCCGTCGAGAAGGCCTCCGGCGATCCCGTCTACGCGGCGACAATCAACACAAACGGCTCTATTACTTTCACGGCGGAAAAGATAGGCGGCGAGACGGTTCTGGCCCAAATCATCAAATTGGTCGAGGACGCGCAGAACAGCAAGGCTCCTATTGCACAGCTCGCGGACAAGGTGGCCGGCGTTTTTGTTCCCGTAGTCATACTCGTGGCCATCGTCTGCGCTGCCGCTTGGCTCGTAGCGGTCAAAACCTCCGCGGCCATGCCTCCTATGGGGGATAGCGACATCTCGTTCGTGCTCACCATTTTCATATCTATCCTCGTGATAGCCTGCCCCTGCGCACTCGGGCTGGCGACACCGACCGCCATCATGGTCGGCACGGGAAAGGGTGCGGAAAACGGGATACTCATCAAGAGCTCGGACGCCCTCGAGACCGCTCACAAGATAAACACCGTCATACTCGACAAGACGGGGACCATCACCGAGGGGCGACCTGAAGTAACGGACATCATCACGGCCTCGGACGGCCTCGGTGGCGGAGCAAATGGCGGGCTTTCTGCGGAGGAGCTTCTCGCCATTTCTGCTGCTGCGGAACTTGGGTCTGAGCACCCTCTCGGGCGGGCGATTGTGGAGCGGGCATTGGCCTTGGAGCTCGCGCTACCCGATGTGAAAAGTTTTGTCGCGATTTCTGGCAGGGGCGTTGAGGCAGTAATTGACGGGCAGACCACCCCGTCCGCTTCGCGTCCACTTCGTGGGTGCCCATGCGGCCAACCCCTCCACGGAGGGGAGCCTGTTCTCGCTGGCAATCTTAAGCTGATGCAGGAACGTGGGGTTTCCGTTGATATTCTCTCTGGCGCCGCAGATAGGTTGGCTGCCGAGGGGAAGACTCCTATGTACATCGCAATTTTTGGAACTCTCGCCGGAATCATCGCTGTTTCTGACGTGGTGAAACCCACGAGCAGGGCAGCCATAGCCAAACTCCGCTCGATGGGCACAGACGTCATAATGATCACTGGCGACAATGCAAAGACTGCCGCCGCCATAGCGAAACAGGCAGGCGTAACGAAGATATATGCCGAAGTCCTTCCGCAGGACAAGGCTTTGGCGGTGAGAGAACTTCAGGACTCGGGCAAGATTGTCAGCATGGTCGGAGACGGCATCAACGATGCTCCGGCTCTCGCGCAGGCCGACGTGGGCATTGCGATAGGCTCCGGCACCGATGTTGCAATGGAGTCCGCCGACATCGTCCTCATGCACTCGGATTTGAGCGATGTGGCGACGGCGATAGAGCTGAGCCATAGGACGATCAGAAACATTAAGCAAAACCTTTTCTGGGCTTTTGGTTACAATGTTGTTGGGATTCCTATCGCCGCGGGGTTGCTCTATATCTTCGGGGGGCCGCTTCTCAATCCCATGATTGCGGCCGCGGCTATGAGCCTCAGCTCCATCTCTGTGCTGACCAATGCGCTTAGGCTGAAAGGGTTCAGGCCGTCGGAGGCTTCCTTCGGCAGACCACCCCTTCGGCCGTCTACGCCTTCCTCCGGCAAACCACCCCGTCAGGCTTCGCCTGCCACCCCTCCTCAGGAGGGGAATGGTGCTGAAATTGTTTCAATTATTAGTAAAGGAGAAAATAATATGGCTAACTTAACAAACACTACTATTGACGTCAAAGGCATGTCCTGTCAGCACTGCGTGGCGGCAGTCACAAAAGCTGCCTCCGCACTGAAAGGCGTGGAAAACGTGAGCGTAGACCTCGAGGAAGGCAAAGCATCGCTGACTTACGATGAAGCCGCAATTTCACTGGACGAAATCAAAGCCGCCATCAAAGAAGAAGGCTTCGAAGCGTAACAAAGTTCGGTTGTGGATTGCGGGTCAGGCCCGCAATGACACAGCTTCGACGCGTAACGGACACGGCTTCGAAGCTTAATCAGATATACTGAAGCAGTTCGGCTTTGTTGTTGACTGCCTTCTCTGCGGACTCCCTCGTGATACGCCCTTGGCGGACGAGGTTTGCGAGATCGCCAGCGAGCGTGTGCATGCCGTACTGTGCATTTGACTGCATGGTGCTGCCGAGCTGATGATACTTCCCTTCACGAATGAGGTTGAGCACCGCGTCTGTTCCTATCAAAATCTCAGTCGCGACCGTCCTGCCGCTTTGGTCAGAAAGAGGAAGCAGCGTCTGCGTGATGACCCCCCTCATTACTCCCGAAAGCTGCGAGCGAATCATGCCTTGGCTGTGCGACGGATAGACGTCAACGATACGGTCGAGCGTCTGCGCTGCGCCGGTGGTGTGCAAGGTCGAAAAGACCAAATGGCCGGTTTCCGCCGCCGTTACCGCCGCCGAAATAGTCTCGTAGTCGCGCATTTCGCCGACGAGTATGACGTCCGGATCCTCTCTCATCGCAGAGCGGAGCGCGTCCGAAAACGAGGGGACATCCCTGTGGAGCTCCCTCTGGTGCACGAGGCAATTCTTGCTCTTGTGGACGTATTCTATAGGGTCTTCTATCGTGATGATGTGCGCGCGCCGGTGCACATTGATGTAGTCTATCATCGCAGCCAAAGTGGTCGATTTTCCGGAGCCCGTCGGCCCAGTAACGAGGACGATACCCCGAGGCTGTTCTGCAAGCTGGCGGATAGCGTCCGGTAGGTGCAACTCCTCCAAGGTCGGAATGTCATTTCTCAGGATTCTCACCGCCGCCGCGAGTTCCTTCTGCTGACGGTAGACGTTCACCCTGTATCTGAGCTCAGGCGTGGACTCAAAGCTGAAATCCAAATCATGGCCCAGCGACAAATCTTCCTTCTGTGCTTCGTTCAGCATGGAGAGAATCGTAGCTCTGTAGTCCTCCTTCGTGCCCGTGAATGGCCCGATGAAAAGTTCGCCCAACCTTCTGAAAGTCGGCGGCTGATGCGAAGTGATGTGAAGATCCGAGCAGTCGTTTCTCCTTGCGTAGTCAACCAATTCCTCTATAGTTATTGCCATGATATTCCTCCTAGTCTACGGTTTCGCCAATTTTTAGGAATTCTTCCATGCTAGTAACGCCTGAAATGGTCAGAGCCTGTGCTCTCTCCCTGAGCGTCGCCATGCCCATCTCCTTTCTGGCGTATTCATACAGTGCCGACATCTGAGCCTCTTCAGCTATCATTCTCTGCATTTTCTTGTCAACCAAAATGATTTCGTGAATAGCAACTCGCCCTTTGTAACCCGTCTGATTGCAGACATGGCAGCCCGTTCCGCGCTTGAGTTTCGGAACATCAGAACGCGATTCTCCAAGCGTGAGCAGCTCAAGATCGGAAGGCTCGTACTCCTCCGTGCAGTGCGGACAAATCTTTCTGATGAGCCTCTGCGCCACGAGTCCGACGACCGAATTTCCCACCAGATACGGAGGCACGCCCATGTCCTCAAGCCTGACGATTGAAGTCAACGCGTCGTTGGTGTGCAGTGTCGAAATTACTAAATGTCCCGTGATAGCCGCGCTGACGGAGATCGACGCCGTCTCGGAGTCCCTCGTTTCGCCGACCATGATGATGTCCGGATCCTGACGCAACAGCGACCTGAGCCCCCTGTCAAACGTCAACCCCGCCTGATTGTTCACCTGCACCTGATTGATGCCGTCGATGTTCTTCTCGACAGGGTCTTCAATCGACGAAATGTTGATTTGCTTTTCCTTAAACTTGTCGAGCGCCATATACATCGTCGTCGTCTTGCCCGAGCCGGTAGGGCCTGTGATGTAAATAATGCCGTTCGGGTTCGCCAAAATTTGCAGGAATTTCTCGTAATCCTCGTCTATCATGCCGAATTGCCCCGCGTGGTCTATAGCCGTGTTCGTGGACAGAAACCGTAGCACAGCCTTTTCGCCATACACCGTAGGTATTACTGATATCCTGACATTCAGGTCGATATTCTCTATCATTATCCGGAAATGCCCGTCCTGCGGAAGCCGCTTCTCCGCGATGTCGAGGTTGCCCATTATCTTCAGGCGCACGATGAGGGCGGGGTGGACGTTCTTCGGGATCTCCGCGTAGTCCACGAGCGCACCGTCAACCCTCATGCGAACCTTGCAGTTCTTGTCGAACGGCTCGAGATGGAGGTCGGAAGCCCCGTTGTTGTAGGCCCTGAGCATGAGGCTGTTCAGCAGACTCACCACCGGCGTCGCGTCGTCGCCGAGCTCGACCGTGTTGATTTCCTCAATCTCGGGGAACAGCGCGGACATGTCGCTATCGACCTTGCTGACCGCCTGCCGCGCCTCGACTTCGCTGTAGTAATGCGAAATCGCCTTCTGTATATCACCCTTTTCGCCGATGATAATGGTGGCCGGCATCTGCGTGATGCGCTGGATTTCCTCGATGGCATAGAGGTCTAGCGGGTCGTTGATGACGAGGTTCAGATGACCGTCGTCCTCGCTGATAGTGATGGCGGTGTATTTTTCCGCTACGGATCTGGGCAATTTTGCGACGGCCTGCGTTTCGACCCTCGCCGTGTCAAGTTTGATGAGCGGGAGTCCGAGCTTGTGCGACAAAGCCTCGAGCACTTCTCTCTCAGTAACAAATCCAAGGGCGATGACGGCCTGACCGAGCCTGATATTGTTTTGCTTTTGGTATATCAGTGCCTTCTGTAGGCTCTCATCGTCGAGATAGCCATATTCTTTTAACAGTTCACCTATTCGGACTTGCTTTATTTCTGCCATGACGTTCCCCTTCCGCTCTTAGGACGCGAATACGTATATTTTTATCTGCATTGAGATGGAGCCTTTGCTTGTAACAACCGCCGGTGCGGAGCCGCCACCTTCCGACCCAACAGACGCAGCCTGTACCGAATACGTCTCCGCATCGGATATCTGATATGAAACGAGTTCCGTAGAAGCCGTCCCCCTTACAGCTGTCAGAAGTTTGTAGAACAATTCTCTTCCGCCTTCCGCGCTGATGTTGACGGTGTATGCGTATACGGGATTTGCCTCCGCCACCGGCTGCTGGACAGCTTCGCTCGCCTCACCGCCGCCTTCCGTGCCCGAGATGGGTAGAGCCTCCGCAGTGTCCGCTTCACCTGAACCCGCCGCTTCGTCCGTAGCAGCGTCCGTAGCCGCCTCGGCACTCACCGCGCTATCATCAGCCGTTTCGGGCATAGTCCCCGAACCTCCGAGTGTCGCTGCCGTATAAGGAGCTTCATCAGCCGCCACAAGTTCCGACATCGAAAGCGTGCCAGGCACAAGTCCGCTCTGCACGATCATGCCCGTTACGAGTTCATCGAGCACCTCCACCGCCATAGGCTTGTAGAAGAGCTCGGTGTATTTGTTGTAATCAGCTTCCGCCTGATCGAAAGCATCTTTGTATGACTCCGTCTGCGATATTTTGGTTCTCATTTCAAAGTCTTTATCCTGAAGCTCCATCACCTCGGTTTTGAGCGAGTTGAAACTGCTCATCATCGGAAGCGCAATGAAGTATATGAACGCACCGACAAAGACGATGATGACAAGAGCTATTATCATCACCCGCTCTCTTCGCGATAGCTTCTTGAAACCGTCCGAGACCGGATTTGACTTCTTGCTTGCAGTGAGATTTTCCATTACTCATCACCTCCGTCTTCCGCAGGAACTTCAACCACCGTATCCGGCAAAGCGGGTTCCGGCTTGTGAACCAGACATGATATTTGGAACGAATAAGACCCGTCTTCTCCGGCCTTCGAATATCCCTGATAATACACGTCATCGAAAAGCCCGCTGAGCCTGAGCTGAGTCGCGAAAATCGGCACCCCCGTAACCGTATCGCTCTGGGCACCGAATGAAAGGATTCCTGTAGTTCTCTCGTAAGACAGACCGGAAAGGCTGATCCTTTCGCCCGCAATCGAGTAAAGCGTTTCGTATGCCTCCTCCGTCATGTCCGGATAGCTCGAAATGTTGAGGAGAGCCGCCTTAAGACTTTCGGACTGCGCCTGCATTTTCGTCGCTTTTTGCTCCAAACCGTTCGCCTCATCGTAGGCCGCAACGACAGAGGGGTCCTCGACGTACTCTTTCAAATCCGCCTTTTCGTTTTTCAGGCTCGCGATTTGAAGGTATGCGAAGACGGATATTCCGCCCAAAATCAAGCAGATTGCGACTATGATGATGATAGCGAGCCGCTGCGTGCTACTGGCTTTTGGGCCGGAAGCATTGCGGTCCATCGCAAGTATGAGATTTAGGTCTTTTTGTTTCGCTGATACCGCCATATTCTCACCTCACTTCTTTACTAACGTTCCGATGTTGAGAAGGAAGCTGCCGGAATTGAATATTCCCTGCTTCTCCGCTGCTTTGCCCGATAGAGAAACGCTACCGGAAAGGTCGAGCTCCTTGATTTCTATGCCAAGATAAGAAAGGGCAGACCTGATTTCAGTAATTTCTGTGCTTTTTAGCCCTGCAAAGTATGTTTCTGAAATTTCCGAATTGTGATGCTGCCCTTTGTTGAACTGTATCATCGAGCTGATGTTGGTTCCTATCTCCGAATACCAATCAAATGTGCTCTGCTCATTCATAAGCCTATATTTATTTGCGACGGTATAATGGCCGTCGACAAACATCGTGAGAGCCAAATTTCTGTCGTCAACTTGGGCGAGGATATACGTTCCGGTATTCAGCTCCGGCACGAAGGCTGCGAGTTTTATCTGAGCATTGACTCCGATATTGATACTCTTCAGCTCATAGCCCGCTTTTTCAAAGGTATCTCTATACGTTTCGAGGAGTTCTCTGCCAACAGCAACGGCAAGCACCTTGACACCACCTTCCTTTGATTTTGGCTCGAGCACAGCATAGTCAAACACATCGCTTCGCTCGGCTACGGCCGCTCCATCCTGACCGAATTGACCGAATTGACCGAGTTCTCTCCCGATGAACTCAAGCATCTTCGCCTCAGAAACCGGCGGCAATTCCATCACCTTCGACCTGATATTGTTATTATCAATTACCAAATGGGTGTCTTGACCCGAAAGCCCAAGCCTGTCGTTCGTCTCCCTGAGGAACGAAATCATAGCATCCTCGTTCGTGATGATACCGTTGATCATGCCACCCTCAGGCAGCGACGGCTCATCGAAATCGCTGACCAGAAGGTTGTTTCCTGAAACCTTGCCGACCAAGACCTTCAGATGAGTAGGTGAGCAGTAAATTGAAATACTCATGTGGCTTCTCCTATCTGCTATTCGGGCGTTTGCCCGCCGACATTTTGGTACATCTGATATATCGGCAACATGACTGAAATAATTACTGTAGCAACGATGACCGCCATTACAACTATCAAAACAGGCTCGATCAGCGCGACCATTCTCTGGCTGGCCATCTCCGCGTCGTAGTCGAATTGGTCAGCGACGGACTCCAGCATCGCCTCGAGGCGTCCGCTTTCCTCGCCGATCAAAATTGTAGAGTTGAGCTTTTTGTCAAACCCATCGACGCCGGAAAGAGCCTGCGAAAGCGTTCGACCGTTGCCGAGATGCTCGATCACCTGCGTGAATTGACTTTCAATATATTTGTTTCCAATCGTATTTCTCGCGATTGTCAATGACTGTATCATGGGAATGCCGCTGACGTAGAGAGAAGACAGAGTCCTCGCAAACCGCGCGGTATAAATCGTGCGCAGAAGCGAGCCTATTTTGGGAATTTTCAGCTTGCATCTGTCGAACAATATCCTCGGCTTCGGCTGCCTGAATATTGCCCCTATCGCCGCCGCCAAAATGAGCAAGGCGATGAGGAGCGTCAAGCCGTTCGAGGTGAGGAAGTGGCTGAAGCCCATGACTATCCGCGTCGGCAGCGGAAGTTCTTGCCCCTCGAACATCGTGAAGAATGTCGGGAGCACAAAGGTGAAGATGATGAGAATCACGCCGATGATGAGAACCACCAAAATGATGGGGTAGACGGTGGCGCTCTTTATCTTGGAATTGAGCCGGTGCTCCTTGTCGTAGGTAGTCGCCATCTTTTGGGCGGTAACGTCCATTCGGCCGCTGCTCTCACCAGCCTTTATCATATTGATCAGCAATTCGGGAAACGCCTTACCCCTCGCGGCCATAGCCTCCGAGAGCGACGAGCCCCTCTGGAGATCCTCGATGAGCGCGTCGTATATCTTCTTGATGCGTGGCTTCAAATCCTTCTGAGCCAAAATCATCATAGCCCTTATGAGGGTGATGCCCGACGATAGCATAGCTGCGAGCTGCCGGCAGAAATCCGCCACCTCAATGGTCTTGAGCTTTGCATACCTCTGCTCATCGCGCGTTACCTCGGACGAAACAAGGAAGAGTCCATCCTCCTTGAGGATGCTCGCGAGTTGTTCCTGATTGGCTGCTTCAGATCGGCCTCTGACCTTCTTTCCATCCAAAGCGACAGCATTATATCGATACTTTGGCATAAATTACCCCATATAAACAATGACAGTTACCTAATTATACCGTAACCGTCAAAATCTTTGTTTATTTTTTGGGTAGTTCTTGTTAATTTTTTTTAACAATAATATTGCTGTTTTATTTCATCCGGTAATTCGGCCAGTAATTTGTCCAGTAATTTTCGCGGGATTTTTGCTATGTACTATATCCGCAGGGCTTTATGCAAGATAGGATTCTATAGCCGCGACCGTTTCGTCGTATAGTGAAATGAAGAGGTCAACGTTCGCCTGTTCCGGTGTGCCGCCGCCACGCAGCTGATCCATCAAGATGACGCTGTTGTCATAAAATGCATTCAAAGCCAAATTGCCGGCAATACCTTTCGCGGCGTGAACAATCTCCCCCGCCTCAGCGAAATTTTTCTCATTTACCGCCACCTTGAAGTCGTCTATTTTCACACTTGCAGCAAATTTCCCAAGGAGCTTCTTGAATAGCACCTCATTGTTCGCGACTCTCTTGAGCCCCTCTTCCTGATTTATGAATAATTTATCCGCCACGATTCCCTCCGGATCTATATCTTGAATTTTGCTGTGCCTCTACATACATCTATCATCTATTTTAACAAATAGATTTGTAACCGTATAGCTTTTTCGAAAAATTCGCCTATATTTCGCCTGAATTTCGCCTAAAAACCTACTCTAAAGGTTCATCATATATGACTGCTCGGCCTGCTGTCTTTCCGCGTAATCGGCCAAATCCTGCACTGAAATAGACTGTAGCACATCCTTTAGGCTGCTGTTGATTGGATCGAAAACCTTTTCCTTCAGGGCGAGCTCTATGCCAGGGCTGGTTTCCGAAACCGTGCTTTCCGTCTCCTCCGTGAGACCTATCTCAAGTGCCGTCAACATATCCCAAACCGTGATAGTCGAAGCCGGTCTCGCAAATTTGTATCCGCCCTTAGGCCCCTTCATCGACACGAGGATGCCTTCCTTCTTCAGCTGCGAGAAGACCTGCTCCAAATATATCTTCGATATTTCAAGCTCGTCCGAGATGCTTGCTACCGTTACATTGCTACCGCCGTTTATTTTGTTTGCAATAACTATGGAGGCGGCGAGTGCATATCTACCTTTAACCGAAATTCTCATTTGTTTTCTCCCGTATATTTGAATCCTGTAGTTTCTTATATATTATATATACCATATATGATTATATACTATCCCAACGCAATAGGTCAACGCCACGTACACAAAATGCCGAGCCCCACGCTCGGCATTCATGTTGGTATTTCTACCCAAGGGTCCCCACCCTTATGTGTTGTGGTAGCTTCGTGCTACCAGGTTCCCCACTGCGACGACCGCTTTCGCGAGCCGTTTGCCCCAGTGTTTTGGCAGCCCCATGCTACCAATTGCCCCATTGAGAATACTTTTTAACAGTTCCTCTAATCTATATATACCCAAAAAAACGCGTTTGAAACATTTTTTTCAAAAATAATTTAAAATATTTTTAAATTAGCGGACAAATGTTTCAACCGCCCCATTCTGTGGTATATTATAAATAGGAATTGTTGCCACAAGCCTATGAAGCTTAGGAACTCGCATGCGCAGGATTTTTTTCGTCTGTGTGGTGCGGAGAGAGACAGGCCGGTCGCCGTGTATACAAATATACACAAGAGTGGACTGTCGACCGACAAGCCGCATAGACGGAAAAACGACAAGCATGGGGATGTAAAGGTCTCGACGGGCATATAGAAGCGCCACTAGCGAGCCGAAGTTGCCGAGTCTTCGTTAAAAGCGGCACGTTTAAATACAAACGCAAAAACAAACAACAATTACGCACTAGCAGCATAGACTGCACCGCGTCGTCCGCCCGAATTCACCTGTAGGTTCGGATGTGGGCGCCAATATACAGGAAAACTCTGTGTGAGTTCTCGGTCGCACAGGGGAACGACGAGATAGCCGATCCTGCCCCGCGCCTATGATGTGCAGGTGAGGCGAATAAACCCATCGTAGGCTGCGCTCGGAGAAGGCAGCGATGGAAATGTGTTCGGACGTGGGTTCAATTCCCACCATCTCCACCAAAACACGAAGCGTTGAACACGTTATTTACAAAAACGTGTTCGCGCTTTTTTGTTTTTTGGCGTGGCACTTGCGTTTGCGAAAACACCCACAATTTTACCCACATTGTATTAAATTCTTACCCACAATCGAATATATCTAATTGATTTCTCTGAGCTCCTTCTCTATCTCTTCAAGAGAAGGTAATGCAGATTTATAGTCGTCCGGAAAAATGTTGGAAAAATCATATTCAGAAATGCCGATAGGATGTGCACTTCCTTCGAGAGAATATTGAGCCAATGTATTGTCCTTACCTTTACAAATTAGAAGACCGACGGTTGGGTTATCAATGTCATCTTTGAATATGTGATTTACTGCTGAAATGTAAGTTCCAAGTTGACCAACATCCGAAGAGTCAAATTCGCCAATTTTTAGCTCTACGGCTACATAGCAATGTAAATTTACATGATAAAACAATAAATCCAGTTTCAGTTGCTTCGTGCCTACATTTAGCTTTACTTGGCGTCCATAATATGCAAACCCATTTCCCATTTCAAGAAGAAATTCGGAGATATGGTTGATTAATGCGTCCTCTAATTCGCTTTCTTGAAATTTAGCCCGCAAATCACATGAAGTAAAATCGAAATTGTAAGGATCTTTTGTTATCTCTGTCGCCAGAGCACTTTGGATATCAGGAAGTGTCATATTGAAATTATTTTGTGATGTTCCTAGTTTGTGATAAAGATTATCCTTTATTTGCTTTGTTAGTTCCGAACGGCTCCAACCATTTTTAACAGTTTGCTGAAGATAGAACATGGCCTCATCAATCGATTTGGATTTCGTGAAGATCAAAATATTATGTCCCCAAGGAATCAGTGCGTAATGAGGTAGCGACAAGTTAGTGTTTTTTTCTGGCAATTGGTCAACAGCTTGTTGACCAATTGGAGATTTCTGATTGTAAAAAGAAAAGAATTGTTTCATATACTTTAGATTAGTTGTAGAAAACCCATCAGCATTGGGAAATGCAGCTTTTAAATCCTTGCTCAGTTGAGATACTACCCCACTTCCCCACTTGCTTTCAGCCTGCCGTTCCACTATATCAGCACCAATACTCCAGTATAACTCAAGCATTTCGGTATTTATACGTACAGAAGCTTTCAGTTGGCTTTGCTTAATCCGTTGCTTTAGGTCTGTCAGCCAATCTTTGTATTCATTGTCAATTGTA
Source organism: Eubacteriales Family XIII. Incertae Sedis bacterium (assembly GCA_031261345.1). Classification (GTDB taxonomy): domain Bacteria; phylum Bacillota; class Clostridia; order Peptostreptococcales; family Anaerovoracaceae; genus JAISKC01. The sequence goes on along the minus strand of JAISKC010000036.1, from coordinate 54,239 downwards.
ATCAGTTTACTCATTTTTATCCCCCAATACTCACACATAAGCGCAACTTCAATAGATATTCAACTTTCGTGCATTATCAATACTATTATCCCATATGTAATTAAAAATTGCAAACATTTGTTCACGCACGTAGCTTAAAATCGGTAATGTGCATTATCCCATGCAAACAGTGAGGTCCGCCTTGATTCAATACTAACACCTTAGCAATATCATTTATATTGGTTATTAGTTCTCGGTATTCAGATTGCTTTATATAATTCTGAGTTCTTATCTCTGCTATTTCTTGCTGGTCGCTAAAATCTGGCCCCTCTAAATATTCTCCACTTTCGTAGTATAAAGCTGCTCTGTCAAATTCTTCGGAAGCGGAGTATAAGATGGATTTGTTTGCTCCTTTTTGTTTATTTCTTTTTGAAGATTGCTCCCTATAAACTTGTCTTCCGGAACGCTCATCAGAAACCCTGTTTCCGGATCCCGTACTGTTAAAATTATACCTCTGTTCATTTTCTTTTCCTCCTAAAATATTTTCACTTATATCATCGCTATGTCTATTTTCATCCTCTATTTTTTGCGTGGAGGCAAGATTTCTTTTAAGATTTCGTATACCATATTGTCTCCTCTTATTATTTCTAGCTTTTCCTTTGTTAAGGTGTTGGCTTTCTCTTTGTGTATAGTCAATTTCTGATTGTCTATTTTCGCTGTCATTTTCTTTTCCTCCTAAAATCAATCCTGAACTAACTAAGTTTTCTATAATTTGAATTGGAGCGTAGTCTATAACGAATTTACTACTCTCTTCCTTGATTGCGTCTTGCTGAGATCTATCGGGTATTTCTCCGCAAACTTCTCTAACCCCTCTTTTGAAGATAACTTGGTTAGGAATGTCATATATCCTTGGGGCTCTGTAAAGACTTTTAACTCGTTTTTGTTTGTAGGTTTGTTTTTCATTTTCTTTTCCTCATATTTCATCATCTAACACCGACATCATAATATGACCTCTCACTTTCATAGTATCTAACTATATACTCAAAATGTTCTTCAGATGTAATTGTTTTATTCAAGGATTTGTCTTTTTCGATATGCTCTTCCAGAAGATTTCTTCTTCTTTGGAAATATTCCGAGTTATCGATTTCAATCTTTCTGGACTTAGACTGTGTACCGACTGTTTTATCAGTCTGACCGGTTCTGCTATTGGACTCTTTTTCTTCGATACCATATCCCTTTCCCCCTAAAATATTTCCACTTATGTCATCTGTATCTATGATTGTTTCTTGCTTAGATTCATAGGGTACTTCTTCATTAATATCTTTGCCGATTCCTCTGGCAATATCTTTGATAAACGAGCTAAGTCTTTCTCTGTTGTTGTCTGTATATCTTCGAATACGCGCTTCCGGTTCGTTGAATTTTCTTTCTGTTGCGGCTCTTGCAGCTGAATATTGGTTAAGAGTTTCTTTGATTCTACTTCTTTTGCCTTCGATCTCGGTACTGTTACTAACATGCCAGTTTCTCTGTCTACCATTGTTATTGTTGACATCTTCTTCTCCTCCTTCATTTGATAATATAACTCTTGTGGAATTTCTTCTATATCATATAAATCTCCATTTAGGTCGTAGTCTTTGAAGGTAGTGGCCTTTCCTTTGAATAATCTTTGCCGAAAAATTGCAGTTGCTCTTTGGATGTCATCACTCTCGGAGGAGTCTCCGATGTCAAAAATTTGCCTGGCACGGTTATCATTTCTCCGTTTTCTGTTATTATCCGTACTCTGGTCGCCATTTTGTACTTCATTTCTGTAGATAAACTACTGTGCTGGGTAAAGCTACCCTAAAATAATAATAAATAACAAAGCATTCCGGAGAGAATACAAAGTTAAAATCAAAATATAAAAGATGCACTTTACAGCCATCCTTGTTCTTTCTTATACTCTTCATGTTTTATCTCTCGCTTTATTTCCTCTCTTAACTCTTTCTTTCTGTCGTCGAGCCCTACCTTTATAGCTAAAATGAATACTACAATATAACCAATAGCAAAATAAGCTATGATTAAAGAAAAGATTACACATCCAATTACTAATCCTACACTCATTACCATTCCTCCTCCTCTAACTGTAAGCAGTGTATAGCCATCTTTAAATAGCTATTGTAGAGCTTCTGCTTTTCTTATGGTGATAACTTATCATCGTGTTCTTCTGTAATACATTTGGTAGCTCCCACAATTTGAAATCGCAGAGCGTCTACAGGATTTGGAGTATCTCCGGCACCTGCCATTTCAAGCGTGTCAATGACAGGGGATGCGGATTTTCCCAGGCCACTCACCATTTGTTATATCCTTTTTCATATCCTTCCAAAAAGGCATCGTGGTAAGCAGTACCATAAACGGCTCTATATGCTTCGCAGAAAGCTTCCTCAAAAGCTTCCTCATAGGTTAGATTATACTCGGGAAATTTGTCAGCATGCCCAAAATCTTCAAGCCATTTATCCAAATCTACTATTTCTCCTGGAGCAACCCCAAATCCATAGTCGGGGCTATAATAATAATTAGCACTACTTCCTGGGTCATAAGCTCTGCCAGCTTCTACGGCATCCACCCCTTCAAGCCATCCATTCTCCTCTCCTTCATATAGTCCTGCAAGTTTTGCATCTGCTTTACCATAATTATTGAAAGCGTCCTCAGCATGTCTTTTGGCGACGTTCAAAACATTAGCAAGCTCTTCCTTATCAGTCATAGCTCGGTTCTGGGATGATTCAGATGTGCAGCTAGTTAATATCAAAATCACACAACATAGAGTAAATACTAGATATTTATTTTTTAACAATTGCTCTGTTTCCTCGATATTATTTTTCATTTCATTTCCCATCCTTTCTCAATTTGTGATTCGCTTGCGGAGACGAAAACCTCAGTATTCTTTAGTTTTTTGATGAATCAATATCCATACTTAAAAGCTTTACAACGCCACACCTCATTCTTAAGAATTCGTAGATAATTTCTCAAATTGGTCACTTACTGGGATTTTAGCACTTTTATTTCACTAGAGATTCTTATCTGCTCCTTTGCAATAATAGCCATTAACATAGAATTGTACACATTATCAAGCCACTTCTCCTGTTCTTCTGGTGTCATTTTCACTGCAAATTCTTTTATATTTCCGCCGCTTGTATTGTCATGTCTGATATTCAGACTATTGAGCATAAACCCTATATCGTTAGATAGTGCAGCATATGGAGCGCCTGCTCGCTTTAGACTTACCAACAGGCTTTCAATATAAAGATATATTGTCAAGATAATTTCCTTCTTAAGGACAATTTCACCACTCAAAGCTGGATTATTGTATTCCAGAACTTTTAGTGCTGTTTTGGAATCCTCAATTAGAGATGTTGCCTGTGATGCGGCAACATTTTTCTCAATGATAACCCTACCGCCTTCATTATCATTAACAAATTCATGATTTGTCAAATTTAGAATATGTTCCATGCTACTGTTCACAACCTCAGCTTGAAGCAAAGCTCTTGGAGATTTTTGGATATACTTACACCCCTGATCAAGTAACATAGCAAGAAATTCACACAGGGAAAATAAATCATCCAAGCTTGAGATGTCATCATCAATTTTAACGTCTGACATCAAATCAAAAATTGATGTGGAAGACCTCCTGCATGGGAGAGTTTCAAACACATTTTGTTCGATGTATTCGCAAAGTGATATTTTTGAACCTCTCATATAAACAGAAAATCTATCCTCAAAAAATTGCTTGCGCAAACGCAGTGCCTCTTTATGTGGATTACATTCCTCTGTGGCTATCAAATCATATATATTTGTTCGCATTGCAAATCACCTTTTAAAATTGCCAAATAGTTAAAATGGCATTTCATCGTCATCAATGTCCACAAATAGCGGCTCATAGCTGTCACTGATGTTCTCTACACCGTTTTTGCCTGGCTCATAGTTCCATTTACCGACATTACATTTACCGTATTCATTGTCGCCGACCGCAACAATCATGCCATCTGACCTCAGGCCAACTGTATGAAAATCACCTGCAGAAATCGCAATGATATCACTCCAGTCCTCAACGTTGCACTGTCCCTGTGCGTTAAAACCAACTGCTACAACCGTGCCATCTTCGTTCAGCCCAACGGCATGTGCCGCACCTACAGATATGTCTACTACGCATTCCAAGTCAAGCCAATCTCCGACACAATAACTATTGTTGAGTGTTTTATATGACACAACACTGCCATCTACCCTTAATCCGACCGTGAAACCTAAATGCCCTGTTGAAACCGCTACAATATCCCTCCAAGTATTGGATTCTGAGCCTTTATCTGTTGATACAATCGTCCCATTGGATTTTAACCCAACTGTTTGGTTACCTCCTGCAGAAATTGCAATAATATCATTCCAATCATCGACATCACACGCACTACTGTTGTCACCACTTCCGACTGATACAACTGTTCCATCCGACTTTAGCCCAACAGTGTGCATTAGACCTGCAGAAATTGATACGATATCCTTCCAATCATCAACATCACATTCCTTTGTGAGCACATCATTTCCTTTTGATCTTGCTAAAGCCTGATGTATATAATATTCTGGAGAATTTGGATTAGGAGTGCTGCCAATTGCAACAACCGTTCTATCTCTCTTGAGTCCCACAACGTGAGCCCCTCCAACAGCAATAGCAATAATACCATCCCATTCGCTGACTTCAAATTGATGATAGGAATTATCTCCTATTGCTTCTACGGTGCCATCCTTTTTTAATGCAACAGTATTTGCACCTCCTGCTGCAATTTGAATTATCCTTTTTCCATCCTGATTTTTCACACCCATATACTCAGGTTCATTATTTGTCGATTTTAGATCTATCCATAAAGCAGGACGAACTCCAACGTATTCTATGTCGACAAGATGACCGTGATCGTAAATTTCACCACCACTTAGAACATTCGCTGCGCTGTCTCCCCCTCCAAGATCACCAATCTCACTGGGAGAGCGCAACCACCAAAAGCTCGCTTTGCCTGATGAATCGTTTGCAATTCTGTCCACATCATTATTGAAGTACTTAGTAGCTTCATCTCGACTGAGTAGAAATATTCGATCCATTGTTTCATTGCCACCTGGTATTTTTCCATTACCTTTGTTCTCTAGTTTTGTCTCTATTATCGCCAACCTCTCTTGCGGGTTGAACTTGCTGAAAAATTCCTCATTAAGCCAATCTCGAAGGGTACAAATTTCCCAAGTAACAGTAGAGTTATACTCAATATCATATGGTCGTTTTTCTATGATTTCTTCAGTGATTATCAATGCACGATTGTGTTGCACTTCCAAAACTCGCCACTTCAATTGCTCCTCACGCCAAGTTCCAAAAGCAACAATATCGCCTCTATTTATTTTCTTCATTCAGACCACCTCATATTCTACCATTTGAGTAGACGTCTGATTCTTTTTCACTGACCTGAATGACAACAAAAAAGGACACCCGCTCGGTCGCCAAACCTACTTAGAGTTACCAAAACTCCTCGTGTGAGCAGATGCCCTTTTACGAGTTTTGGTAATGCTCTTTCGAGCAGTAGATTTGGCACAAATATTTTATCATATGATGTAGTCAAAAAGTTAGAAATGATTTTTGAGATATTGGCTTTCTGTCAGAGGACGCAACGAGAATTAACTACAACTGCCACGATTTTCACCATGGCGGTCGTTTGTCTGTGCAGCCTGCAATAACTAAGTGTAAGAGGTGCTGGAGTCATTTGGGCACGGCAGTTTCAGCCGTGTAGCCGCAGGTTTGTTAATCTTTGGCTTTTTCATTTTTGATCTCCTTCTGCCAATCGGCGAATTCTCTTTGACCTTCTTCACTTTCGTAAATAGCTCTTATCATCGGGAGGAGTGCATTTATGGTCGGGCAGATAATCCGCAGGAAACGAGAAGCTCATGGCGATGCTGATGGATATGCTCGTGGCAGACCAGCCACCGTTTGAAAAAAAAGAAGGCAAAGGCAACCACTAAGGCTAAGAAATCGCCACAGAAAAAGAGTCCTGTTATTAAAGGTGGAAAGGCTGATGAACCAACTAAAACTAACACAAACCCGCAAAGAAATCGGCGAAAATCGGTTGAGAAGAACAAGGTTGTATGATACCATTGCGTTAAACAAATGTTCTCAAGCGTGCCATAAGGAATTTGGAGTGTTATAGATGAATAATACAAATGAGATAGTGTTATATCAGGCGGATGAAGCAGTACGTCTTGAAGTAATGCTCGGCGATGAAACAGTCTGGCTCACACAAGCACAGATGGTAGAATTGTTCGAGTCCACTAAACAAAACATCAGTCTGCACGTGAAAAATATTTTCAAAGAGGGCGAGCTTATCTCAAAATCAGTAGTCAAGGAATATTTGACAACTGCCACTGATGGTAAAGCCTACAACGTAAAACACTACAATCTTGATGTAATAATTTCTGTGGGCTACAGAGTTAAATCACAACGTGGCACCCAGTTTCGCATCTGGGCAACAAGTGTCCTGCGCGAGTATTTGCTCAAGGGCTATGCATTGAATCAACGAGTTGATAAACTTGAGCACAGAATGGAGGGGGTTGAAGAAAAAATTGATTTGTTCATAAAAACCGCACTACCGCCGGTCGAAGGAGTTTTCTTTGAAGGACAGATTTTTGATGCCTACGAGTTTGTTAGTAAACTTGTAAAATCCGCCAAGAAACGTATCGTGCTCATTGATAATTATGTTGACGAGTCCGTGCTCGTGCTACTTTCGAAGCGTAGAAAGACGGCATCGGCAACTATATATACAACGAAAATCACTAAGGCTTTGCAGCTGGATGTAGACAAACATAATGAGCAATATACACCAATCACCATCGAGAAAATCTCAGGTGTCCATGACAGATTTCTTATTATAGATGAAAAAGTCTATCACATTGGTGCATCTATTAAAGACTTGGGTAAAAAATTATTTGGCTTCTCAAAAATGGAAATTTCGGCAAAGAATGTCTTGAACGGAATCACAGTTGTCAGTGAGCAAAATATGGAATACATGACAAAACTCAAACAAAAGGAAAAAGACGGCCAGCTAATGCTGGACGAGTAAATAAAAGTTAGATCTAAGACGCTTTACCTCGCAAAACAAAGTGGGGGGTTTATTTTGCTTCCTCCAAAAAGCGTTTGAACTGTGATTTTGTTACTCCCACACCTGCCACTGAATCCAATTTGTTCCCACCCATTCGATAGGCCGGAACCACCCACACGCCGGATTTCTCGAAAGCATAATCATTGGACGATTGCTGGATTTCACGATATTTGTTGCTGGTCAGAGCCTCGGCAAAAGAATCTACGTCCAGCAAATCAGCAAAGCCGCTTACGAGCACATCAATATTTTCAACATTTTGACTGTCTTTCCAAATGAGATTATATGCCCGCTCGTGGTACTGCCATAAATCCACTCCTGCATCTGCGGCATAAAACATCCCCTGAATCAGCAAATCGCTGTGAACCCCATATTGCTCAGGGCGGGGATGGGTCTCACAAGGGTGCCAAACAACCTCTATTTGCGGGAAGTCCGGCAACAGTTCAGTTAAGTTTTGATGCCCTTTGAAACAAAATGGGCAAGCATAATCATAGAAAACTTCTATTTTTGTCATTTAGTAACCTCTTCTTTCAAGGCATTCCAGCCAGTTCAGCCAACTTTTTGGCAGTATTGGAGTTGCGAATGGTAATCGCTAGGTATTTCTATTATACCACACGCTACCGACCGCCAAGCCAAGGCACATACTGATTGGCACTCCGGAAAGAGATTTTTTCTCTTGAAATTAATAATTATTTTCATTGAGAAGAACAGCGGCATGTGTTACCCTCTTATAAACGAATGTTCGCAAGAATAGTTGCGCGCGGCCCCATTTACATGAAATCAATAAAAGGATTAAGGTGCTCAATTTGGAGCACATAGAAACCATTATTCTAAACCCCACATATGTGAGGGGTTTGGCGTAACATTTAGCGAATGCACGGAGGTATTGCTATGACAAGGAAGAAGACTTCAACGATAATCGTTCAAAACAAAGAGATCAACATTACTTTTACCGACCAAAATGACTATATCAATCTTACTGATATGGCAAAGGCAAAGACGGATTCGTCTCGCGCATCTGACGTTATTAGAAATTGGCTCCGCACTAGAATGACGCTTGAATTCTTGGGAACATGGGAAACGTTGTATAATCCAGATTTTAAAGTGTTCGAATATGAACACTTTAAAAGTGAAGTTGGCCTTCATACCTTCACGCCGAGCATTAGTGAGTGGATTGAAAAAACAGACGCAATTGGGGTTTATGTTCAGAAAGGTCGCTATGGAGGCACATACGCACACAAAGACATAGCATTTGAATTCGGATCAGCAATTAGCCCAGTTTTTAAGTTATATCTCATCAAGGAATATCAGCGCCTAAAGGATGAAGAAAACTCGGCACATAAAATTGAATGGGATACAAAACATATTTTTGAAGAAGGCGAACTTGTAAAGAGTGTGGTTGTTCGGAAATTCCGAGCAACCACTCAACACGGTGCTGTGTCCGGAAAAACGCAATCGCATTTGGTTGAACATTATAATCTTGATGTGATAATTTCTGTGGGTTACAGAGTTACATCTCTGCGTGGAACCCAGTTTCGTATCTGGGCAACAAGTGCCTTGCGCAGGTTGAAAAATCTTTTAATTCTTGTCAATGGGGATGCTGCAAAGTCAGCAATAGTTGTCACAGAAACATTGCCATATACAGGGGGTAGGTGGTTACATTGTTGATGTATCCAACGTTTTTCGAGGAAAGTTTGACCCCTTGTTTTACTCCATAATTGTCTATAAGAGCCTTCATTGACTTTGACTTCGTATGGTCGGCCGACTTCACTTCAACGGCGGTCGCTTCACCGGCAAATCTGATAATGAAGTCCATTTCTATATTTGACCGATATTCATAATAGTATAATTTCTTCCCTGCCTTCGTGAAAATATCAGCAATGATATTCTCGTAAATAGCGCCCTTATATATCCCAAGTTGACCGGAAAGTATATCAGCGACGGCACCTTCATCCAGCATAGAGACCAACAATCCGGTATCACGCATATAGACCTTGAACGCATCCGAGATGACATTGCCCTCAAGAGGAAGCTCAATTCGCTCGAGATTGTTGCAGAAAGATATAATGTCTGCGTCGAGCAGCCACATAAGGCTCCCTGCATACTTTCGAGCACTTCCATGCTTGTCCACGGTAGCGTAACGAAACTTTTTGTAATCTCTGGATAATTGATTAGGTATGGACAAAAAGCATTCTCTTGCTTTTGTCTTCTCTGCACCATCTGCATATTTTGCAATATCGTAGAGATAGTCAGAAACAATATCCTTTTGTATCTTTCGGACATTGCCAAAATGATGTGTCTCTATATATTCGCTGACCGCTGCTGGCATTCCACCCACAACAATATATTCACGGAACAGCTCCATTAAGCGCTCGTGAATTGCCTCGGGGACAGGCTTTTTCTTCTCGAAATTCACCCTAAGGGTTTTTATCACATCCGGCTTTATTTTATTTGCCAAGAAAAACTCTTCCAAATCCAGCGAATGCATCTCCAGTCTTTCTATGTAGCCAACAGGGAAGGATGCGATTTCTTTATAGTTCATACCAAGTAAAGATCCGGTGGCAATCACATCAAATCGCCCGTCTAGCGAAAAGAACTTTAGGGCGGTAATCGCATTGGGACATAACTGAACCTCATCCAAAATTATTATCGTAGACCCGGGCACAAACCTGCTATCCGGTATCAGAACAGATAGCTGCGTGAGAATGTTATCAACATCGAGCTCGCCAGAAAAAGCTTGTGCCATCCGAGGCGATTTCACAAAATTGATAAAGACTATATTCTCGTAGTTTTCTCTGGCAAACGCTTCTACGATAAAAGTTTTGCCTACCTGCCTCGCGCCCTCGACGACGAGAGCCTTCTTCTTTTCTTTATCTTTCCAGATGCACAAATCATCATATATTTTTCTCTTTAGCATCGACATTCACCTACTTCTCGAAATCTCAACTTCATGACTTTCACCATACAGGCATAATAACATTGAAATTCCAACGAGTCAAGCGATTTATACAGGATTTTACGTCGAATAATCATGCAAAGTGCAGGATTTTACGTCGAATAATCCTGCGGACTACAGGGTTTTTGCCGATAACTTTCGGTTTTTTGCTATATTTTGCGATATTTCTTCAGGGCCAGCGTGTTCAATATGCTGAGAAAAGTGATGTATATCAGTAATGCGATGATGAAGGGCCAGATTTTGAATAGGCCACTGCCTACGAGCATGACTTCCTTGATTGCCGCGCAGCCGTAATATACGGGCATGATGTAACACAAATTTCCAAGGTGAAGGGGAATCGTATCCAGAGGTATCAAACCGGTGAAGAAGATTTGCGGAATAATGGCTACGGGAATAAGTTGAACGACCTGAAACTCGGTGTTTGAGAAAATTGAAATGAGTTCGCCGAACGCCACAGCCGCCACAGCCAAAAGGAGCATCATGAGCACAACCAAGGCAACATTGCCCTCACATGGAATTCCAAGCACGTAAATGCTGAAAGTTACTAGAATTACTGCCTGAATTACTGCAAAAAACCCATAGCCAGCCGTATAGCCGAGGATGACCCTCGTGCGCTTCACGGGCGTCATGAGTATGCGCTCGAGCGTGCCGGCACTGCGCTCACGCACCAACGCCATGCCCGAAATGATGAAAATCAGGAAGAAGGCGATGACGCCCAGAAAAACATAGCCGAGCGAGTCAAATAGTGATTCGTCCGCGTCGCCTATGATGAAATGCATTTCCAACCGGCCTGACGGATTCAACGCCGCCACCGCGTCCTGAATGATTTCTACCGCGGCCCTGCTCTTGTCGGAGCTTTCATACATGGAAATCGTCAGGCCTGCAGAAGCCTTCGAAAGGACGGCGTCAACATTTTTATTATCCGATAGGTATTCGTCCGCGTCCGAGATGTCCGTCTCGATGAGGTACACATCCTTCTGCTCCATAAGGGCGGAGCTGATAGCCGGCGGCACCCCAGCGGCGTCTATCGCAATCGTCGGATCGTAGTCGGTTTCGCCCAGAAGCAGGTTCAGCAGCGTCAAAATGAAGAGGGGCGCGACCACAATCATGGCGATGGTGCGCTTGTCTCCCGCGATCTGCTTTATGATACGTTGCATCAAAGCTATCATGCGTCGTTGCCGCCTTCCCGTCCGGTCGCTCCGGCCGCTCCAGCTGCTCCGGCCGCGAGGAACAGTTCCTCGATTTTGCCATTCACGGTTTTCGCCAGCAGTTCGTCCACAGGCGCATACTGAATGAGCCGACCGTTGTAGAGCAACGCCGCCTTATCACATTCGGACACCTCGTCCATCAAGTGGGTGGACACCAGAATGGTTTTGCCGGAGCGGCGAATGGCCTGAAATTGCTGCCAGATGGTGCGACGCAAAACAGGGTCAATGCCGACCGTAGGCTCGTCGAGTAATAGCACCTCCGGCTCGTGTATCAGAGCCGCAGCCAGCGACAGGCGTTTCTTCATGCCGCCCGAATATTGCCGAACCAGCTTTTTTCTATCGCCCGACAGTCCGACCAAAGCGAGCGTCTCATCTATCCGCTTCTTTGCAACGCCGAGTTTCATGCCATAGAGCCTTGCGAAAAATTTCAAATTGCCTTCTCCGCTGAGGTCGTCGTAGAGTGCATCGGCCTGCGGCATGAATCCTATTTTCCCGAGCAGATTCAGGTTTGGAACGGAGGTGTCGCCAAAGTGAATTGTTCCGCTATCCGTAGCGATTGCGCCAATCATCAACCGAATGATTGTCGTCTTGCCAGATCCTGACGGCCCGAGTAGGCAGATGATTTCTCCCGACGGTATTGAAAAGGAAATGTCGGCGAGAACCTGATTTTTGCCGAATGATTTGCTGACGCTATCGAGCTTTATGTCCATTGAATCTCCCTGTTTTCTATTGAGAAGAAACTCAACTGGCAAATTCGAATATTGGCAGGAGAATCTTGAACATTTTTATGTTCTCTACCCATCTCAATTATTATTTCTGCACCGTTAAGCATTTCCTGACCATTGATGTCAGTTGAATCGAAACCATCGGCTCGTCCGAGTTGACCTACTAAAATACCACCGAAAAAATCTTGACCGTCACGACCGGGTTTTGAATGCAATACTTTACGTTTTCTACTCTTTGAAATATCACGAAAGTCTGTTGATGTAATTGCAACAGTAAAAAACGCCATGATACGAGATTGTCCTTTATCATGCGTCGTATACAAATAGGTGCGACCATAGCCTTCACTTTCATATCGAAGCGCATCATTTTTTAGAAAACGTTCGACATCAGGATCTCTCGCGCAAGAAAAATCCTCGATTTTCCAATCAAGGATTTTAGGTTCTTCCTCAACAAATAGGCGGAGAGCCGTTAACGTTGTATCATTCCTCATTCTGATACTCTTTTCGCCACGCAGCCGCTATCTTCTTCGGATCACCCCATTTGATTTTGTGATTGTTTGGCTTTGGAGGATTCAACTTCATTTCCGCCTCGGCGGCAAGATACCGATCTGCGAATTCATCATCCATATGCACAATCTTACCAAAACTTTCTGTCGCCATAGCCATTACCCCCTTTATCAATAGTCTTGTGTTTCACTACACAATCACATTATACAGCACAAATACATATTATTAAAATTTATTTAGAGGTATTTCAGTTTCGGCAAAAAGCGAACAGCATTGACCGTTCGCTTTTTGGCTGTTTTATTATTTTACACTACGCTGTTATTTTGTGCTGTAGCTACTTCCTTGTAATGTGCAAACTTTTCTTATACTGCTGTCGCTTCCGTATACTCGTCGGCTTCTTTTGGCGCGCGGTTTGCACGATTTGCGAAGAGGAATTCCAAGGCAAAGATGATTGCCATTACGATTGTCCACTTGTCAACGAGCACCATCGGCAAGCTCATATCCTGCGTCAGCACAAAGACGATGACACCGACTATAGCCATCACAGCACTTGCAAGCAGTAACGGCAAGCGTCTATTTGCGCGGTCTTCTCCGACCTGATAGCCAAGCTCCTCAAGTCGCCCCTCCTGCTTTCTCCTCTGCCCGTGGTTGAAGAGAGTAATCGCAAGGAGAACGACACCGAGCGCAGCCAGCACCAAATCGAGAAGCGCCCATGCTCCGAAATCCTTAGGTGCGTAGAGCGGAACCCCGCCCGGAAGAATAGGTATACCCGCAGCCCTTGACGCCTGCACGAGCGCCTCTTTGCCAACAGCACTTTCGGGCTCCTTAGGCTCATCAATCTTGCCAACGGGTGCCTTCTTCTCGTCCGTCTTTGTGACAATCGACGTTTCCGAATCCCAGCTTGCAGTCAGCACGACATCAGCTGCCGGCATGACAAACGTGCTACCACCCTTATATGAACCCCGAAGTCCACTCGTCGCCGTCCAGCCAAGGAAGTCATAGCCTTCTCTCACAGGACTATTTTGGGGAATCCTATATGACTCGCCCTCTTCAAGTGAGGCTCCGGCCGGAAGCCCAGTAACAGAAGAACCACCGCCATCATAGCTGACAGAAAAGACAGTAGGTGTAACCACAGGCGGATCAATGATAGGAGGCTCCGGAACTACTTTCCAGCTTGCAGTCAACACAACATTGGAAGCTGGCATAGAGAACACATCGCCCCCCTCATAGGAACCGCTGATACCACTCGTCCCAACCCAGCCCTCAAACGTATAGCCCTCGCGGCTCGGAGCAGCAGATGAAACAGTATAGCTATCGTTGATGTAGCGGGTCACCTCATGCGGAAGCCCCGTGACAGAAGAGCCGCCAGCCGCATAGGAAACGGTGTAGGGAACCTTGCTCCATTTCGCATAAAGCACCGTGTCAGAAGCCATGTTCAGCACGCCGCCCACGCTATAGCCCGTGCCCGAACCGTCAGCCGCGATATTCCAAGAATCAAACACGTAGCCTGTCCTCACAAGCGAGCCCGAATTGCCGGAAACGATGGCATCGCTACCCGTCACATATTCCGCAGCTGCCGGAATATTTCCTGAAGTCGCTCCGTTGGCATTGTAGGAAAGACGGTGCCAGTAACTGCGGTCTGTGTAATCAGGACTCCACACGGCATAGACCGTCTTGTCGGGGTCAAAATCCACAACTTTGCTCGCTGTGAAATTCGCAGTATTTGACGAGCCAGCCACCTCGCTCCAGCCGCTGAAGGTGTAGCCTGTGCGTATGGGTGCGCCATTGTCAATGCTAGGAAGCGTGCCGACAGCAGATGCAAATGTGACTGGCTTTGACAAAACGCCATCAATGGCATCTGCCGAATTCTTATGGAAGTTCAACGTGAGTGCCGACTTTGGCGACCACATGGCGAAGAGTTCCGTGTTCTCAGTAATGGGGAAATCTTCCACGTCGCCAGAGACGAATTCAGGCCCTAAGGCGTTGCTAGTCCGTGCCCAGCCGGAGAAGTCGTAACCAAACTTCGTAGGAATCGTCTCAAAGTCCACGTCCACAGTATCTGTGTGATGATACTTTGTAGTATCCTCTGGCACAGACCCAATGCCGCCGTTGAGCTTGTAGGTAACTTTGTGCGGTTTCGCAATCCCGAAGTAGACGGGAGCCGGAGTCACAGCGTTCGGTACATAGCCCGTATCATCAGTCACAGCTACGTCATTCGGGTTTGTAGGATTATGACTCGGTATGAAATAGTAGCCCTGAGCCGCGAGTGCAGACGGCATCTCGGCCGTGAATTTCAAAGCGAAATCAGCGAGGTCGTGAATGACAACTGAGCCCGAAGTGCCTGTGAGGTACCCCGATGAAAGTCCAAACGGTGAATCGTCCGAATCCTTCGAAAGTGAGAACTTAGCGTTTTGAACCCACATCTCGCCGGAAGTATAGTCGCCCGAGTAATCCTCATCGACATAAAACCTTCCTTCAAGCGAAGCCTCGTTTATTTTGAGAGCAGCGGTAATATCGCTAGTTCCAAAAGTTGAAGGCCCGTAATAATGCAGAGTTGCTCCCTCGGCGATAGCCCCGTTCACAACACCCTTTGCCACATTCCATAGAGGAGTAGTGTAGGGCATAGTAATGCTCAAGCCTTTCGATGTAGCAAAGTTTGGTATCTCCACGCGAAGAGCCTTTATCGCGTCCCAGCCAGAAAGTTCGCTCGGAAGACTTGGCGTGATACTCGCGTCCGAGCCTGAATAGAGAACCTCCCAGTCTGAGCCGGAAACAGCCTCGCCCGAGCTTGTCAGCGAAGAGCCATCGAGTCCGACATCGTTCGCATCTACATCAGCCGTTGTGTAGTAAACGGTGTAGTCCCCCGACAGCGTCGAGGTGATTTCGGGCTCACCTGTGATTGGTACAACCCCGCCTTGCGGTGTCTGCGGCAAGACGAAATATGTCTGTGCATCGGTGAACGCTGAAGACACCCCATTGAACAGATATAGCTTGTAAGAGTTGCCCTCTGTATTTGTATGCACCTGTGGCAGTGAATCTGTAATTGAACCGGGGCTATAGTAGGTATAGGAACCGCCCTTGGATGCAGCACCGTTGACGATCAATGTCTGCGGTGTGGTGACTAAGACATTTGCAGTACCACCATTGCCCAACTGTACAGAATTGGAGTTCATCTCGGAAGCCTCTGGCCAAGGGAAGGTCGGAGTTGTTGGGGATACAACGCCATAATTGGATGTATGGACACTTTGTGCCAAACGTGAGCCGACAAACCAAGTCCCGGCACTGAAGTTGATATTATTGCCTACAAAATCAGGCTCGATATAAGTGTTGATCACAACCGGTGTATTAGTTGCTGAGTTAAGCTCTTGAATGTAAACATGCGCGCTGGGGGCACCGACGATTTCATAAGTGAACTCATAGAGTGAACCACCGTCATTTCCCCAAAAACCCTTACCTTCCCAGCTATTGGTCAGTTCGATAGTCAAAGGACGACCTTTGGCATCAACCGCCACGGCGGGATTCTTCATGGCATAGTCTTGTATGGATACACCAGACGGCAATGAGAGGTAAACAACAGGGTCGGTCAACACGTTGAAGGGATTACTAATGTCAAAACGAGTGTTTGAATGGTAAGGACCGGGGTTTGGTGCAATTGATGACCAGCCAATCTGCATCGAACCGCCTTTAGCCACACTAACCGGTGCAGTGATGTAGGGATAAACCATACAATAGTTATTCGTACTAACATTGGCCTTGATTGATGAGTTGGAAGTGATAGATGTATTATCTACGCGTGTTGCCGTAAAGGCAAAGTTGACCTGACTGTCCATGGCAGCGTCAGTGTCAGTAATACCAATGAAATGCAGACCGGTGTTCCAGTTATAACTACTTGGAATAACATCGATCAGACCATTAATTTTAAACGTCAAGGTGTTACCGGCGGTAATCGGTGTTGGTAGAGCGATCAATGTGTAGTTACTGTCAGATGGTGTAAACGTTGCAGTGCTACCCCCTGACGTCAGGGTAAGGCTGGTAAGTTGGTTCTCGGCATCAGTCTTGGAAAGTCGCAGGTGAGTCAGAGTTACGCCGGTTGGCACCGTGAGAGTGACGTTTACATCTCTAGCAGTCGTTTCGTAATTTCGCAGGTGCAAACGGCAGAGTTCCTGATGATAGAGATGCCCTTCATCTAAATTGTTTGTGTAAGCACTCTGGTATTGAGCGGAATTATAGGTGATATGTGAAGCACTCAAGTTTTGTGCAGTGATTACCAGCGTCTTATCGATTGCAGTGATTGTCAAATTGGAATCATTCACACCAAGCAAGGGATCCCCTGAGATGAAGGTATAAGGATGACCGCCTATCGTGGCATTGATGGTTGGGCGTATGCTTATGGGAAAATTAATCGTGGGCACAACATTGCCGTAAGCGGCAAAATCGTCGGTCGTCTTAATCTGTAAAACCTCTTCTGAGCCTACTATGTCAACCGCTTCATCAGCATGGATATATGCTGTGGGGCTTGCGGCAATATCCACTCCTGCCCGATAGAACAGCACCGGCGTATCAAGCGGGTTCGCGGCGTATTCGGTCAGTAACTGGGCATAGGTCTTGGTAACATTATTGATTTTTATATTGACGTCATTGAGTGATGAATAGGTTATAGTGTTGAATATCCAATAAACGCCTGCCGTATAGTTGCCGATAAAATTGCTTGGGCTGGTGTACAAATTAGTATAGAATCGTACTGGGGTAATATGTTCTCCCGTTAATAAGGTGGCTCCTGCCGACAAAACGATTTGGCGATTGAGTGAAAAATATTGGTAATCAAAATCTATTGTAGCTGTGGCCTGCTCGTATTGTGATGGGTCGTCTTTGGCTTTGAGCGTTGCGGTGATATTCAATATCTGTCCGTTGTAGGGATTATTGGGAACTGAAAAAGTCACGGACATTGCCGTGTTGTTGGTGGGCAGTGATAGCTCTGTGTAGGTGAGTTTGCGGGTATTGTCCGTTCCCGTAGCGGTCACCGAACCGGTGATTACCGACGCTAGTTGCGGCGGGGTGGGATTGCCGTTATAGGCTGAGATGTTGAATGCGCCGGGATTGTCGGCAATCAGTGCCGGATCGGTGGAAGTATAGGTGATCTCGAGGATGTATTTTTCTATGTTAGGGTCGATACGATCCATCGCGATGTTCAATACGGCTTGCTGACCTCTGGCGTTTAGGGTGATGGTATCGGTGCCAAGTGTTGCATCGCTGCGTGTGGAAGATACCCATTCCAGTCCCAGATGCGCTGACCCACCAAGTGCATTTATTGAATCCTCTGAATTCAATACAGAAATAACATCGCCGACTTCATCACCAGTGGACAAAGCTCGCGGGTCCGGAGATTCCGGCTCGGAGGCCGGAATGACAGGGTTATCGTCGCTGTCATTGTCATAGAGAGCGGAGCGAACGTGGGCCTGACCCGACCTGTGCTGGGACGCACCATCAGGTGAGTCGCAGTGAATCCAGTCCTCATTGTCAGCTGTGGTTTCCGGCTCGGGGGCCGGAATGACAAGGTTATCGTCGTCCGGAATGACAGGGTCCTCACTATCAGCGTTGGAAACGTACGTTTGCTCTTCGGCCAATTGCTCAGAAGCTACCCCCCCCCATTGGAAGAATTTGCCAATGCCATTGTCGGCACTACACTTGAAAGAAGTAGCATGACCGCGACTATTATCGCCAACGGTCTCTTTGCTATCCTGCCTCTACTTGACACCTCACGTGTGCCCATACTCCTGCCAATTTTCATACTGTTATTCCCCTTTTCCTTAAAATTCTTCACTGTGGATTGCACCTTTTCTCAAGGGTGAATCCATCCGTCTACTATACTTATACCCAATTTCAGAGGAAATAAACATAAATTTACTGTAAAGTTTAAATAAAGTTTAGATTATCGCCCCGTCGAAGTGAGGAGCAATACTTTCCCCATACATAGTATTAAGAAAAAAAAGTAGCCAAAAAACTGCCTATATTGAGAAAAAAGTTACTGAAAAGTTGTTATATATGGTACTATCAATAAATCAAAATTGTTATTGTTACCACTTAAGGGTGCAAATTTTTATGTATAAATTGCTGTCATTGCGAGCATAGCGAAGCAATCCAGTGAATTTGAATAATACTTTGGCGTTAGATTGCTTCGCTACGCTCGCAATGACGTTACCCTTGAGTCACAAATTATTATTTACGGATTCTAGGCAGTTAATTTGACTGTGAATTGTCTATTTATATGTAGGGGGAAATATGCGGGATGTGCAGGACGACAAAATTCGGCTGATAGAGAGGGCACAGGCGGGGGACAGGCTTTCGTTCGGGGAGCTCTATACGAAATATGCGAGGGTTATCCTGTTTCTGACCAAGAAGTATCTTTGGTCAAAAGACGACGTGGAGGATGTCGCGCAGACGGCGGTTTTGAATATGTATAGCGGCATTTCGAAGCTGCAAAATCCTGCGGCGTTTGATGGATGGCTACATGCGCTGGTGAAAAACGCGTGTATCAATCACAACAAGTCGTACTCTCGTATCAGGGAAAATGAGACTGACGACGAGACGGAAATGGAGTTTCTTGAGGCGAGGAATGAATACGTTCCCGAAAAAAGTCTGCTGAAAAACGAGCTTATTGAAGAAATCGGCTTGGCTATGGCAAAATTACCGGAAAGTTACCGTCAAGCACTTTATCTGTACTATTACAAGCAAATGTCCTATGCGGAGATTGCGGAGGCTACAGGAATCACGGCGAGCACGGTGTCTACGAATATGATGAAGGGAAAGGCGAAGTTGAAGGAACTTTTAGAAAAAACTTCAAATATCGATGGGGGCGACGTGGAGCTCCTGCGGGGTGTGGCGTTTGGGCCGGCTATCGCTCATGCTTTCTTTGAGGAGGAGGTGAGCCTTCGGGTCGGGGCGTCGGAGGTCAGCGATTTCGTGAAGGCGACGAACGCTAAGCTCGGCGTGCAGGGGAGCACTCTTGGGCAAACCAAGACTTCACGCGTGGGCAAGTCTATTGCGGTCAGCAGCAAAGCGATCGTGGCGATACTTTCTGCGGCTGCCATACTCATCACAGCTGCTATATTCATCATCAATCCTACGGGCTCGGCGGACTCTTCTTCTGAGGATTTTGCCAAGGAGGTACCCGTTGCGGCTTCTACCGTACCGGCGGCCGAGGTGGCGGCGCAAATCGTGCTTTCTAGCGGCGATGATAGTCCGACCGACATTCTCAATCCTATTTCGGCTTCGCTTGAAACGGAGAGCGGGACTGCCGAAGAGTGGCGTATAGTAGGCGAGGGCGGCGATACCCTCTTCAGTGGCACAGGGTCCTCTCTTTCTGACGAGCTTCTGCTACTTGACTCTGGAAAATACACCCTCGAATGGGACATAAAAGAAGGCGACAAAGCAGCCACAGCCACCAGATCCTTCGATATCAGAAGATAGTCAAATACGTCATTGCGATTTCAGTTTGAGCTGATTCGCTTTTTTGACGTACAAACTAGTAAAAATCAATGATGTGTGTTATCATTCAATAAACAAATGTTCACAAGACTGGTTGTGAGTGCCCCCAATTACAAAACATCAATAAATTAATTCAGTTATTTCCATTTTGGAAACGACTGCAAATAGGAGGCAGAATGAGTGATTTGACAGTGTACCGCGATGCGGTCATAGAAATTAAAAATGCTGTAATTCAAAGCCGTTATCGCACTTCCATATCCGCAAATGTTGAGCAACTGACACTATATTATAATGTCGGATGTTTTGTATCTGAAAACACAAGAACCGGCAAATGGGGTACAGATGCCATTGAATCAATATCCAAACAATTGCAGGGGGAGCTCCCGGGCGTGCGTGGATTTTCGGCAACAAGCATTAGAAACATGCGCATTTTCTTTGAACAGTGGAGAGCTGAGTTTGAACCAAATCATCAGTTAGCAACTGATGAACTCGAAAAGCGTGGTGAACACTTGCAATTGCACCAGTTACCAACCGAAGCACTTAGCCCAGAATATATAGAAGCTTTCCCTCGAGTAGGATTTACTCACCATATAGAAATAATATCCAAGTGCAAGAATATTCACGAACGTTGGTACTACATCAAGCGATGTGCTGCCGAATTTTGGAGTGTAACATCTCTTAAATCTCATATACGAGCTGATGAATTTAACAAATATGGTGCTTTGTCAAATAACTTCTCACTAACAATACCGGATTCGAAAACAGCATCGAAAGCGGTTCGATCTTTCAAAGACGAATACTTCTTTGATTATGTGGATTTCGATGATGACGAACCGGACGAAAGGGTATTAGAAGCCGAGTTGATTTCAGAAATAAAGAAATTTATTATGACATTTGGAAGTGGGTTTTGTTTCGTCGGAGACCAGTATAGGCTTTCTGTGGATGGTGAAGATTTTTTTGTTGACCTCGTTTTCTTTAGCAGAGATTTGCATAGCCTTGTGGCTGTTGAGTTAAAGCGTGGAAAGTTCAAGCCTGAATATTTAGGGCAGTTGAATTTTTATTTGTCGGCATTAGATAAATTTGCCAAGCGACCTGATGAAAACAAAACTATCGGGCTACTGCTTTGTAAAAAAATGAGCAAACCCGTTGTGGAGCTTGCTGTTCAGGATTTTGGCAAACCAATGGGTGTTGCTACATACAAAACGGGAAATGACATACCTGAACAATACAAATCATTAAGTCCAGTTATCGATGGAGTTCAACAAATATTATCAGAGCGTATCGCGGGCGGCTAAGTCCTTTACTACTTCACCTGCTATGATCAGACCCATTGCCGAGGGGACGAAGGCGTTGCTTGCCGGTATCTGCCTTCTGATGAGACAGGTGCGAGCGGCTTCGGGCGGACAGACGCAACCAGTCCTGCAACTGATTTCCATATCCTCTATCGGAGCCGATGCCGGCTCCTTCGAGTAGACGACCTTGACGTCCTTGATACCGCGGGCCCGCAGCTCTTTTCTGAGCACCTTCGCGAGGGGATCGTATTCGGTCTTGCTGATGTCGGAGACGATGAAAGCCGTCGGGTCGATCTTGTTGGCCGCACCCATAGCGCAGATGATTGGCACGTCCGCGGCCTTCGCCTGAACGATCAGCTCAATCTTCGCCGTCATCGTATCTATGGCATCGACGACGTAGTCGTACTTCGACAAGTCGATTTCGGAAGCGTTTTCCGGCAGATAGAACATTTTGTAAGCACCGACCGAAGCATCGGGATTGATGTCGAGAATTCGCTCCTTCATCACATCAACCTTATAACGGCCGACCGTGCTGTGCGCCGCGATGATTTGCCTGTTGATATTCGTAACGCAGATCACGTCGTCGTCGAAGATATCAAGAGTGCCGACGCCACTACGAGCCAGAGCCTCGACGGTATAGCCGCCAACGCCGCCAATACCAAAAACCGCCACTTTGGCGGAGAAAATTTTGTTCATATTGCCTATGCCAAACTGCATAGCCGTTCGCGAAAATTGATTTACCTCGGTCACTTCAGCTTCGTCCTCTGAATTTTCCGCTCCGCGTCCCTCTTCGCCAAAGTCTCCCTCTTGTCGTAGAGCTTCTTGCCCTTTGCCAAAGCTATCTCCATCTTTGCGCGCCCCTTTTCGTTCAGGTAGATTTTCAAGGGAACAATCGTCAGCCCCTCCCTCTTCGTTTCCGAAAGAAGATGTCTGATTTCCCTCTTGTGCACAAGTAGCTTTCGCGGTCTGAGCGGATCAACATTGTAGATATTGCCGTGATCGTACGGCTTGATATTCATACCAAATATGAAGAGCTCCCCAGCATCAATTCTTGCAAAACTCTCACCGAGGCTCACCTTGCCCTGCCGAAGCGACTTTATCTCCGTGCCCGTGAGCACGAGTCCCGCCTCAAGAGTTTCCTCAATAAAATAGTCATGACGCGCCGACTTGTTTGCCGCCAGCACTTTGTATTTCGGTTTATTTTGTTTCATTGAATGAAAACCCCTCAGTCAACTTTCCCTATGGCACTTATCGGGAACAGCCTGAAAAAAACTTTGCCGGTCAGCACGCTCTCGTCGACGAACCCGACATCGGGGCTACGACTGTCCTTGCTGACCTGCCTATTGTCTCCCATCGCAAAGACCTTGCCCTCGGGGACGGTAACTTCGGACATCTCGCCATCGGTCCGCCCGTCCTTGGTGTAAGGCTCGACCAGCTTTTCACCGTTGAGGATTACTGAGCCGTTCTTTATCGAAATGGTATCGCCGCCAATCGCGATGATTCTCTTTATCAAACTTTTCTTTCTGCCGTCCGTCTGGTCCACAAGCTCCGACTTGAAAACCACAATATCGCCTCTTTTGGGGTCGCCGCCAAACTTGTAGGCCTTGCTTGCGAGAAATACATAATCCGAGGGGTGAAGCGTGTCCTCCATCGAATGTTCGAGCACAATCGTCGGCTTGACAAACTGCAAAATCGCAATCGTCACGATGAGAGCAATCGCAATATCTCTGGCGAGATACAAAAGCCCTTTTCCGTGGCCGCCCTTTGGCCTTTGAGCTTCCCCCGTATCCTCTACGAAATCTGAGGACGCTTCGCCCTCTATGTTTTCTATTTCTTTATCCATGTCCATACATCAATTATGATATGAAACCCCCAACTATTCAAGCACTAATAATTTACCCGCAAGCCCAGAGACCTTGCAATCTCCTGAAAATCCTGCGGCGGCACAGCTTTGAACGCCTTTCCCGTAAGGGTTTCCACCACGCCATAGGCTCTGACAATCTCGACCCTATAAGCGTGAAGAAGTTGCGTTGTGAGTGAAAATCTTCTCGTCATCTCGGCATTCACAGCCGGATTTCCGTATTTCCTATCGCCTATTACCGGATGCCCGATAGAGGCGAGATGCGCTCTGATTTGGTGCGTCCGACCGGTGATAAGCTTCACGAGCACGAGGGAGTAATCCCTGCCGGTATCCAGAGGC
The DNA here is from genome assembly GCA_031261345.1 of Eubacteriales Family XIII. Incertae Sedis bacterium. GTDB lineage: Bacteria > Bacillota > Clostridia > Peptostreptococcales > Anaerovoracaceae > JAISKC01. The sequence continues at coordinate 30,736 of JAISKC010000036.1, read as the reverse complement.
GTCACCTTTGTTTTCATCGAAAGACCTTCCGTAGCGTCCGCGGAAAGCACTTTAATGGTGTTCGTTTTCTCGTCCTTTATCATCTTGCTGTCGAGGAAAATCTCCCCTCGGAGCCGACCCTTGACGACCGTCAAATAATATTTTTCGATGCCACCTTCCTCGGGCGACTTTCTGATAAGAGCCGTCATTTCCCTGAGTGCCGGAAGCGTCTTCCCGAAAATCACAAGTCCCGTAGTGTTGCGATCGAGCCTGTTCACGGGCGCGGGAGCCCACGTCGTATTTCTGCTCGGAACGTAGCTGCCGGTTTCAATCAGATAGGAAATGACCTGATTTGAAAGGGTGTTTTTCTTCTCGTCCTTGCTACCGTGCGTCAGGAGACCGAAAGGCTTGCTCACCACCAAGATTTGTTCATTTTCGTAGACAATTTCAAATTGCTTTTTCGCCTTCGTGCCTTCCTTCTTCTGCCGAAATTCGTCTATTTTGTCTTCGCTCAGAAACAGCTGGACTTCGTCTCCGGCCTCCAAAATCAAATCTACACCGGCTCTCTTCCCATTCACTTTGACATCTTTGCGAATGGCCTTGTAAATGAACGAGAGCGGTGCACTTTTCAAATATTTTTTCAGATAGCGGTCAAGTCTGCGTCCGGCTTCGTCGGCAGTGATAGTAAGATTTATCAAGCCTTGCCGCTTGCCCCGAGGACGTTCACGAGCTTCCTCTTCACCATTTCCTTGATGGCTTCACGTGCGGGCGACAAATATTGGCGCGGGTCGAAATCGGCGGGGTGGAGGGCGAAGTGTTCGCGGACCGACGCCGTCATTGCAAGTCTCAAATCGGAGTCGATGTTGATTTTGCAGACTGCGGATTTTGCAGCTTCTCTCAGCATTTCCTCGGGAATACCTATGGCGTCCGGCATTGCGCCGCCGTATTTGTTTATCTTTTCGACCAATTCTGGAATGACGGACGATGCACCGTGAAGCACGATTGGAAATCCGGGAAGTCTCTTCTCAACTTCCTCGAGTATGTCAAAACGGAGGACGGGTTTCTGCCCAGGCTTGAATTTGTATGCTCCGTGCGACGTGCCGATTGCAATGGCGAGCGAGTCGACGCCCGTCTTTTCGACAAATTCCTGAACCTGATCGGGGTCGGTGTATGAATGATTTTCGACGTTCACATCGTCCTCGACACCGGCGAGCTGTCCGAGCTCACCTTCGACGACCACGCCCTTGTCGTGTGCATATTCAACGACCTTCTTAGTAACTTCGATGTTTTCTGTAAATGGCCTCGACGAGCCATCGATCATGACGGAGGTGAAGCCACCGTCGATACATGATTTGCAAATTTCAAAATCCGCACCGTGATCGAGGTGGAGCGCAATCGGCAGGCCCGTATCTTCGATAGCCGCCTCAACGAGCTTCATAAGATAGACATGCTTCGCGTACTTTCTGGCTCCTGACGAAACCTGAAGAATGAGCGGCGCGTTTTCTTCCTTTGCCGCCTCCGTGATTCCCTGCACTATCTCCATATTGTTGACGTTGAAAGCACCGATGGCATAGCCACCCTCGTAGGCCTTCTTAAACATTTCGGTTGTTGTTACTAATGGCATGATATTCCTCCTTTATGACTTTCCAAAGTCCAACTATTTTACGAGAATGGCGACGATATCAGCTGCTGTAGCACCTCTGGGTATCGTGAACGTACCCGCACGAATTTTGGTGTCAGCATTTTGCGCCATCACTTCCGATAAGAAATCCTGCTTCGAAGAAACCAACCCCGCCGTCGCCAAATTGTCAGCAACCGTACCCGTAGGCTCTCCTTCGTTGATAGTGAATTGGGTGTCTTTTTTCACAGTGGAAGTCGCGGCTTTGTCGCCGTCCGAAGTCTTTTTGTCAGAATCGGATTCTGCCTTTTCTGTGTCAGCATCCTCCTTCTTGCTATCTTCCTTCGCGGCATCTTTTGCGTCTGTCTTTTTGTCGGTCTCCGCCGCCTTGTCTTTGTCTTTGTCCTTGTCGTCCACAGGTAGCACCGAAGCATTACTCGATGAGCCACCTTCGCCGACATTCTTCGCCGGATAGTCCATTATCGCATTGACCCTGAAAAAAATGACGGTGCCGGCAATCAAAATTATCACCAAGGCTACCAGTAAATCGCTTTTGTTGTATATGAAATCTCGCAAGAATCGCCTCCGTATTTACTTAACTATTTTCCTTCATCATTTTAGCACAATTCACAGGGAATGTCCTAAATTTTGAAACTCTACTATGTAAGATATTTAGATATTTACGCAAGATATTTGTGAAGTTTCATGAGCATCGCCTCCATATTCAGCGGCTTGCCGAGGTGGTCGTTCATTCCCACTTCCAAACAGCTGTCTATGTCCGAGCGGAACACATTCGCGGTCATGGCTATGATGGGCACCTGCTTTGCGAGTGGATCGTCCATGGCGCGTATATGTTTCGTGGCCTCGAATCCATCCATCTCCGGCATTTGCAAATCCATGAAAATCAAGCTGTATCGCGATGGATTTTCGCCGTACATGCGGACGGCAACCTCCCCGTTTTCGGCACAATCGATGGTGATGTTCGTGGGCTCAAGCAGAGCCTTCACAATCTCCCTATTGATTTCGATGTCCTCCGCGAGCAGTATACAGTAACCGGAAAAGTCGTCATCTTTTCCATCGTGAACCTCGCCCACCGCCTCATTCTCCGGCAGCTCGGCGGGTTTCTCACCTTCTGCCAAATATCTCACAGGAACTTCAAATGCAAACGTCGAGCCTTCACCAATCACCGATTTGATCCAGATCCGGCCACCCATCAATTCAACAATTCTCTTCGATATAGCAAGCCCAAGCCCCGTGCCGCCAAATTTCCTATTCGTGTTTGCCTCCGCCTGCTGAAATGACGAGAACAACAGCTTCTGCTGTTCCTCGCTGATACCTATTCCGTTGTCCTTCACGCTCACATGTAGAGTGAGCCCCTCGCCCTGCGCCTTCTCAGTGTGTGCCTCAAGAATTATCTCACCACCGTCCGGCGTGAACTTGACGGCATTGCTGAGCAAATTGCTTATGACCTGCGACAGCCGTTGGTCGTCCGCTAAAAGGACCTCGGGGATTTCCGAACCGACACGAACGGTCAACATCTGATTTTTTTCTTCCACCCTGTAATTACTGACTTCAACGACCTTTTCTATCAAATTTCCAAAATTGAATTCCGCGAGCGAAAGCTCGATTTTGTTCGCCTCTATCTTTGACATGTCCAGAACGTCGTTGATGATACCGAGCAGATGTGTCGAGGCGTCGTCGATTTTGTCGAACGCATAATCCTTTCTCGCCGGATCCTCCGAGGCCTTCCCGATGGTTGCCATGCCGATGATGGCGTTCATTGGCGTCCGCATTTCGTGGCTCATGTTCGAAAGGAAATTGCTCTTCGCATGCGAGGCTTCCTCCAGCGGCGTCAGGACTCCGCGAGTAATTATGACATAAAGGAACGCGGAGAGAAGAATGGCACCGAGCAGCCCGACAAACAGTGCGATGGACGCGAGGCTTGTCGTGTATTTGTTCAATTCCTCCGTGGGAATATATGTAACGATGATGGTATCTCCGGATTTCTGATACTGTCCGCGCACCGGCTGCTTCACATATTCGAAGTTGAAGGGCATTTCTCCTCCGGCCACGATTTTCTTCACCCAAGCTTCCTCGCTCAGGTTGACCCCCTTCAGCATTTTTCTACTGTCCGCGATTACCGTCTGGTTTTCATCGAGGACAAGTGCTCCGCCGCTTTGCGCGATAACGATATTGTCGATAACGTGTTGTATGCTCATCGAATTCTGGATTTTATTAAGAGTGCTGATTGCGATGCCGACCTGCACTATCCCGGGCGAACCGAGCCTCGATACGCCAACGTATTGAAACATTGCCCCGTCTGCTCCGCGCGGCGTGGGAACCTGCGCAAGTTCCGCCTCGGGGTCCTCTAAAATTTCCAGAAATGGCTCGGTCTGCTCCGTCGTGTGGAAGTCAAGGCCGAAAAATTGAGGCGTGTTCCCCCAACGGATTACTCCGTTCTCGTCCGTTACATAGACCTCATCGACGCCAAGTATTTCTGCCAGCCTCGTCATATTTTCTGTTGTAAGATTGGTTTCATCTGCGGCTATGAGTGCCGACAGGGAGTGGGCAAGCCCGATATTCTTCTTGTCCATCTCTTCAAGCGTGATAGCCTCAATCCGCTCGGTTAGCCGAAGCTGCTTGTCGATGGTCGTCAAAACATCATTCATATGAGACACCACGAGCTTGCTCACCGTGGTTCGGGCGCTGAGGCCCGTTATGACGCTCACGCTGACAAAAGCTATCAGCATGACCACAACTATAGGAACAATCACCTTTACTCGAATTCGCACATTGCCTCCTGCGGCTTTTGGCCCGACTTTCCAAAGTCTAATAGATATTCTAAAGCTAACACACGCGACCGGTTTTCGCAAGCCTGCGTGCTATAAACAGTGTTGATTTTGTGTGCGGTTTTGAGACTAATTTCTGCTCAAAAGCTCCGACCGTATACTGATGAGCAACTCCGCAAATTTTGCCATATGCTCACGGTCTATTTCCATAATGCTTTCGTGCAGTAATTCGTGCAACTCAAAATCAATGTATTCTACTGATATTACGTCTTGCATTTCTGACCTCCTCTGGTCTTTTGTTGGGCCTCTTTGTTTCTCCCCGAGGCACCTACAATCTTTTTCTACCTTTTCCATAACATAAATTCCCCATGCCATTACCAGTTAATTACCATTTATGGGCATCGCCCATTCCTCTGATACTATATATATACCCAAAAAAACGCGTTTCAAACATTTTTTCGTATAAAATTTGTGTAAAATTTGACTTTACATAAATGTTCGCCCTATGTTAATATATTCAAGCAGTTTCAAGTGGCTGTGAAATGGGCACCGTTAGCTCAGTTGGTAGAGCACCTGACTCTTAATCAGGGTGTCCAGGGTTCGAGACCCTGACGGTGTACCACAGAAAAGCCTTACAATTTCAACATTGCGAGGCTTTTTCTTTATTTTGCACTAACCACTATTTTGTTTTATCTACCCCATTATTACCCCAACGGAGTGTTGAAGGGGGTTTTACCTTAATTTTCATCCTTGATATTCACCATCATAATAGTAATATGTTCCATCAAGCATAAAGGTGTCTACACTACCACTTGTGTTAAACATAAGAATATATGATGCGCTTACACCACCATATTTGAGGGTTCCCGCCTCTCCAAATAGTTGTAACTCATTGTCAAAATCCTCCGAATCGGGCACAAACGGAAAGTCCGCCACATCGGGATAGAAAAGAATCTGTAATGAATCAATCGCAGATTGCCTTGCACCCACTCTAACAGAATCCAAACCATCGTTTGTATTATTAGATGGTTCCTGTTCGGCTTTTTGCGGGGGTTCAGAAGCAGGTTCGGTTTCTTTTACAGGCTCTGGTGTGGGTTCAGTTGTTTTCGCAGGTTCTCTCTCTACCTTTTCTTCTTGACTTGTATTGTTGCTCGATGATTTTTTATCGGGTGAGCCGTGTACTGCATTATATGCTGCGACGGAAAGAAGAACTGTCAATACAATTATCATATCTTACGTAGGTCGCATTGTAGTTGTGTGCTCTCAGACTTGAAGGCATATTGATGTTTGCAGCCGCTGTCGGATTAAAGCCTAACTGAGCTTTTGCTACGAGTAGATTTACCGCCGAAAGAACAGCCGAACCTTCGGTGGCATAGGTGCCGGTTGCACGAAGGTCAGCAAATGCCACATCACCCTGCAGTATCCAAATTACAAGCTGTGTTGTGCATTGGGCTTGGTCGTCTGTAAGGGCTACACCCCCTCGTACTATCATTCTTATACCTTGCTTCGTTATTCAAAGTAAGGTCGTCGTTTTGAACCCAACTTGTTCCCTGCCATTCAGAGAATGTCGCTTGTGCGGCGAACGCCTTTCCCCAGAGAAAACCTCCCGGGGCAAGGGTTGAGCAGAAAAGCAATAGGGTTAATCCTATCGTAAGCAGCCTCTGCCATTTCCTTGTGTGTATTATCTCATTCATTTTGTTCTCGCTTTCTTCCTCTCTGCATTTGGAATTATATTGTTTGTTGTACTTTCCCGAGCATCCCCATGCCCCAATCTTTTGGAAAAGTTTTGATGTATATATAAAAACGAGGCCTCCCTCAGACCTCGTTTGTTACGATATTTATTTAATTGTCTGCGACTTGTAGATGAGCTACTAATTATTTCAACTGAACGATTAAACTCTATTAGCGATCAGCGAAGATGGATTTCAACGATGGCAATAATTGTGACGAATCTTCCACAAATATTTTCCTATACAAATATTTCTCCATATCTCGATTGTGCCAAAGTTCTCCTATAATCTCATGAGGATCGTCTACAACATAGTTATGTCCCTGCAAGGCTCCACAATGTTCACACTTGTTAGCTACATATTGCGACCTAGTAGTGTTGCTATAACATAGGTCAATTGTAGAAATTTCTTTTTGTAAAATACGATCTACATATTCTATATCACCAAGACCAATTGCTCCGTAATGGAAATTTAGAATATCATCTGAATCACCTAAATCATAGTTGAGGAAATACGAATAAACTTTTGTTTTCTTTCCGCATTTCCAGCACACTTTTTCCCATCGGTATATATTAATTCCATAGTTATCAATGAACTCAGTAATGATATCAAGAAGTTTCATCGTTGATTTGCAACGTGGAAAATTCGAACATCCGGCAAAAATCCCGTACTTTCCCTCTCTAATCACATAGCTCCCATCACATTGCTTACACGGAAATTTCATTTCACTACCATTGCACCTATCTTACCTGTAACCTTCTTCGCCATAATACCCAGCGTGGCAGTTAGCTTCTTCTGCTGAGATTTGGAATGTATCAAATAAATTATTGTAGTATTCTCTGTGGGCATAAAACTCTTCAAGTGTTGCGAATGTTGCTCCGCACGGTGTGCCATTTGTCCCTATACAAGTAAAAATGGAAAGCCATTCTTTTGCCAGTGCTGGTTCACCACCGCCTGATATTCTTTGTGCCAGTGCAGCATTACTTACCGGCACCGTTCCTTTTCAGCTTCAGCCTGTGCTGCCGCTTCTGCTTCTGCCCTCTCAGCCTCCTCCTGTTCTCCTCTCGTGTCCCCCAAATGAAAACAGTCTATATCTCTCATCTCATATAAGAAGAGTATACACCTTTTTCATAGAAAAACAAACGTTCTTTGTGTATTTTCCCTGTAAAATCTTTTTTTGCATAAGGGACACTGTTACAGGCAGCATCAAGAATCATAGACGTTTGCCCGATGTCCTACGTTCACAATTTCGATGATAATTTCGCTATCGCGGATTTCCGCAATCAGTCTATATTTTCCGACGCGATAACGCCAGAAGCCCTTCAAATTTCCTGTTAGTCCCTTGCCATGAGCACGAGGATTTGTTGTCCCGTCAAGGTTTTTACGTACCCATGTATAGATAGTAGACGAAACAGAATTATCCAATTTCGCCATTTGTTTTGCGGACTCCTCAGAAAAAATAACCGAATACATCAAAGAACCCCAATCATCTTGCCTACTTCGTCCATTGTGTAGGTTTTATGGTTAGGTTTATTCCTGTAAGCTGTGATTGCCTTGTAATCTTCATCATCCTCTATGCGCTCCAAGATAATATCTCTGGCGGCTCTTGACATGGTGGTGCCGCGCAACTGCGCAAATGAATTAAGTGCATTCTTTTCTTCTTCGCTGATTCTTAAAGATAATGTTGCCATATAAAATCACTCCTTTCTAATCGTAACACGTTTGTCGTACGTATAGAGTATCACATGATTTTAATAAATACAATCCACGATAATCACCTTTCAAACTCATCGTCGTATTCGATATTATCATTTCCCTTTTCATGCGCTTCACCTCTGATGTCGCGGACATTCGGATCAATGTCGAACTCGATACTATCAGCTTTTAATTTTGCTATTTCAGAATCCTTCTCGGTGATGATATTATGAAGCCTATTCAATTCTTCGTTTTGACGCTCAAGTCTATCAAGAAAGGCATCGAGTGTTTTGATTGCTGATGATATTTCCCGAAGGTCTGACGAGAGAGAAGCATTCCTAAGATCCGCTGCTTCCGCCCTGTTATTCACTCTGGAGACCTGCGCAAGGATCGTGTCGTGCTGGGCTGTGAGAGTACCTTTTTCTGTATCGCCAATTTTAGCTGAAATACTGGTTTTAGTGTCTCCTATCTTAGACGAAATGTTACCCTCTGTAATGCCTAACGCCGATACGATATCATCATTTTGCTTTGTGAGATTGTCTCTGGGTGCACCCTTTTGCAGATTTCCTAAAGCATCTACAAGTTTCGCATAATTCTTCTTGTCATAGAAAAATTCCTTGACCACAATCCCAAGTATAACAAATGCACCTCCGATAAGTGCAGACAATATAGCCGTTATCATATCAATTTCTCCTTTATATACTCTGTACCAAATATAGCCTTGAGTAATTATAACAGGCGACAATATGATAAGCCAATCGAGCCAATCATAACGTTTTTCATCCATACTATAACCTCCTTAAAAACAAGAGAGTCGCATTTGCAACTCCTCATCACTATTAGAACCATAAGCCTTTATAAGATCATCCCGATTTTGAACAAGCTCTACATATTTAATGCCATGAGGATAAAACATCTTCATCTCCTCATCACTATATGCTATCTCTGTTTTGGCATCGGCAACCGTGACATTTGGTATATCTTTCACTTTCAAATAGATATCTATTTCACCCATGCCAGATCTTGACCTCGCTAATTCCAATGCCCGTTTTGTTTCATTCTCCAAATTGCTCCCCCTTCGGTTCATTCGCCTCATGAATTTTTTCACCCTTAGCCAAGATTTTTTCCTCGCTCCATTCTGGCATGTATCTGTATTCAAAGTGCTTCTGTGCCTTGCTAAACCGCATAATGCTATTCAGCATATCTATCATAGATTGATTTGTCTGATCATCTTTCATTGTCACGAGAATAGATACAGCAATGCCAACAATCAGAATCAACGCCAACGCCGCAATTGTATGAAAGATAAAATACATTAATGTTGAAATAACTACCGTACAAGCTATACCTATGCAAACTTGAAAAAGCTGCTTCTTACCATAGCCTCTGATGTATTCTGTTTCCGCTTTGACGCCATATGGAATGTAGAGCGTCGTTTTTTCTTTTTTTTCCATGCCCCTATCTCCCCATCAAAAGTAGCTTACGACAGCGGTTTTTATCCCGAATGCCGTCACTGCAATAATCGCAAACATAATAGCGTGTTTTATTCTTTTCTTATACGTGCTTGCCTCATCCGGATCCGCGGCCATCTGCAGTGCACACGTGACTATCCTTATTGTGCATCCAACAGCAACAAGCATAAGAATCCATCTCGTTATATTATTTATCTCAATCATCTGATTCTCCTCCTTACTTAAACCTAAGCGACTTAATAAGATGTACCGTTTGATTTGCAGCCATCATCTTTGATCCGAGACCACCGCCACCGCCACCTGCATAAAGGAATTCGGAAAGTATCGCCGGTATCTTAAGCCCTGCGAAAACGGTAGCCACTCCCCAAAGTGGATTGCCCTGCAGAACTAAGGCAAGTGATAGCTTCATTAGCACTACCTGCACAGGCACTGCGAGCATCAGCTGCACTATTTTGCTGAAATAAGGAGAAAATACACCCTTATCCGCATTGATTATGCCAAGACAGGCAATTGGGAATCCCAGTCTCAAAATCAAGAGTTCTACACCTCTCATAATGAACTGAAAATATAGAAGGAAACATACTATAACCCATATCAGAAGGAGTATTGTGGTTATTCCTGTAGCGCTTGATACAGTTGAATTAATCCATGATCCAGACTCAAAATGAGAACCGGAAACATTACCTACCAAAATTGAGCTTAATAAATTCGATCCGAATTTTTCGATAATATCCGCAAATATTCTATAGAAAAACCGAAATGTAACAGCCGTTACCATCGCCTTAATGAAATTAACTACAAGATTAATTGGATCTGCATCCGGATCTCCATCAGTCCAGAGCACATAGGTCTCAAAGCCTTTTTTGACGAAGACAAAAACAATCATCGACAACCCCACATTAAGACACACAGTTACCATAGACGTAATCATAGAGCCATCAGTCCCAAGAATTTGATTCATAGTATTTTCCGGATAAAGAACAATAGATACAAAGTATTCGTTGAAAAACCCATCGAGCCACTCGGAAGCAGCAGTAATCAGTTCAACCAAATAATCGTTTAATATACCACCCATGCTTCCTCCTTTTTCTTATTCTCTACTGATAGTAACTGAGTATTATCTTGATGAGCGAGCTCGCTACGACAGCAACGATTGTGCTCACAACAGCCGTTACTATTCGCTTATCCCACATTTTCTTGTCCATCTCATCTGCAGCAGCTCGCCGGACAGCAAAGACGACAGTACACACGCTGCCCACAACAAGAGCGATACCAATTAGCCATGACAAAGTATCCTGTAGCAGCTTCTCCGTTCCCTTTGCGGCACTACTGTTTGCAATGCTATCCGCATATACAAACTGCGGCGTCAGCATAATAGCTGCCATAAGCATATAGACTGCGGTTTTTCCTTTGTTGAATTTTTCCTTTAACATTTTTTTCTCCTTTGCATTAATCGTATGATTGTTCCTTTAGAAAATTGTTTTTCGTAGGATTTGCGCCAGCTTGCCTTGCAGCGGCCTGTGCAACTTCCTTTTTCGTTTCATCCTGCCAATACCTCCACAGCTGATACCAAAGACGTATCTCGGCGTTGATATCGTTTCGAATCGGCCTTGCTTTTTTCCGCGCCATCCAGATTCTCTGATTGTGTTTCTCACCCCCCAACCCAAGTATTTTGTTGTCACGCCATTTAGACAAGTCCGGAAGATAGGTGACTGCCGGCTCCCCTTCGTAGACAACAAGAGCGTAGGGTTTTTTGATCAAGCCGACTTCGCTTGGTGTAAGTAGGTCACGGCCAATCAAGTTCACATTCTCTGAGGATGATGCGTTTTGATATCTCGTCTGGGATGTGCCCCTAGAGTAGGAAGTTGTTGTATATTTGTCGAGCCTCTCAGATACTTCTTTTAGTGTCGGCGTGTCATTTGCAGATAAGTAAATCCAATTACAATTACTCTTAACAATATTGGCAATATTGTCGTTGTACTTTTCCTTTATTTGAGTAAAGTCCTGAACGCATAAATTGAACCTTATCCCTCGCGACCTTGCAGCTGTCAGCTTGCTTATCCAATCCGGTATATAGGTGAAATTACCCCACTCATCGAAATAGTAATCGACCAAGACTTGGAGTTTTCCGCCTATACTATCTGCCAACTCAACAAGTTTTTCATACTGCTGCGCTACAAATAGGGACGCAATTGGAAAGTATGTGGTCTTCTGATCCGGAAGGATGATAAAGATAGCTTGTTTCTTTTTCCCTGCATCATCGAGAGCAAAATCGCTCTTGTGCGTAACGGCATATACATCTTGCGTTGTAAACAAATTGAGTGTAGACAACGCAGATGTATAGAAAGAGCCTCTCGTTCTCTGTGGCGCCACCTCTGATATTCCAAGGAGTGCCCTTGCCGGATGATCCGGACTACAGCTCTCAATAAATTTCACAAGCGGCAATTTCCCACCGATAGGCTTGCACATTTCATTAATGAAATGATAGACATTTGTTAGATTCTGTAGAGCCGGAGTCTGTGCATTCTCCACAACAACGCATATTATGGATGCCGCAATTATGGACATTTCACCATTGTGCCAGAGTTTTTCCGAATTGGCGGCCGCATCACCTACCAAGGTATTTGTCAGATCCCATGCGTATCTTTCAGTTTTCCCTCTATCGCCGTCGTTCCATGCATCAATTATTGACTGCATCAAATTAATACAATGACTAAGTTCCGGATTCTTAAAATCCAGAGCTAATACCTCATGTCCCATTCTCTCGAGTTCTGGCTGTAGGTATGCAAACAACTCACCTTTCGGATCTGATATTACGACCGAATTTCCGGCTCTTGCGCTGTTGAGTATGGATTCGATAAGAAGCCTACGAGTTTTGCCGCTTCCGGTTTTGCCGATTATTAGCGTGTGCGAATCGTTATTGATGTAATAAATTTTGTCCTCAAGTCTTCCCTGCTCCATATGAACAACGATGCCACCATTGTCTTTGACATCTTGCCCGGAATAGGTACAACCAAACACTTCGTCATATTCCGATTTTGGAATGAAGTCGGCGGTGCCACATTGCCCTTGCCCGGCGGCAACCGGTATTTTTATCTTTGGCGTAATAACCCTCACATCACTTTCATAGTGTTTGCCACTTTGAATAAAGTAGAGAGCCGCCAAAACAATGATAAGAATTTCGAATAAAAGAAACATCTTGGCGTGTGTGCTGTCATGCACGATGCTATTCACACCTGTCCAAAATGGCACGTATGCCGGAACGGTATTTATCCCACTTAGCAAAAAATGAAGAGCCGAGGTAAGATACACCCCGGCAATCGTCCCAAACACTAAAATGATAGTAGCCATAACTATTTTAAATCGTATTTGCATAACACTCCTTTCTACCTCCCAAGACCATGATCTTGTGCTTCTAGCATTTTCTCTATCCTTGCTGCCTTCGAGAGATCTCCATTACGATGGCCTTTGTTACCTGGTGCATCATGACTTCTCGTGAGCCTCACAAGAAAACTGAACACGTCCATTAGCACCGACTCAGAATAGTAGTTTCTAGCATCCTCATTGTTTTCAAAATCAACACCTCGACCCTCGGCCTTAATGATTTCCGCCTCTACTCTAACAATCCTTTTTGCGATAATGTCCACCACCTCACCATGAAAACCTGCCTCCTTATGTTTCCATGCTTCGGCACGTTTTTCTGCTTTTTCGGGAGGCTCGCCCTCTGCCGATTCCTTAGCATAATACATTCCAAACAGATTCATCTTACTCTCTACATAGCGGTCAACCTCTTCCTTTAAGTGGGGACTGTTATCAATCAGCTCCTCTGCAATATTGCGAACGCTCCCCTTGAGCTCTTCAGGCAAAAATCCAAAGGTCATTCTTCCGCTTCTTGGCATTTTCTCTTTCAGCTCATAAAGATGTGCTGCGAGTGGCAATACCGCCCTGTCCTTCAGAATATGAAGGTATGCAGCCTCATGGTCTTCTGCCTCGTCGAGTCCGAGCCACTCGGCCATAGCTCTCTCCTCTTCCGGATTTATTGATTTAACATACTCTTCGTATTCTGTAATATTCTCGTCTGTGATGCTGAGTATGCTCTTGTAACTCTTATCTTTTTCCTCGTAATACTCTTTTATTTGCTCAGCAAATGTATCCTTTATAAGCTGTTTCCTTGCACTGTTCACGATTTCCGGATGCACGAAGTTTTTCACAACTTCTTGTGCTTTGTCCCAAAACACAATATGAACATGTGGATGAGATCTGCTGTAATGAGCTGCAGCACAATAACACATGTTTTGTATTTTTATGCCATTCTTCTCGGCAAGAGTTGCGATGTTCTGTTCAACATACTTTTGCCAATCCTTATTGTTTTTTATTCCGAGTTCTGCGGCCGTCTCAGCCTTGAAAGATATAATTGGGCGATAGACGTTCTTTCCCTCCTTTGAAACTCGATACACTTTTTTTGCAACCTCTTCCCACGTTGGAAATTCGTCTTGTTCTATTCCGGATATTCGCCCAAACAGCCCATGGCCGTTTGCCTCATTTTTCATCACGCCTGGGCGTGTTGCGATATATTTCACGTGAGCGTAATTCTTTGAAGCTGTTCTCTTCTCATTTACAGGTTTATGCCGCTGTTTATACATTAGTATGCTCAATACACTTCACCCTTATAGCTTCTGCGCATCGAAGAGTGCTTGATCTTCATCTTCAAGATACTCATTTACTTCGCTATCTTTCATCTGCATAAAACGCACTCCCATCTTCCGACTCTCCGTCGCAAGCTCTGCGACGGTCGAAGCATTTGTAAGTCCATGAGAAAGTAGCATCCGAAGGAGAAGATAATATCCTCCTCCGGAGATCTTCCCTATTTTCATATTCATCTTTGCCAAGCGATCAATCTGTTTATCAAGCTGCACCTTCATCTCCTGTCTTACCACCTTCGCAATCAAATCAACTTCGCCCTCATCAGGTTCATTGCGTAGTCCGGCCTCGATAAATTCCCTTATTAGAGCTGAGGATGTTGTATGTCGTTTCGCAGCCAACATCTTTAACTGCGTGTCCATACTGTCCGGAATTCGCACAGGGCAATATACGGTGTTAGCTTTAGGTTTTGATTTTCCCATTTCTCTTCTCTCCCAATCAAAAAGGCAAGCCATCAGTCAGCTCGCCCTCTAGTAGTATTATTTATTTCAGCCAATAGCCTATTTTGGAAAGATATTTTCGTAGTCTTCCCAAATGCCGATGCCAGATCTCTTTGCTTCCCTTTCTGCTTTATTTAATAATTTCTCGTAAGTCACGTTCGGCGGAATGGTCATCGTGCGAGCGTAACCTTTGCGCACAAGACTTTCATTGAAGAAAATGCCATCTTCAAGATAAACATATGCAAGAAGCCTGCCATATTTATCGGTTCTTTCCTCATCGAATTCGAGTATCACCGATTTCCCTAGGAGAAGGCTTCTCGTGTATTCGGAAGCAACCTCGCCAAAAGGCACATTCCTCTTCTCGTCAGAATGATGCACTTCAGGAGTATCGATGCCAATCAGTCGAACCTTCTCACCGGTAGAAACCGTAAAAGTGTCGCCATCTATAACATCCGTCACCGTATAAGGAGACATCGTATCCTGCCATTCAGGCTCATCCTTGTCCTTTTGAAGTGCGAAGTATATCAACGCTATAGCGATTAGCACAGCAATTAAAGCAGTGGCACTTTTTTTCGAAACTCTCATGTCTATCCTTTCACCGGTACACAAAAGGCGAACCACACTGCAGCTCGCCTTTCAGACCGGTATGATGGTATCCTCTAATTTACTGGCAGACTCTTTTCATAAAGTGTATGTGGGCAAAAGTCCTGTCCCGTTGCCCATTCAATTTCGCCATCACGAACACAAACAGAGCGGAATAGTGCGGGCTCAGAAAGCTCCTTGTAATATGGATGATCTAAGTTAGGTGAAAAATCATAGAGTCTTTTTTCACCATCAAAATCCAATAGTAACAAATATTCTTTGATTGCTTCGACACCTTTAAGCTTTGGATATAGAATCATCACTCCAACCCCTTTTCTCAAATTCAGCCATCAGACAGCAACCCTCTCATGTCTCTCTGATTTAAAACAAAGAGAGAGGTTGTTTTCTTTTGCACCATTAAGGGCAAGTAGTTCAGGTGCAGCAAAACGAACTCGCTCAATGAGTGCGTCAATTGAGCCGGATTCTAACACCAATCCTGGAATATCCTCGCTCGATGCAACCCAGACGTCCGCCTCATTGTCCCAATCAAATTTCACAATATATTCAGACATTACACAACCTGTTCCCTTCTGTTCAATTATATTCAACCTTCTATTTCCTAAAACTTACTAAGCAGTTACCTATCGCTTTTTACTCATTATCGGTCTCTTCTGCCGTCATAAGTTGCTCTTCACAGAAATTACAAACAGTCGGAATGTCTGACCTTGCAGTTTCCCAGATTATTTCTTTATCTGCCCTATGGTATGTATGTGCCAAGATGTTTCTTGTATTTCTAATCATACCCCACGGCATTTGAGCCTTTGTTTGATTTTTATACTCATCTGATAGACTATTTGCAAGCTCACCAATTTGTAAAATACTCATTGATACTGAGTTAAAATAATCAAAATCTGAAATGAAAATCTCAAACTCATCACCAAACCGAGCAATCGTTTTTGAAATATCAATACAATACGCTCTCATATGTTCGAGTCTTTGCTTATCACTGTCTTTCATACAAAACCACTCTTTCTCTTAGAATATTGTCATAAATTCTATCGCTCTCGATTCTTTGTGTGTTATCCTCTAAAGCTTGCTCTGTTAAGACATCAATGTTTTTTTCCAATTCATCTTGTAACTCTTGCTGTAGACCGGCCAACTGGAAAAGGCTTTTAATCTTTGAATCTTTTCTATCTATTAAAATATCAATATCACTTTTTTCTGTGGCTTCATTTCTTGCATACGAACCAAAAAGATACATATGCGAAATATTGTATCTCTCCGCAATTGGTGTTATCTTTTTTTTGATGTCATCAATTGAATAAAGAATTGTCATCACCTCCGATTTTTTCTCAAGCAGTTGCCTATCGCTTTTCTCTCATTATACATCATTTATAAACATGTGTTACGCTTGTAACACAAAAAACCGCCCTGTAACACACGTTGAACGCTTTGCGTTCAAGCTGTTCCATGGTGTGTGTAACACACCTATTCCTGCCTTCAATAAAACTCCCAGATATTGGTGCGACACTAATCTTTGGTGCAGCATATCGTGTGTTCCTCTTCAGCCTTGAAGTATTCTTGTAAAACGGAAAAAAAGGAATTTTGGTGTCATATCTCCATTTCCAATTCATATTCTTCTTCGTATACCAATTCACGGATGTCATCCGTCGCTTCCCGTGATGGCAAATTGGTCGCTGTGCCATCAATCGGGTCGATAACGCCATCACTACCGTATCGGTCTCTAATGAAGTTTGTTTTATCATTCAGTCCTGTAAGCTGTGCCTCCGTTTCTGATTCGCGAGGATGCGGTTCGCTCTGCTTGGTATACATTATCAAATCCTCGCTGAAATCCTTCATTGCTGGAGTTTTTATGGAAACCTTATATCCGAGTTCCTTATACTTCTTTGCGGCCGCCACAGCCGCTTCCTGACCCCAATTATGCTTTTCTATAGATCCATCCTTTTTCGTAATCTGCCCATTCACATCATTGTCATAGGCAAATACAATTCTTTGGATCTCCGGATGCCAAGAAAGAAACTTTTCCAAAGCTTTGTCTGAAAGACAGCCCAAGGATATATGGTGCTGGGCATAAGGCTCCAAACCAAAGCGTTTGTATAGCGTTGCATGAGCGATAGCGTCGATGGGGCTCTCGCAAACAACAACCTTGTCGCCGGTGCCAGCTATATGAAATGGATATGACTTATCACTGCCAAGCTGGTCCTTCTTGTAAGGATTCTCGACATACGTGCCTCGCTTGTTGCAGTATTTCGGCGTTGTGCCGTCTTTGTCATACCCGACAAATACCGCGTTTCCCCTTGCATCCTGAAATATCTTTTTCTCTTGAATGAGATCCGACACAATCTTAGAGTCGAGTTTCCGGTGTCCGAGCAAATACCAGTAAGCACGTTTGATGTTTGGGGCTTTGTCCGGAAGCACAAGGTCAGCTTTCACCTTCGGCTCTTTATGATATGAAGACTGGGAAGAAGAGGGCGTTACATATGCTTCTGAATCTCCCAGAAGATACTTTACAGCCTCTGGAAAACTTCTACCTGTTCTCATTTCCACGAGCGAAATGGCTCCACCTTTTTCGCCAGATCCAAACCGCCAATATCGGTTGCCATCAGGATAGAAGTACAGACCACCTTCCCCATTTGCTTTCATGCTGCCACTATCACCTTTCTTCAGGTCATAGCCAAGCCGCTTCGCAAGGTCAATAATATCCACGCTGTCAGCCTTAGCAATTTCTTCATCCGTAAAATGTTTTCTCTCTGCCATTTGACACCTCCTATTTTTCTATTCCTAAGCGCGACTCTTTGCAATAGCGATTGCTTTTGCTATGTCAGAATAGTAAATCGACATATCTTCCAATATGGTACGTTCCTCTTCCTGTCTTTCCACAGCCTTCTCAAACATGGGCACATCTATATATTTTTCCACGTTGGAAGTAATAAGCCTGTCTATAATAGAAGGGTCGAGAGCATCAAGCTCCCATGAACTTCTGCCGTAGATGTCAATATATCCAAGCGAGCGGGGGTCTGTCATTTTCGCGGGATTTGGAGGAGGATTATATTCCTCAATTTGGTCGAAGTTTAATGCTAGTCTTTGGAATTCAACATCAACGCCGAAAAATGATAGCCTTTCCACAATGTCCCTGCTCATATCTATACCGGAAGGATCATGGTCTCCCAAGTGAAGTATAGCTATTTCCTTACCTTTATTTTGCCAGTATTTGAGTCTCCGAGCTGCGGAGTGCATCTCTGATTGTGAAGTATAGCCACGGCATGAGAAATAGTCTACATCAAACTTGCGAGCAGCTATGCCTATAACTTCAACAAGTGCGTCTTTCTCCACCCATACCTCAACGTGGTATGATTGCGCTGTCCATAGGTTCGTATGATACTGCTTGGCTGTTGCCTCAATTATATCTGCCGGAGAGTCCCAATGAACGTTTCCTCTCAGCATCCTCGTCCTATCTTCAATCGCATCCCAGTCAATAAGACCGGCAAGCCTTCCGTCATTTATGAGTGAACCAATATTCTTATAGCTACGCTCATTATTTTCTATCATGTCCCTTGATACGAGCTGATAATACACCTGCCTAAGCGTTAGGGTATATCCCTGCTCGGCATATTCGGAAATTATCATGTTGATATATTCAATAAGGACAAGGCTTTTTTTATGAAATTTCTTTTCAACATAACAGGTAAATGCCATTGCAGACACCTCCTTTCACATAAATAGAGAGCCTTGCAAAAAGCTCTCTATTTCAGATTCTCTATTTGTTGGGATAGGGCGCTTGAACTATTTTGTGTTTTCTATTAGCGCTTGCATCTCCTCACCGGTGAGGTCTCTTCCAAAATGAGCCTTGAATACTTCCCTCGCGTCAAGTACGTTGCCGACAATTTCCTGAACCTCTATGTCCTTCTGCGTGCCGGAAAAATGGCGGCTAAACCTGTCTTTGTCAATTTTCACGGTGGGTGTCCGGTTTGGCTTCTTCTTTGGTTTGTCTGTTTTCTCTCCGGATAGGATGAGATATATTTTTTCCTCGTCGAGCTTCTTCTCATCGGAGCAAGAGCGTAATAAGTCGGCTTTCTTCTGGTCAAGTTTGAAGTCGCTTAGATCGATTTGCTTCGCTACTTCCTTTTGGTCTTTCTCCGATAGATAGGATAATTGGACAGCAGCTGTAAGAGTTATTGTCTTTTCATCAAGCATTTTCTTCAGTTCATCAATGAGAATATACACTCGTAGATAGCGAGCAACTGAGCTACTTCTCAATCCATAATCGAGGCCGATTTTATCTTCTGTTCTCAACTTTGTCCCATCGTGGGACAAAGTTGAAACTTCGTTGGAATTTGAACAGTTTTCGAGGTTCAAAAGTTCATTTTTTATATCATTTCTCTTGCCTTGTGAAAACATATTATCAGCATGGTAATGAAGTATCTCCGCCTTCTCAGAAGGGAGCAAATCCTTGAAGGAACGCTGCAAGATGTTTGTTTCCATAACATACGCATATGCTTCTTCATCTGATATATCCCACTTGATTACTGCCGGAGCTTCTGTCAGTCCTGCATCCATTCCAGAATATTTCCGATTGTGTCCGGCAAGGATATGATATCTTTTTTCTCCC
Source organism: Eubacteriales Family XIII. Incertae Sedis bacterium (assembly GCA_031261345.1). Lineage (GTDB taxonomy): Bacteria > Bacillota > Clostridia > Peptostreptococcales > Anaerovoracaceae > JAISKC01. The sequence continues at coordinate 11,100 of JAISKC010000036.1, read as the reverse complement.
GTATACCCTCTAAGAATAATCGGTTGCATAATACCATGTTGCCGGATAGATTCCGTAAAATCGTCTTTTCGTTCTTCGGTATGTAGCTTAAAGTGATTGTCCGGATTGTCATCCATCAGGTCAAAAGCGATTACTTGATAGTCCTTGCTGGTGCTACCAAGAGGCGGCTTTCCTTGAACTGCCCGTATGTCATCTTCTGTTATTGGAATATTGAAAAGATCAGCTATTGGATTTGCCAATTTTCTTTGTGCCATTGTTCTATCCCTCCTATTTCATCAATGCCATGCCGATTATCATCAGCAATGCAATTGTTCCTATGACGAGTTTGAATTTTGTCGGACGCTGCGGAAGTAACACTCGCAGTATTCTTTTGTTCATACGCTCATTCATTTCAAGCTTCCTCCAGTGTAACAATCTCTTGCACAAAAGCCAAATATGCTTCGCTCGGGCACCGGAACCTCGCCTCTAAGATTGTGTGTAACAATCTCTTGCGCAAAAGCCAAATGTGCGTCTGCAGCCTTGTTGCTCTTGTCGTATTCAACAATACTCTGACTACTGTAATTTGCCTCGCCAACCTTCGTTGATGCGGGTATGGACGAGGAAAAAATATGGTATCTGTCTCGACACAAGTCTTCAATCATCTCTATCACCGTCCGGTTCAAAACCGTTCTCTCTGTTGTTCTGGTGATGAGAATGCCTTCGACAACCAAATCTTTATTTATCCGTTTACGAACTTTATATATGGTAGCGAGTAGGGCGTTCAGTCCTGTCGCAGACCACAGCTCCGGATTGACGGGTATCACAACGGAATCTGCAGCCGCCAGTGCATTGATTGTCAGAAGCCCAAGATACGGATTGGTATCGAGAATGATATAGTCATAACTTTTTCTGTATTTTTCGACTAGATAGGATAGGGTGCTTTCGCCACCCATCTCATCGCGTAAGCTAACTTCTGTCATTGCTAAGTCAATGCTTGCCGGCACGAGGTCATAGTATTTCGTTTTGATAAGAAACTGCTCATCCTCCGGAAGTTCTGACTCCTCCATTATTGCCGTCAAAACATTGTGCAGGGTATATTCGAGATTGTCGTTATTTGAAACACCACTTGCAGTTGTCAGATTTCCCTGCGGATCGCAATCAATCAACAAGACCTTCTTTGATAATGTTGCGAGTGATACGCCGAGGTTGAGAGCTGTCGTCGTCTTGCCAGCTCCGCCCTTTTGATTTGCTATTGCAATTACCTTACTCATTTCTTAGTCCTCCTGTGTTTTATCAGCTTCCAACTTCAAAGTTGGAAGTAACTTTTCAAGCTGCTGGGCTATTTGATTGCCCTCAGCAGCCTTTGTATGTATCTTATTTTCGAGTTCGTAGTCTTCTCCAACAACGTCTCTCGTTTTGGTCTGGGGGAAATGATTTCCACCTTGTCCGTTTTCGTTGAAATTTGAACGGTTTTCAGAGTTCAAAAGTTTACTTTTTTTATCGTTTCTCTTCTTCTTTTTGGTAGGAATGTTGCTCACTTTCTCGGCAGCAATCTTTCCCTTCGCGTTATAAACATACCGCCGCTTTTTTCCTTTCGCTGGCGGAGCCTTCGCCTGGGAATCCTGTTTCTTTTTCCTGCAAGAAAAACATACATAATCGTAGGTTTCAACCTCCCCCACAAATACCTTTCCGCATTCCTTGCAAATCATGGTTCCTATTGTCATTAACTTCTCCTTTCCGCATTTCCGCACGAAATAAAAACTTCCGTCTTCAAAGCGAAACGGAAGTTAATACCAAATCCATTCTCTTACAGAATTTTTTGACTCTTAATCAGGGTGTCCAGGGTTCGAGACCCTGACGGTGTACCAAAAAGGCTCGTAGGTTATTCTACGGGCCTTTTTTTATTACTGGCGCATTGTTTTGATCAGCGAGACGAGGCCCATCGGCTTCCCGTACATCATGACGCCTACCCTGTATATCTTTGCGGCGACCCACGCGACGAGCATGACACCGGCGAAGAGGACTGCGATACCGATGAGCATCGACGTGAGTCCTGCGTCGCCTCTGACATACCTGTTCATCATGATGAAGGGCGTGAACGGCGGGATATAAGATAGGACAGCGACTATTGCCTTGTTGAGGCCAAACGAGAGGAATGACAGCAGGAAGGCGGCGATCAAGAGCATTATCGGCAATACCGTCACGGTCGCGGCTTCCTCCGGCTTACTCACCGTTGACCCTAGGGCGGCATAGATGAAGGCGTAGAAGAAGTAGCCGAGCAGGAAAAGTACCACGGCGAAAACGACCAAGGAGATGGAAAGCTTGGATTCCGTAAGCAGGCTCCAGATGCCCGGTTGGAATTCCTTCCATTTGTCCAGATTCAGGGCGAGGCCTGTGCCCACCGAGAGGATGATGAAGCCGACCTGCGTGAGGGCGGCGAGGCCTACGCCGAAGACTTTCCCCATCATCAGTTCGATTGGCTTCGCGGCAGTAATGAGAAGTTCCATCGTCTTTGACGTCTTTTCGGTAACGACCGAGCTTGTGACAAAATTGCCGTACATCATCAACACAAAATATAGGAACATGGCGAAGACGTAGCAAATCCAGAAGTTGTCGCCTGCCTCACCTCCTATGGAAATCAGGTTGCAGCTCGCGGTTATTCCCGATATTTCCTCAACATCATTTCTTACGTCCTCCGGCACGCCCAAAAGTGCTTCCTCTTTTGCCGCCTCAGTTACCAGAGCGTCCAAAACCGCGACTTGATCGTAAGCACCGAGGTTGTCCCCCCTAGCATAATAGTCATAATCCGTTCCGCCGTCGTAGTAGAAGGCGAAGTCGTAATCATTTTCTTCGACAAGACCCTTTAGGTCTTCCTGCTTGATTTTTTTCGCATTTCCATCTGTCCATTTTGTCCCTTTTGTCAGGGCGCCCAGATATTCGGCCTCCAATCCCTGCCCGCTGGATTTGTCGAAAACGTTTGGCCCGAGCAACACGACGGCCTTAGACTCTCCGCCCGTTACCTTCTCCGCAGTGCCCGAAAGTAGCCCCGCAAAGCTCGGTATGCTTGTAGCCAAAAGAAGTAGAATGGCAAATATCAACGTAGTAATGACGAAAGATTTTGCCTTGACGTATCCGAGATATTCAAATTTGATAATTATTCCTGTTCTCTTCATGCCTTTTTCCTCCCGAACAAGCCTCTTTTGGATTTGGTATTTTCGTTATCTTCTGCTTCGGTAGCAGGATCAACCACGGAAGAAACCCCCACTTTCTCAACAAATATATCTTCAAGTGTGGGCTCAACCACCTGAAACTTGTCTATCCCCACATTCTGCTCTTCAAGCGTCCTAAGCAGCTCGAGTTTTGAATCCTTTATACTTTCACCTTCGCCGCCGAGAGTGTAAATGAAGGCGTCCCCCCGAGGTATCACTCGCTCGTTTGATTCAGCACCTGCAAACATGCCGAGCACTGCAGCCAACTTACCGTCATGCCCGGGCTCAGCTTCGATATATACCCTGTCCCTCGAATATCCTCTTTTTATCTCCGCGAGATTTCCTTCAAGAACGGCTCGTCCGTCATCAATGATGCAGATTTCGTCGCAAAATTCCTCGACCTGCGACATCTGATGACTGGAGAACAAAACCGTCTTTCCCATGTCCACCTGCCTTCTAACCGCCGCTTTCAGCATCTGAGCGTTGATAGGATCGAGACCGGAGAACGGTTCGTCCAAAATGACGATGTCAGGATCGCCGATGAGTGCAACCGCAAGTTGAATTTTCTGCTGATTTCCCTTTGACAGCGTGTTCAATTTCTTGTCCAGATATTCTGTCGCTGCCATTTCTTCGAGCTTTTCTACGGCGAGCTTCTCAGCTTCGGACGCGGAAAAACCCTTGAGCTGCCCGAGATAGCGAACCTGCTCCCTTATCGTCTTTTTCGGGTAGAGCCCCCGCTCCTCGGGAAGATAGCCAATAGCTCGGGATTCCTTGTAGGCGGGCACACCGTTTATGAGCGCCTCGCCGCCGTCCTCCCTGAAAATGTTCATGAGGACGCGGATTGTGGTCGTCTTTCCGGCGCCATTCCTGCCCAGAAAGCCGTAAGCCCGACCTTCCCTCGCCGTGAAGCTGAGACCTTTCAGGACTTTCTTCTCGCCAAAACTTTTTTCAAGATTTCTAACTTCTATCATTTTTTCCTACCTTTCGGACACATTGCGTGAATCACCTTTCAGGCACACTACGTGAATCACCTTTCAGGTGAATAATCCAAATCTATATTCACAACCGCCTTATAGTGCGGATCGAGCTTCAGGAGCTCTCTTTTCGCCAAGTCCCTCACGGCAGTTCCTTTCGCCGCCTTGTCCCCATGCGTGATCATCGTGTCAAATATGACGTTTGTGTGCGTCGGACCTTTCACTATTCTGAGGTCGTGTATTCCGACCACGAAGTCGAGCGCACTCAAAGCGGCGTCCAGACTACTTCTGAGCAATTCCACCTCGGGGTTTCCCTTGTCGATCGGATCCATGTGGACGACGAGATTTATCGAGAGCTGCTCGCGCGCCTCCTGCTCGATGTTGTCTATCATGTCATGCGAAATTGAAATATCCTCGGCCGCGTCAACCTCCACGTGAACGGAAGCGAAAACGTTCCCCGGCCCATAATCGTGGATTACTAATTCATGCCACCCGAGTACTTCATCATAGGCATCTATTATCGACTCAATTCCGCTGATGGTCTCGGCATCGGGCGCCTGACCCAGTAATGGAGCCGCGGTTTCTTTCACGAGCGTCAGCCCCGAGTAAATGATGAAGACCGCGACGGCGAGCCCCACCCAGCCATCGATGTTCAGGCCGGTCGTCCGGTAAATAACGATGGAAAGTAGCACCACGCCGGTCGTGATAGCGTCGTTTCGGCTGTCGATTGCGGTCGCCTTGAGCGTGCTCGAATCTATCTTTTTTCCGAGCCCCCTGTTGAACATGTACAGCCACAATTTTGCGAACAGGAAGATGATCAGGAACAGTATCACGAGATTGTTTTCCTGCATTTCCGTGGGGTGCATGACCTTGTCATAGGAGGTTTCGATGAGTTTGACGCCGACCAATATGACCATCGCCGACACGACTACACCCGTCATATACTCGGCTCTCGCGTGGCCGAATGGGTGCTCCTCGTCGCTCCCCTTTGCGGCGATTCTGAAGCCGATGATGGTTGCGACCGACGACGCAGCATCGGTAATGTTGTTTATGGCGTCGGCCAAAATTGCCATGCTTCCCGTGATTATGCCGAGGATAGCTTTGAAAACGCCGAGAAGCAAATTCAAGGCGATGCCGACTCCGCCGGAGAGCATGCCGTAGGCTCTGCGCAATTTCTGCGAGCTCAGACCTTCTTGATTTCTTATAAAGAGTTTTTCCAGTAAATTTGTCATTTGTTTTCCTATTTCGTACGAAATATATACGAAATATTATTATAGCATATGGAAACAGTCGTGTTATAATGTAATTTAATATAGTCAATTTGCGATAGACGATAAAATTTAGGGAATGAACATTTCATGAGAATAAGAACCGAAGATTTCACCGACGCCGTCCTTTCGGAAGAGGACCTTTTAGACACTGCAAAGGTGTCCGATGCACTGGCACATCCGGCACGCATACTTATGTTTCGGCATATTCTCTCTCAGAACACCTCGGGCAAAACGGTCATAGGAAAAGACCTCGTTTCGCTCACGGGCTACTCGCAGGCGACTGTATCGCAGCATTTATCAAAACTCGTCACCTCCGGACTCGTTCAGAGAAAACAGGTGGGCACCTCGACGTCATATTTCGCCCATGTAGGCGTCCTGAGCACCTACATAGATTCAATCAAAAAAATAGGAATAAAGCCATAGCAACCCAACTAGTAAGCCATGGCGGATGAATCCTTTTCGTTTTCGTCCTTTCTTGGGAACGCCAACTTGGAGGCTATCAGCTCCGCAGCGAAGATGAGTGCCAGCACTATCGTCCACACGTCGGCGAGGACCATCGGCAAGCTCATGTCCTGTGTGAGGACAAAGATGATCACCGATATGACCGCGAGGATTATTGAAGTCGCTAGCCACAGAGGTTTCACGCTCTTTTCTTCGTCTCTGTCATGCTCATAATAAAGGTCGCTCTCCTCGTTTTTCCTCCTTCTGCTCGCCTTGATGATGTAGAAAATGGCGAACACGACATCGGCAATCGCCAGAAGCAGGTCAAGGAGTGCCCATGAGGCTATCCCATTCGGTGCAACCAGAGGAATTCCGCCCGGAAGGAGTGGTATCCCCGCGGCTCCCGCGGCAGCAATCATCGCCTCTTTTGGAGAGATTTGCGCGGCCGGATTGACCGATTCGGGCTCGATTGGCTCTTCGACAACTTCCGTCTTCGTGATTGGCTCCGGAGTCGAATCATTCACGACCGGCGGTTCTTTCGGCGGTTCCACTACCACCTCATTCTGCTTCCAAACGGCATAGAGTGTCATATTGTCAGTAAGGCTAAGGCTTTCTCCGCCTACATACGTTGCTGATGCAGCCTCAGCACTCTCCGCCCAACCAAGGAAAGTATAACCATTTCTCGAGAGTGTATTCGCATCGCCGATGACAGCCTGACCTCCATGAGTGCGAGTGACAACGCTCGGAGCCTCGCCCGAAGTATGCCCATTGCCATGATAAGTCAACGTGTGGCTATCGAGCTTGAAACTCGCAGTGTAGGTAGAGTCGCCTGTGATGGAAAATGTCCCCGAAGGAAGAGCCGCCGTCCACTTGTCGAAACTATAGTGAGAATCAGCAGGAACCGGTGTAGGAACAGTGATACCTGTGCCACCCACAGCCGACCAAAGTGTGCCATGATCTATCCCTGTGAAAGCGGTCTGCCCCGAGAGCGAGCCGCCCGTACCAGCTGTGAATGTAACACTATATTTCTTGATATTCCACTTGGCGTAGAAATCAAGATTGCCGGTAGTGCTACCCTTCGTGATAGCAGGAGTAGTAGCCGCATTACTGAGTCCCGCGTCCGTGTACCAGCCGCCGAAGGTATAGCCTATGCGAGAAGGTGCACAGAGCGTGTAGTTAGCGTCCTCAATAGTATAGCTAGTCTTGCCATCATTGGGATTGGTGACGGAATTCCCGCCAAGATGATAGGTGACTGAGTAATTGTTGAGCCTCCATCTCGCAGTCAGCATGATAGCTGTTCCATTTGTATCATCGGATGCAATCGAGCCATAGATGTGCGTGTTTTTCACATCCGTGCCTGCTCCGCCACTTGTCACGTCCCATCTTGCAAATGTGTAGCCTGTTCTTTCAGGCGTAACGGTAGGCAATAGATTATTGTCGGTCCAAATTGCCGTCTGATCCAAAATGATAAAGGGTGTCCCGCCCGCTGAATCGTAATGCACAGCATATGAGTATGCAGGTATTGGCAGAAGTCCGATGTCGTAGAGACCTATGCTATCAGGATTCTTGGCAGGATCAAAGATGTGATGTCCGGGAATGCTACCGGACAAAGTAGCCGCCGGGTAAGTCGTAACAGGCTCTAAACCTGTAGTATCCGTAAGCGATATCTCGCTAAATGCCATATTAGGCAATGACGCGCTGCTACCGGTCGTGGTATATCTAAAGGAAGAAGTGTCTTGGTTTACAGCGACCAAAGTATATCCGAGACCTCTGTTAAGAAGTTTCATAAGATAGTTGCCATCGCTATCTGATGTCGCACTACCTTCTAAGATATATGTAGAAACCTTGCTCTTGTCGTTGACATCAGCAACATATGTTGCCGGATCTGCTACAAACGATGTAGTATCGAACTTCGATGTCAGATAGGCAAAAACTTCCCAGTTATCTTTTGGGTCGAGCTTTGTTTCTTTCGTAGCGTCATATGAACCATCAAGGCTTGTATCAAGCCAGATAGTACCGCCGAGTTGACCGAAGGCGGTGGTCACGGAAATGGTACTACCCTGCTGCCACTTCTGATATACACCGGAGCCTACTCCTGTACCGGAGATGGTGAGGTCTTCGAAGTAGTATGACGCCCAACTATCAAGTGAACCATCAGGGACATCCTCGTCGTAGGGAACTTCGAGCGTCATCACAAATGGGTGGGTATTGTTTGCAAGCTTCTCTGCCGCATCAGCGCCCACATCGTTATATGCGATATTTGTACCGATGATGCGAATGCAATTGTAGTCCTCTGCATGTAGCGAATTATACGTCTCCCATGAAGCAGCTTGAAGAAATGTTGCGTTATCGGTAGGCGCGATAGTACCATACTTGATAGTGAATGTACTCGGGTCGGGATTGGCGATGGCTTCTTTTAGAACCATATCAAAATCAAAGGTGGATTTACTACCCTTCATCAGTGCGCCCCAACTCTCGTCTTTCTTGGGAATAGGTATAAGCACGTCCATCCCATTAACTGTAGTCCCTGATGGATTGATTAGCGAAGTGCGGATATTGACATCAGTAGTGTCATCAGCCTTAAGAGTCACACCGTTAGCATATGCACCCTCGCTCTCATTTGACTGCTTACCATCAGAGCCTACTATTGCGTCCAGTTTGGGGTTGATGGTATAAGTTGAAGCCCACGCCGATACTATTAACGGTTGTGTGTCAACACCGTTTAACCCAAACGTCCCATTAGTCTTTGTTGCGGCAGTGCCTGCAGATAAGACCGTTGTTGCATCCTCATTGGCTAACAGTAACATATTCTGATAATTATATGTACCACCAAGTGTAGACGAAACTGTATTAATTTTATAACTGATTCTCATTGAATATGTTGGATCAAAAACTATGTTTCCACTGGAATCATACTCGTATGGTGCGCTACTAATTGTTGCGTCTTTTCCACCATTGCTTGTTACGGTGGAAGTATCCACTTTATAAACATAAGCACCAGAAAATATCCCCATATCAGTAATTGTACATTGTTCGGTGATATTGATATTTCCATTAAGCTGCGTAATTTTTATTGAATCAATATCAAGAGTGCCACCACTTTCATTTCTGATATAGAATACTGGTTTGCTGATTGAACCAGATTTTCTCATAAACAAATTACCACTATTAATATTGTAATCAAAAGAAAAGTCGAGTGATGAGCCAGCATTAACTGCTTGCGAACCAAGATACGAACCACTTACTGGCGCGGTATTTTTATCCAAAGTATTACCAATGCTCGCATAGGTATAATCCGGTAGACTTCCATCTGTATTATGAAGCGTTGCACTAATTGTTGATGTAGTTATTGAATCATTTAACCATTTGCCATACAGTTGCCCAGATTCTGAAAAGGATGTAAATGCCGGTATAGAACCTATAATATATTTTATTTCTTTTAGGTAGTCTGTATCAGTTAATAAATCGAAATCCTCGATGGTTAATCGAATTTTGTTTGAAGTATCTCCTGTCCACGAGCCGTTTAGTGTTTTGAACTCGCTATCTCCCACTAATTTGTATTGTATTACTGTAACCTCATAACCGTTTTGACATGGTAGATACATAAGGGAGGGTGAAACCCCAACTGTGCCAATAGCATTTGAAAAATTAAGCGTAAGCTCTTTTTCCTTGCTGTCGCCACCATTATTTAAAATACTAAATGAATATAAATTCTCAGCGCTTGATCCTCTCGAGACAAATCGAGTCCAATTAGCAGGATTAGTAATTGAAACAGCTTCGCTATCATCAATTATGGTGTACGTCCAAGATATCCCACCTTCAGTTTCTAGTGAAATTCCATCATAAGCATCAACTGTAATTTTTGAAGTTGTTATTGTTACTTTATCGCCTGGACGAAGTCCCGCCTGTGGCGTGCCTTCAATAGAAATACCCTCGTTTTCGAGATTTACGATAAGTGGGAGGTAATTAATCATTGGAAATGTGCTTGGTGTATAATTTTTCAATAAATAGTTTCCACCAGTTCCACCACTTAATATCCATCCGTTTGTATTTGCCATAGTTATCGTTGGCAATGCAGCAGGTGCTGTATTTGTAGAAGCCGGAGTGTATGCTATATTCAGCCCTATCTCAGAAGAATTAAAATATCCTCCAAACCCTGCCGGATTTAGCGACGTAGTGTAACTGCTTCCTGCAAGTACATTTCTATTATTCGGTGGACCGTACCAATACAACTCACTATTGCGATTTACCAAAGTAATAGAATCAAGAAATACTTCTTCAGCCTGAGATGTACCATTGTCTTTCCACGACACAATTACCTTTAACTTGTTAGAATCATCGGATAGTGTCTGATTCCACACAGCACCATTGCGCGCAAATGCCAAATTAAGCGTAAGAGCAGAAACCTCACTACCCTGCGCTGTGCCTTTGACGGAATAGACACGTCCACGTTGAATGGTTGTCCCATAACCTGTCCAAGGAGTGGAATTGGTGATGCCGGCATTACCGCCTATGAGATTATCTGTTAGTTGGACCACACCGGTACCGGTTGTTGACCATAATAGTGACATAGGCAGAATCACTTCAACCTTTTTATCTGTGATTGTTGCGCCGGTTGGAAATTTTGCGATGACCTGCAGTGGATATGCGTTTGCAGAAGTGGATGAAAATGTTGCACTGGAGCTCGGCCCGCCTTGCGTGACCAAGTCAATATCGCCACCGTCGGTTCCGACTATGACACTCTGTAGACCGTTACCATCTGGCAGACTTAAGGGGGAAAGTTCGTTTAATAGGGAAAAAGCTCGCTGGCTCGGAATGACAGAAGTGTCGGGGGTTGGAATGGCAAGGTCGCTGTTGTTGTCCTTGCGGGCTTGACCCGCAATCCAGTCCTTATCAATGTTGTCGGAAAAAGCTCGCTCGCCCGGAATGACAGAGGGTTCGGATAGTTGCTCAGAGGCTACCCCCCCCCTTGGTATTTTCTTCCAGATTATTGTCCGTTGCCATAGCAAATTGCGGCAGTATGACACCTAGCGTCATCACTACCGTCAAAAATACAGCCAGCCATCTTTTATGACCCAGAGTGCGATTTGTGTTTGTCTTCATTTGATTTCCCCCATCTTATTCTTTACTAAATTTAATTGACACCATTACTAAATGATAATCGAAAATTTTGCGACCTTCATTATATTAACTTATACTATATATATACCCCAAAATTCACGATAT
>JAISKC010000054.1 GCA_031261345.1 Eubacteriales Family XIII. Incertae Sedis bacterium | reverse complement strand
GAGCACGACATAATGCAGGATTATCTGCCGGGGCATGAAGGAGAAGTGGTCGATATGATATTCACTGAATGGAATTGGGATGATGCGTTGGACGTCCGATTTGAGGAGGGCGTGGCAGAAGGCATCGCTGAGGGTGAAATCATGGGCAAAGTGGAAGGTAGGATCGAAGGCAAGGAGGAGACTGCTCGGAATATGAAAGCCAAAGGGTATCCGGTTGCAGACATCGCCGAAATCACAGGACTGAGCATCGAGGAGATTGAGAAGTTGTAGCTTATGGCTACTGGGGTATTGGTAAAGTTGATGTAATGTCGGCTGAGTTTTTTTAATTGGTTTTTGGATAGGGCGGGGTTTTGGCTCCGTTCTTTCTTTTGAGTTCACAAAGTTTTTACGAAATCTATACTTAGATTTTATTGATTAATTCTAACTTTGGGTTGATAATGTGTTTACTTGAACCAATTTGGTTTGTATTTGGCGAAGGAAATTTGCTTTTTGGGAAAAAGTTTTTGTTTTGAGGCAAGGATTTTCTCGGGGAATTGTTCTTTGTTAAGTATGATAGGGAAATTGGATTAAGGTAGGCTACGGGGGAGATAAGAGGAAATTTGAGTATTCACAAGGGAGCGAATAGCTATTTTGGTGTTGGGTTGTTTGACGTGGCCTTGACGCCGACACTCACTTCATTATGCGGCACGAGCAGCATTGGGAAATATTCCCGTGTGTGTGTGTGTGTGTGTGTGTGTGTGTGTGTGCCTCGCTCTATGGGGGTTTTTATCCAGTAATTTAATTTCAGTAAAATTTATTAATGTTTATTACACTTTGCGTTTTTTTGCGTAGGGTGTTTTTTGTGTTTTTTATGGAAGGAATTTTGATAGGGGGACGTTATGGACGGTAGGTTGTTTAGAGAAAATGTGAATGTGAAGAGGGTTTTGGCGGTGTTGCTTGTTGGCTTGCTGCTTATTACGACTTTGATTGGTGCTCCTACGGTGAGCCTCGCGGCGGAGGAAGAAGTGCCGACTTTATCCGGCGGCGAGATACAGCAATTTGGAGAGTTTGACGCTGATATCAAGGTAGAATTCGGCACTAGCGAGGAGGATGTCATCGCTAAGCTCAATGAGGAGTTTCCTTTGATTCCGGCTACTGTTGATACTTCCTCGGTTGGCGATGATGAGGGCTGGATTGCGGGTCAAGCCCGCAATGACAGTGAAGTGGCCCGCAATGACAATGAAATAGCTACTGTTGACAATGGGGTTGTTGGGAATGTGCCTGTTACTTGGGTTTCTGGTGATTCTGGCTATGATGGGCTTGTGGTTGGTGCTCATGAATTTGTTGCTGTTTTGCCTGAGGGGTTCAGTGTTGCGGGGAATGAAGAATGGATTGCGGGTCGAGCCCGCAATGACAGTGGAACGGATTTGGTTGAGGGTTGGGCGGACCACCCCGTCAGCTTCGCTGCCACCCCTCCTCAGGAGGGGAATTTTGGGTTGCCTACTGCTTCTGTTTTGGTTTTGCCTGCTTATAAGGACAATATTTTTTCACTGCTTAGTGCACTTGGCACTGATAGTGAGGCTTCGGGGGATACAGTTACGACCCTTGACGACTCGATAAGACCACTCGGCGACTTCAACGGAGTGAACACTTTCGAACTGTTGCAATCTGCCATCACCAACGCAGTTTCCGGTGATACTATTCACATCACAGACGATATCGTTATGACTTCAGTCGTTGCCATCAATGGTAAGGATTTGACCTTCGTGTCCGATGGCGGTTCTTTCAAGCTCTATGTAAGCGGTAATTTTCGGCACTTCAATCTGACAAATACCACGGTAGATTTCAGCGGTCTAACCATGACGCGTTCGCAAACCCTTGTAGATGCTGAAACCTATGGTGGGGGTTTTAATGTATATGGGGCTGTTACGTTGCTTGGAGGTGCGTTTGACAATTGCGGAAATGGTTTTGGTGAACAGAGTTCCAGTGTCGGTCTTAGTAGTGGTGGCATATTCAATATGCGAGGTGGTTCAATCATCAACACTACTGGTTGTAGTGCTATAAGAGCATATGGTGGTACCATAAACATGTACGGCGGTATTCTAAGTGCTTCTGGCGCTTATGGTATCTATAGAGCTGAGGATATTAATATCTATGGCGGTACAATCACAGGATGTGAGGAAGGAGTCTGTTGGCCCTACAATAGTCTTCATATGTCTGGTGGTTCGATTGAGAAAAATGAATTGGGCATATGGTCGAATGAAGCTGAAGTCTATCTGTCCGGAGGGAAGATTATAGATAATGTTGGCTATGGAGGAGTGTATTTGACAGGCTGGGGTGATTATCCCACTGATAAATTTGAAATCTCCGGAGATGTGCTGATTTCAGGCAATTCAGGCCCATATGGTGGAGTTTATTTAAATCATTATTCCCATGATGATGGTGTCGAGTGGATTATGAGCGGAGGCATTATTGAAAACAATACTATCACTGGTGGACCCGATAATAGTATAGGCGGTGGAATTTCTGTTAGAGGATATATGGGCACCGCTATATTTAAGATGACCGGTGGCGTTATAAGAAACAATACTGCTGTAAACGGCGGTGGCATAGGTTTGTTTGCTGAAAGTGTAAAATTTATTATGACAGGTGGCTCTATTGAAGACAACACCGCATCTAATTATGGTGGTGGCATTTATGTTAGATTACCTAGTGTAGAGGCAAACACAATAAATATTTCCGGTGATGCAAATATTTCCGGTAATATTGCAGGAATTGATGGCGGAGGAATTTGCGATAGATCTTACCAAAATTCGACCATTAGGGCTATACCAAAGACTATTGAAGATAATGTTACCATTATCAATAATTACGCAGGTGCATGGGGAGGCGGCATTTATACACCCCAATATGACCGCCTATGGGTGGGTGAGGATGTTGTATTTTTGGACAATGTGGCCGGTTATGGTGGCTTTTGGACCGCATATGCAGATAGAGCTACTCACGACACATACGTCAAGACGCAAAATCTCTCGTCTCCGTTTGATGAACTTGACAATTATCCTATGGTAACGCCACCATATGACCATATCTACGCATATAACAATTTTGATATAAATTATTCTGCGGGCACGCCGTTTCGTCCCAAGACTGCCAATCCTGCAAGTGGGAGCCACGTTTTCCAAGAGCAAGAAATAACATATTTCATACAACTCGACAATACTGCAAGGCTCGATTTGACCAGTTACGACGTTACTGATGTCGTGCCGGATGGCGTAACGCTTAAGGCAAATTCTATTTCACATGGCGGAACAGAGAACGACGGGACCATCACTTGGTCCGGCGTGAATGTGCCAGGAGGCGAATCCCTAAGTGTGTCTTTCACTGGTATTGTAACAGCAGATAATATCGGAGCATCAATCATAAATACCGCAAAAATCAAGAACTTAACGACAAATAAAATATGGAATACGAATCCTGTCTTTCATAATGTAGAGCCTGATAAAAAAACAGCAATCCCCCCGAGTGGAAGTACTGTGAATTTAGGAGATGAAATCACCTATACTATCGAACTGGACAACTCTGCCTCTAATACATATACAGGTTTTGAGGTAATCGATGTGATACCGGCAGGAACAACGCTTGTACCGGACTCTTTCACATATACAGGAAGGTATGGGACTAGCGGTAATCCAGTACTTTCAGGCAATACTATCACTTGGTCTCCCCTTCGTATAAATGGGGGGATGATAGGAACCGTGTCATTTACGGTCGTTGTTACCACTGCCAGTACGGGAACAGAGATAAATAATGTAGCAATGGTAGACAATGTTGCGACGAACAGGGTCAAGCATCATGTATACAATCAAAAGGATGCCGATCCAATGCCCGGCAGCATAGTTGATGTGGGACAGGAAATCACATATACCATCGACCTTGACAATACGGACGGGAGCAGTCAGACAGACTTCGAGGTAACGGATATCGTACCTGTGGGGACAATGCTAAAGGACGGTTCTATCACAAAAGGCGGAACGGAGGACGGTGGAAATATCACGTGGCCAACTATAAATGTGGGGGCCGGAGACAGGGATAAGGTTTCTTTTACCGTCATTGTTACAGCAAGAAAAGGGGCAGATATAGAAAATGCAGCAATGATAGGGGGCAATGCGACGAACATAGTTAAACATCATGTAGACGATATTAAGAAAACAGCAGCCCCGCCAAGTGGCAGCACCGTAGCTACAGGAGATGAGATAATATATACTATTCTTCTTGACAACTCTGCTGGTTCTAGAACAACAGCCTTTACGGTAACCGATGAAATACCAGCAGGAACAAGGCTGAAGACTATAAGTTATTATGCAACTTTTGGTACCCCCACCCAAAAAACTTATGGCAATACTCTCACTTGGAACTTAACTATACTTCCAAAAATGAAGGGATGTATATATTTGACTGTCATCGTTACGGCGGAAACAGGAGCGGAAATAAATAATATAGCGACGATAGGTGGAAATAAAACAAATGTGGTTAAGCACACAGTATTGAACGAAATCGAAGAGCCGGAAGTCGCGCTTGAAAAGAGTGCGGCAGAGGGTGATTCTTTTGATGAGTATGACTATACGATTGTTGTTGAGAACACCGGAGAGACGGCACTGACGGGGGTGGAGATATCTGACCCTTGGCTCAAGACTGGTAGCGGATATGCTACAACGGTGCCTGTGGTGAAACTCGGAAGCACACAGCTGGCGGACGGGACGGACTATGACTATGACGGCAGTGCCGGCACTATCACGCTGGACGGCGGTTTTGCCAAGGGCGCGGTTTTGACAATTACTTACACGACAACCTTTGCTGTTGATGGCGAGCATACGAACAAGGCCGAGGTTACCACTACGGAAGGTGTTGGCGATGATGATGAGGTAACGGTAGATGTGAAAGAGCCGAAAGTCGCGCTAGAGAAGAGTGCTACGGAGGGCGATTCTTTTGATGAGTATGACTATACGATCGTTGTTGAAAATACTGGAGAGACTGCACTGACTGGGGTGGAGGTTTCTGACCCTTGGCTCAAGACTGGTAGTGGCTATGCTACAACGACGCCGGTGGTGAAACTTGGAAGCACGCAACTGACGGACGGGACGGACTATGACTATGACGATAGTGCCGGTACTATCACGCTGGACGGAAGTTTTGCCAAGGGTGCGGTTTTGACAATTACTTACACGACCACCTTTGATACTGAGGGCGAGCATACGAACAAGGCTGAGGTTACTACCACTGAAGGTGTTGGTGATGATGATGAGGTAACGGTGGACGTCGAAGAGCCGGACAATCGTATCGTTCCATTTGTTGCGGCTGAGGTTGACAAGGATACTATTCGGCGGACTTCGGCGGCTTATGTGAGCCTCCCTGGCAAGGAGGGGTTTGACAATGTCGGGCTTGCTGATGAGCGGTATCGGTATGACATCGATTTCCGGTCCACTTCGAATGTGCCTTTGGATGAGTTTGTCGTGGACGATCCGCTCGAGGCAGTAACGGCTGGTCAGATTGTGCTCGAGGAGCTTTGGACGCCGGTAACTTGGGGCGATGAGGACGGCAAATTCTATGTGCTTTTCAAGACGAATAAGGCGTATAAGGGAGAGCCTGGGATTGACAGCAATCCTTCGAAACAGAAGAAGAGCTATTCGAATTCTGGGTTCCGGCTCTGGAAGGCCTTTGATGATTCGGCGAGGAGGGACGGTCTCACGGCTCAGCATCAGCTGAAGGTGTCGGATTTGGGGCTGGCTAAGGGCGAGTATGTAACGGCTTTGCGGTTTGATTTTGGGGCTGTTGCTGTTGGGTTCACGAGTAAGAATTATAGCGATGTGTCGCAGAACGGCGAGTGGCGCGATGAGGATGGGAATATCTTTTTGCCTACGAAGGAGGATGCGGCTAAGATTTTGGGCGAGGGCAAGGGCGAGGGCGAGGACTGGATTGCGGGTCAAGCCCACGCTCGCTTCGCTCCCTATGACAGGAATGTTTTGGATTGGCGGCCTGATGTTGGTAGGGCTGATTATGCTCAGGGTGCTGCCGATGCTCAGGGGTTGAAACCTGCTTCTTATCTCGTGTCCGCTGCCAAGGCTATGGATGATGCGAATATTGTTACTTCTGTGTCTGCTAAGGTGGCGAAGGAGAATGTTAAGAGCGGTGATATGGATGCTGTTGTAACGAGGGTGTTTTCCAGTTTTGAGATGACGCCGGAGGTGTTCGATCCCACCGCGACTATAAGCGAGGACAGCTTCATCGACAATGCCGCTAGTAATGGCGTTGTGATAAAGGGTGGCAAGCTTTATGACGCTGAGAGCGGGGAGCTGCTTGATGGCGGCATGATTTCTAAGGCTCTTGGTTTGCTTTTGCCTAAGACTGGCGATGAGATGGTGTTTTGGGGGTTGGTTGGATTTGTTTTGATTTCGGGTGCTTTGTTGGTTATGGCTTTGCGTCGTAGACGGAGCGGGAAAGAGGGGGTGCTGTGATGAGGAAGTTTAGGATGAGGTCAAGGGCTGGATTGCCACGCTACGCTCGCAATGACAGTAGGGGTGCTGTGATGAGGAAGTTTAGGACTGGATTTACTGGTGCGTGCAGGGGCACGCCCAGCACAGGTCGGGTCGGGCCCGCAATGACAGTTATTGGTAAGCCCGCAATGACGGTGATTAGTAGGGCTGGATTGCCACGCTTCGCTCGCAATGACGGACGGGTTGCTATGACGGGGCTTTTGACGGTGGTTATTGTTATATTACTTGTGATTAGTTTGGCTCCTTTGGGGGTGTTTGCTTTGCCTGATGAGGGTGGTGCTTCGGGTGATTTGAATGTTACGGTTGAGTATCGTTATTCTGAGGGGGAGAGCGTTTCGGTTCCTTCTTCTATCACTCGGTTTGGGCGGGAGTATCAGCTGGTTTCTTCGGCGAATCCCGTGCTTGAAAGCTCGCTTCCTCAAACTCGGACTTATACCTACAAGATAGAGGGATTGCTTTCAGAGGAGGATATCGCTGAGCTTTCCGATGTTCCTGGTTTGGTGTTGACGCCTGTGCTCGTTGAGGCGGAGAGGGAGGTGGACAAGACTCAGGTTTTCACCGATCTTCCTACGAACGATTTGGAGCAGGACGGAATCCCCGAATATCAGGAGTTTGAGGTCAGCTCCGCTTTGGCTGAAGATGGGATAGCAAGGGTCTCTCTCAAGCGTGCGGGTGTGAGCTTCAAGGTCGTGGAGAAATCAAACGGTCTTCCGGAAAAATATGAGGCGACCGTCGTCTATCGCGGTATGGAGACTTTCAGGGAAACCGGATATTACTCGGTGGATGTAACCTATGAGACGAGTGTAACCGAGGGCAGTGTGGCGCAGTATGTCGTGGTCGCTGTCTATGAGCCGGTGGATAAGCCGGCAGAGGCAGCTACTCGAGGCGATACGAATACGGAGATAGATCCAGGGCTTGAACCGGAGAAGGCCGATTCGGAGTTCAGTGCCGAGGACGAGGCGAAGTTTTCTCAGCAGACGGGAAATCCGTTCTTGGACATTTTGAACGGTAATGTGCCGCTCGGAAGTTTCTTTTCCAAGGGTGCTTGGAGCCTGCTGTCGGCGGTCTTTTCACTGATTTCGGTCATACTTTCCGTATTCATGATATTTGGCATTATTACTAAGCGCCGTGCACTTAAGGCGGTCGAGGCATTCAAAAACGATTTGTCAAGGCGGAAAAAGTTGGCTTCAGCCTCGAGAGTTATCGCCGTATTACTGGGGGCTGTCGTGCCCGTAGTCTGGGTGATACTCGATGATTTCGGACTTCCGATGGTGTGGCTCAACCGCTGGACATCGGTCGTCGGAGCGATCTTCTTGGTGCAGGTGGTGATGTTCGTCATTTACGAGATGGCCGCCTCGAAAGTGGATAGCGCAGAGAAGAATGACTATGAGGATTTGGCGGTAGGCTGACGATAAAAGGAATGGGGAATTATCTTTTATGATGGAAAGTGAATTGCTGAACAGGACTATAAAAGAGGCGATGAGAGGTGATAGGGACGCGTTTGCGGAGCTGTATCGCAACTATGCGAAGACGATATATTTTCACACTTGCAACTACGTTTGGGACAGGAGCGAGGCTGAGGATGTGGCGCAGGACGTTGTGGTGCAGATGCTGAAGACCATCGGGTCGCTGCGGAGTCCTTATGCGTTCACGTCTTGGATGCATCAGGTGATCAGGAGTGTCTGCCACAACTACAACGACAGGTATGTGAGAAATCGTAGCAAGGATGAGGTTTTGGACGCGGCGGTGGAAATAGTCGATGTCGATGAGCGGAACAATCCGGCCGAGATGGCGGAGGCTCTCGATGCAAAAAATCTGCTGTATGTGCAAATTGAGAAATTGCCGGAGATGCAACGCACTGCTCTCATCATGCATTACTATGATGAAATGAAGCACAGGGAGATTGCCAAGGTGCTTGGCGTGAAGGAAGTAACCGTTTCAACAAACATTATGAAAGCGAAGAAGAAATTGAAGGAAATTCTTGAAAACGATAAGAGATTTGGGGGAACGGAGGAGCTTCTCGGCTCGGTCTTGATGGTTCCGGCTATCAAGGAGTCGCTGAATTCTGCGGCCGACAAGATGATGCCGCCCGTCAAGCTCGAGCAGTTTTGCGACGCCTGCGCCGTGAAGGTTCAGGCCGGTGCTCAGGCGGCGTCCGCGGTGAAAACCTTTGCGAGCAGTGCTGTGAAGCTCAAGATTGCGATTGGTGCTATCAGTGCCGTCGCTGTGGTTGGCTCGTCATTTTATGCCTATGAGGCCTTTGGTGGCGGTGGGCATGGCGTCGGTGGCGTCGGCGGCGGTCGGGAGGCTTCGCAGTTTGTGCCGAATGCCGAAATCGTTTTGCAGATCGCTGAGGGCGGGCTGAACGCTACCAATCCTCTTGAGGCATCTTTGGTGATGGGGGGCGGCGAGGGGACGGCTTCCGGCTGGAGTATTTTGAGCGTGGCGGGGGATGTCGTGGCGTCCGGCAGCGGTGTGAGTGTAACGGAGGCGCTTCAGGGGCTTTCGCCAGGGGAGTACAGTATCCGTTGGGCCGTTGTGAAAGGCGAGGCGGAGGCTATTGTCAAGCGGACTTTTTTTGTCGAGTAGGTGATTTCACACAATTCTCAAACTTTCTCAAACTATTTGCTGTGTCATCGTGAAAAATGTTGAACATATGTTTTGTATGGTGTAGAATACTTACAAACGTACGTTTTCTATTTGTGGGTGTTGTTATGAATGATGCGGTTTTTCGGAAGCTTACTTTGCTTGGCGAGGGTGCCAAGTATGATGTCTCTTGCTCAAGTAGCGGGACGGCGCGGGTCAACATGGGCAATATTGGGAGTGCTTCCTGTGCGGGTATTTGCCACTCTTGGACTGCTGACGGTCGGTGCGTCAGTCTTTTGAAGGTGCTGCTTTCGAACGACTGCCTCTATGACTGCAAATACTGCGTCAATCGTCGGTCGGCAAACGTGGAGAGGTGCACGTTTGAGCCGGAGGAGCTCGCCGACCTGACCATCGAGTTTTATAAACGAAACTATATTGAGGGATTGTTTTTGAGCTCTGCTGTGTTCGGCTCGCCTGACCACACCGCCGAGCAGATGCTCAGATGCCTCTATATATTGAGGGAAGTGTATGGCTTTTATGGCTATATTCATGCGAAGGTCATTCCAGGCGTTTCACCTGAGCTTCTCTCTGCACTCGGTCTTGTTTCCGACAGACTCTCCGTCAATATCGAGCTTCCGTCCGAAAAGAGTCTGGACTTACTGGCTCCACAGAAGAAGCCCAAGGCCATATTTGCGCCCATGCGGCAAATCACGCAGACGCAGACTGAGCAGAAGACGCTGAAGTCCGCCGGCAATATGGCGCGGCTCAGACCGGAGGGGCTCAATGTCTCGATAGGAGATGGAAGCCTCGACGATGCCAGAGCGTTGATGGCGAAGAATTTTTCGAATATCGGAAACGAGGTCAGGGTGCAGACCACTTCCTTGCCCGATATTCGCAGGAAGTACAAGGAGAAGTTTGCGCCGGCGGGGCAGACGACACAGATGATTGTCGGAGCTTCGCCGGAGAGCGATATGCAGATCATCAAGATGTCGGAGGCGCTTTATCGGAAGTTTTCCATGAAGAGGGTTTATTATTCGGCCTATATCCCTGTAACGGACGCACCCGAGCTACCGTCTCGTTTGGCCCCGCCGCCGCTGAAGAGGGAGCATCGGCTTTATCAGGCGGATTGGCTTCTTAGATTTTATGGATACACGGCGGGGGAAATTTTCACCGATGATGAGCCCAATCTCGATTACGACCTCGACCCGAAAGTCATCTGGGCCCTTCGAAATCTGAAATATTTTCCGATTGAGATAAATAGGGCTTCGGAAGAGGAACTTCTGAGAATTCCGGGGATTGGGAATGTTTCCGTATATAGGATAATGAGGCAGAGGAAGATTGCGAGCGTGAAGTACGACGATTTGAAGAGGATGGGGGTGGTGCTCAAGAGGGCGAAGTATTTCCTTACTTGTTCGGGCAAGTATTTTGGTAATTGCGGGTTCGACCCCGTGTCTATCAGGGCGGCGCTTGCCGGACCGGAGGGTGCCCAGCTTTCTTTGTTTGACGTGAGGAATAGTCAAAATGAATTATCTTTATGATGGTAGTTTTGAGGGGTTTCTTACCTGCGTTTATGAGCATTACTACACCGAGCGGGCCGACGGGATATTTCCTGAGGGAGCTTATCAGCTTGATATGACCGTTCGGGCTATGAGTGTGCTCTCTGACGAAGTTAAGGTTCAGAAGGTCTCTGGCGCCATCGTTTCGAAGATTTCCAAGTACGATATGGAGCGAATCTATCGGGTGTTTCGCACGAATGAGCCTGACAAGGAGATGAAGTTGCTGAGGTATATCGTGCTCGGCTTCGGCGTCGCGAGAAGTGGCAGAAACGGCGGTTCAATCAGACTTTTGCATGGCAATCAGACCGTGCTCGATGTGCAGAAGGCGGAGCAGCGTATCGGGTTTGAGGTGCACCGGCTCTGTGGGTTGATTCGGTTTTCGGCTGTGCGAGTGGACCACCCCAGCCAATTTGTTGCCACCCAAAGCGGAAGCGGGAATAAAGGCGGCGTGGTGGAGAGCGGCATGATGGTGGCTCATGGGGGGAATGAGATACTATATGCTCGAATTGACCCCGACAACGATGTGCTTGAGTTTCTCGCCGAGCACTTCTCCGACAGGTACAAGCGAAACCCATTCATCATTCACGACACAAAGCGAGGGAAGGCTCTGGTCTCGTTCAACCGCGAGTGGTTTATCACCGACTTCTCTAGCGGCGACCTGCTCGTTGACACCGATAGTGAACAGGATTATCAGCGGCTCTGGAAGCTCTATCATGAAATAATGGCAACGAAGGAAAGGACAAATCCCAAATGCCAGAAGAATTTCATGCCCGTCCGCTACTGGAAGAACCTGACCGAACTACAAACATTTAATTTAGGTTGACATTTTAGGTTGTATTTGATATAACTGTATAACGATATAAAACGGTATACCGTTATAATGTTCATGGGAGTACAGTCATGCAAATTAATGAATTGCGCGAGGAACAAAATCTTACAATATACAAGCTTGCTAAGGAAAGCGGCGTACCTTACGCTACCGTGAATGATATTTGCAATGAAAAGGTCAGTCTTCGAAAATGCTCTGCGGAGACATTGTACAAATTGGCAAAGACGTTGGGCGTCCCTATGGAGGACATTATTGAGAGCGCAATGGACGATCGGACGGGTTTTGATACTTTCAAAAGTAATGTCTGCCACATGGTTAAAGATTTGGGCGACTTTGATTTTATTGCCGAGTTGCTTTCGTCAGACAAAATTCGTGAATATTGG
>JAISKC010000053.1 GCA_031261345.1 Eubacteriales Family XIII. Incertae Sedis bacterium | reverse complement strand
GGGCTCTGAATATAGTTGCGAGACTATTTCTCAAAACGGAAAGCATGATTTGCTTGCGATAACAACAAAATATACGACTAGTGAGCCACATTATATTGAGATAGGACACTATGAGCCCAGTGTATTGTCTGAAAATATCATATTAAAAATTAAGGATGTGCTTTTTAGAGCATTTGATTTATTAGGTTTAGAAAATGGAGCGTTTCATTCGGAGATAATTATAGACGATAAAGATGAAGTATTCATCATTGAAATTGGAGCACGTATGGGTGGCGACTGCATTGGATCTGACTTGGTCTACATTTCTACTGGATACGACTATATGAAGATGGTTATTGATGTCGCTTGTGGAAATGATGTCGAGTGCAACCGTGGAAAAAACGGAAAGAACGAGTATGCAATAATACGCTTCATTATGTCAGAAGAAGATGATATAATGCTACGAGCATTTGAAATACAGCATCCAGAATGGCTATATCGAAAATACCACGAAGTGTCTACTGTAGGTGGGAAGATATGCAGTAGTGTCGATAGGTTTGGCTACTATATTTTTTCTATGAAGAGTAAAAGCGATTTTGATGTGGCAAGAGAATACTTATTTGCAAAATCGGTTAGATAAAGGAATTATCAGTAAATGACACGCATTGAACCTACTAATGTTATTATGGATACTAAAGAACGATATAAAATACATAACATTTTACTGTATCTTGTATTAGCCGCTGTTTGTATATTGGTTACAAATCTCGCTACGGATGTTATTGCGCAAGCTAATGGAGCAATTGATCGAGGGACAATTACTTTCAGAAACTTATTCGGTGACATGGTAGTTGTAGGAACGAAAGCATTTCATTTTTCGCCTAAGACCGTCTCTGCAATTTCAATAGTGATTCTTGAACTCACTTTTGTTGCTATCTCCCAATATTACTTCTTGAAAAGTGTAAAAACATCATCTGACTATGTCAAATTTTTATCTTTGGCATGCATCGTATTTGCGGCAGGACCGTACAATCCTGTGTCTGGACATATTTATTCAGGTGTTGGAGGGATTAACACTTGGCACAATGCAACTTCATTTGCGGTAAAACCATTTCTTGTGTTATCTTTTTTTCTGTTTCAAAAAATTCTTGATTTGTCGGACAAGGATAAACCTGATCGGATAATAGATAAAAAAGGATACAAGTGTGATGCTTTTATTTTATCAGGAATTCTTCTGGCGGTATCGCTATATGTTATGACCTGTGGTAAAATCTCTGGTTTAACCCTTATAGCACCAGCAGCATTTGTCTATTTGGTTTACAGATGGATAAGATCCAAATTTAGCATGGTAACATTTAGGCGTTTTCTCTTTATTGGTTGTATGTTCATACCTGCACTGTGTGTTTTTGTTGTTAAGTTATTTCACTTTTTTCCGCTCAATGCAGATGTGGGAGAAAGTCAAATAGTATTTGTTGGATTAAGTAGGATTTTGTCAAGTGAGTTTCCGTCAATATTATATAAGTCGTGCTGGCCATTGATGTTTCCAATCTACATGTTCATTGTTAGATATAAATCTCAAATCAAAAATAGGGGAGTCGGAATCTGCTGGTTGATGTATGCGAGTGCCTTCATTCAACGGTTTATGTTTATGGAAGTTGGTCCTCGTGCGGGACATGGTAATAGCTCTTGGGGCTCGCATTATGCGGTGCTCATACTAATAATTGTTAGTTTGATTGAGCTCGCCAACTATGCAGTTGAAATCCAATGTACTAAGGATATCAAAGTATTATTTAAAGAAAAAAGATATAAAGAAATACTATTCAGCAAAGATGTGATATTGTGCTTAATTGGCTATATATTCCTTATATATTACCTGATTTCGGGTATTATTTTTGTAATGAAATACCTGTATATTGGTTCATATGGTGGTATTTAAATAAAAATGTATGAGGGGAAATTGTTGATTATATGACAAATAGAATACGTATGCTATTTAAAGCACCAAGATTAGAAATAACAAAAAAAACGTTAATTTCGTGGTTAATTACAATCACGATTTTTGGGTTGTTTCTTATTATGTACTTCGCTCTTGTTTTTCACTTCACGGGAGATGGTATTTTCTCTTTTTGCCCTAGTAGCAGTGATGAGAGATTCTACTATCGAATGATAAACACTGCTGTAAACGAAGGTCTCTTCAGCGAGAACGCTGGGTATAACGGCAGTTATGATGGATCTGAAACTTATACTGCTCATTGCCTATTTTATAGTACAAAGGGCGTTTTTTATGTAATACCATTTTATATTGTCGGAAAAGTAGTTGGTTGGACAACATATACTCCGCTTATTGCTAATATTATATTTCTATTTATTTCAGTCAACATTCTGCACTTTTGCATTGAAAAAAGGAAGAGAACCCTTTGTGTTTTATTAGTACTATTATATTTCCCCATGATTCGATTTATCGGTAGTGGTATGCTTGAGGTATTGGTTATTTCAAATATTGTCGTAATTGCTTCTGTTTTGTATCGGTACCATCTACATCCCCGAAAATTGACTTTAATTGTTTTAATTATACTTATCGCATTGAATTGTATGTTGCGGATTAGTAATATAGTCTTTTTTATCCCGATTGTTTTCATTTTGGCAAAGAATAAAAGATTTTATTATCACTTAATCTATTTCGTTATAGCGATGATATTTTCATTTGGAATAAAGAAATTCAACGGATTGTTTTCTGCGGGAGGGGGAGGCGGAGGTTTCTTGAATAATTTCTACGTTGCCTTGAATGATTCGATCTTGAGTGGTTTCAACCTGTTGGCAGGACATCTTGTTTCCAATATACGCCTATACTTTAATGTGTTTGACATGAAAAGTCAGTTTGTATTTTTAAGAATGTCACTAATTCTGTTGTTGCTTATATGTACCTTCTCGATCTTCTTTGTTTTCAATAGTAAGGGAAAAATATATACCTATAAAAAACCAATTGATCAGTTTCTTCTATCTCTTTCTCTTGTAATATCAGGATCGATTTTTCTTGTAGTCGCATTCTATGATATTTTTGACTGGCGTGATTATCGTGCACTATCGCCTATTCTTTTATTTGCGATTCTTTCGCTAATAATGCGTTGTGAGAAATATCCTCGTATTTCTTGTAGCGCAATCTTGATTGTTATTTTGTTTCTGTCTTTTGGTTTCTCGCTTAAAGATGGCATCGAGACTCATTTTGGTCAAGAAACTCATATGCCCATATCATTTCCAAGCAATTTACATTATAATAAATATGCAATAGATAGGTGGGATAATACAGTTCTTCGCTCCCCGAAGTTGATGTTTACATATGATTCAGGTATCGGCATCATTACTTCGCGTGTCGACACTATAAATGAAAAAACGATAAAAACCAAATATATTCTATGGTCTGATAAATTGAATTTTGATAAATATGAACTTGTTGATAGCTTGACTGGCGAATGGTATTTGTATGCACGAGATTAGAAATTATTTTTGTTTTGCCAACCGAGAGGAGAACTTACGTGAAACCAAATTTGATAGTTAGCTTTATGAATAAAATTGGTGATTTATATTTGTCGAAGAATGTAATTCTTCGAGCACTCGCGAAGATGGTTTTTTGTATCGCTGGGTATATTTATAACTTTATTGATTTATTGGTTCAAAATAAAGAAATAAACAGATTATTAAATGCAAATAGGGATGTTAAAAAGTCAAAAACTGGTATTATGTTAGATTGTTTCCGTTATCGTGCTAGACCATATGAATACTTTTCATTTCATTTTGACAAACTTAAGCGATGTGAGAAAAAAGCATTTGTTACGGATAATTTTAATGGTGTTTTAAGTTATATATTCAGTGATAGAAATGCTGCATATAGTCTATTTATGAATAAGCTAAATACCTATCAAGAGCTCGAGTCGTTCTATCAACGTACAATTTTGTTGGTGGAAAAAGCGATATCAAGTGATATTTTAGACTTTGTAATAGCGAATTCGATCTTTATTTTAAAACCACTCGATTTAACAAAAGGAGTTGGAATAGAATTGATGTACGTGGATGAATATGGCTCCCCTATCAATTGCAGAAACCATTTGTTGGAAAATTATGGAGGAGGGCGTTATATCGTAGAAGAAATTGTTGTCAACGAAGAACATATTAGAAAATTCCATCCGAATTCACTCAATACCGTTAGGATTCCCACTTTCTTATTGAAAAATGGAGATGTTATGATTGATTTCATTTTTATTCGATTTGGAAGGGATTCATCTGTTGTCGATAACGCAGGTCAAGGTGGTATATTTTGTGCGGTTAATGCTGAGACCGGAATTATAGAAAGTGATGGCGTTGATGAGCATGGTGGAAGATATGAAACGCATCCGAATAGCGGATTGAAATTTAAAGGATTTGTAATACCAAATTGGGAGGATGCCCGCGGTCTTGCAATACAACTTGCAAAGACAATTAATCCTAATATTCGATATGTTGGATGGGATCTTGCGCTTAGTGAAAGAGGTTGGTTGCTAATTGAAGGCAACCGTAGCGGACAATTCGTTGGTCAAATAGCAACGCAAGTTGGCATAAAACCGAGGATTTTTCAAATACTTCAAGCAATGGAATAGAACTGAGGCGATAATGATGGAAATAACTGGTCGAGCTTTTTTCGGTGATTTGTATTGCTGATTAAATTTTTATTAAACTCAAAGGATCTCAAGAGAAGTGCCTACGTTTGGAATACCGCAACTGGGTTGCTTATTGCAGCACAATCTGTTGTAATGCTAATTTTGGTATCGTATACTATTAGTTTACAGTCCGCCGGAATTTTGAGTATTGCTTATGCGAATGCTAATCTACTGCAGTACATTGGTAAATGGGGAATGCGTCAATATCAAGTTTCAGATGTATGCAATGAGTATTCGTTTACAGATTATAGAAATTCTCGAATTGTATCATGTGGGTTGATGACTCTGGTTTCAATAGTTGTAATCATACATTTGGTGGTATCAAATGACTATACCGTAGAAAAAGTTCTCATAGTCAGTTTTATGTGTGCATTCAAAATCCTTGATCCTATTGAAGAAGTATTTTCTGCTCATTATCAGAAAAATGGAAGACTTGATATTGGATCCAAATGTGCATCCGTTAGAATTGGCTCATCACTGATCTTGTTTGCCATTGTGCTTGTCATATGTAAATCTGTTTTAATAGCATTGATTATCATGACGGCATATTCAGCGATAGCGGTGATTATTCTTATGAAAATAACATTTCCAATGTTTGCCAATGGTGATGGAGGTCAAAATCATGGATTTCGCGTTAGAAATGTTTTTAACTTGCTTGGTGCATGCTTCCCAATATTTATGAGTGCTTTCCTCCAAAATTATATTTCTAACGCCCCGAAATACGCAATCGATTCTGCTATGGATGATGCATCGCAAGCATATTTTGGCTATTTGTTTTCACCAGTGTTTGTCATTGTTTTATTGGCTAGTTTTATTTTCAACCCAATATTATTGGATATGTCATTATTATGGAAGAACCATGAGAAAAAGGCCTTTACGCATAGAGTGATTAAGCAATTAGGATATATTTTTTTGATTACAATAGGTGTAGTCATAGTGGGATATGTCATTGGACTTCGAGTATTGTCAATTTTATACAACACAAATTTGATGAATTTTAGAAGCGACTTCATGATTTTGCTTGCAACGGGTGGTTTTCTTGCAGTATCAAGTCTCAGTATTATCCTTCTGACAATAATTAGGAAGCAAGGTTATGTATTAGCTGTGTATATTGTCGCTGCTATTTGTGCAATGCTTTTTTCTACCACTGCTGTTGAAAGTGCTGGTATTCATGGAGCTGTGATGTTTTACGCATTACTTACTGGTGCCATTTTTATAGTATTGCTCGCTATACTGATAAAACAATGCCATACTTATCAAAAGAAATGATATAATACTGTGATTACTTGATTTGAATGCTAATAAATGAAAGGATGAAAAATTAGTTTGTTGTTAGTTACAATTGCAATCCCATGTTATAATTCAGCTAAATTGATTGAAAGCGTAGTTGGTGAGATTTTAGACATTTTTGCAGAGACATCAAAGTATGAGCCTGAGATTGTTTTGGTGAATGATGGATCACAAGATAATACTTTCGAAGTCATATATTCATTATGTGGAAAATATTCATCTATCACGGGAGTTTCACTTTCAAAAAATTTTGGGCAAGCAGCCGCTAAAATGGCAGCACTTGACTATACACACGGTGACATATTGATTTATATGGATGATGATGGGCAGCATCCGGCTGATGGGATTATTGCCCTATCTGATAAAATTCAAGAGGGTTACGATGTTGTGTATGCCAGTTTTCCAGAAAAGCAACATTCTGTATTTACAAGATTGACCAGTAGCCTACATGGAAAATTCATGAATATTATTGGCGCAAAGAATAAAGAATTTGCCATATCTTCATTTCAAGCCTTTAGTCAGTTTGCTATCAACGAAATGAAATCGGGTGGCGAATTAGTGAATAAGAATGGAAGATATATTCGTATGCTAACCAATAATGTTTCAAACGTACCACTGCAACATCGAAAACGCTTGGCTGGTCAGTCAGGCTATACGTTCAAAAAGCGATTAAAAAAATGGGTAAATTCTGCTACAAGTCTCAATGCGGCTTCCTTGAAGTTAGCAACAAATATGGGCATTTTGTTTGGCATTTCAGGTTTTGTCGGCGCCATCTATATGGTTATTCGGAAGCTCTTACATCCATGGATGCAAGCTGGATTTGCATCAACACTGGTGTCAATACTATTTGTTGGAGGTGTAGTTATGTTTTGTATTGGTATACTAGGTGAGTATATCGGGAAAATGTATTTAATATTATGTCAAGTGCCATTATATAAAGTGCGGACAGTTATTGGCAAAATTAATGAATGCCGATTAGACGAGGAAACGAAGGGTGATTGATTGAAAAACATTACGGATAAATTTGTTGACCTAATATACGATTATAAGACATTTCCTATACCTAATAGAATCTTGTTTTCTGCTAAAATGTGTGTGCTGGATTATCTTGCTTGTGTCTATGCAGGAAATACGATTCAAATCAATGAAACAGAAACATTAATTAGGAAATTGGGTAGTAAAGGTGATGCTATTATCATAGGAACGGGAATAAAATCAGATGAAATGACTGCTTCGTTAGTGAATGCCTTAAATGCACACAAAGCGGAATTAGATGATGGTCACAGATTGGCAATGCTTCATCCTGGCGCACCAATAATATCAGCATTGCTCGCAGCGTGTTCAGTGAAAGATATAGATGGATATTCTTTTATTAGGGGAATAGTTGTTGGATATGAAGCAACTATTAGACTTGGACAGGCAATCCAACCATCGCATAAGTTGCAAGGTTGGCACGCTACGGGAACTTGTGGAGTCATTGGAGCCGCTTGTGCAATTGCTATCGCCACTAATTTCAACAGACTTCAACTGTCCAGCACTATTGCCGCTGCTGCGACATGTGCTTCGGGGCTTCTTGAAATGATTGATGATACGTCGCAACTTAAACCTTATAATGTTGCACATGCCGCAATGAATGGATATGTTAGTGCGGTTATGGGTGAAAGCGGATTCACAGGCCCTAAAGATTCTATCGGAGGCAAGAGAGGTTTTCTTTCTGTTACTACTGGTCAATATGACAGTTCGTTGTTGTATCAGAAGGATGATAGCTACAAAATTGAGCAAATTTATACTAAGCCCTATGCCGCATGTAGGCATTCTCATCCGGCGATTGAAGCAGCACTTATTCTTGCAAATGAAAACGATATCGACTACATGAAAGTAACTTCTATAAATATTAGAACATATGAACTTGCGATAATTGGGCATGAAAATCTTACAGTGAAATCAGTTAGTGAGGCAAAGATGAGCACTCCGTATTCTGTTGCCGTTGCATTGATTAAAAGAAGCGCAGGAATTACAGAATATACTGAAAAAACTATTTGCGACGCAGATATTTCATCCCTTGCCGCGAAGATTTCCATAGTTGAAAGTAGGGAACTCACAAATATCTCACCAGACAGGCGTGCGGCTATCGTCGATATACAGATGTCAAGTGGTCGAGTTTTTTCAAAAAGGGTAGATTATCCCTTAGGTGAACCTGAAAACCCCATGACACCAACGATGATAGAGGAAAAATTTAGACAACTTGCCTCTCATTTTGGTATGGATCATGTAAATATTGCGCATATTATTGACGCGACAAAGAATATGGATACTGATTTTGTGAAATGGAAAGATGCGATTTGCTCGATAAAAAAGGATAAGGGAATATTCAATGATTAATTTAAAAGGCAAAAAATTACTTGTTCTTGGCGGGGGATATGCCACGTATGATCTCGTTAGGCTTGCGAAATCTGAGGGTGTTTACACTGTGGTTGCTGATTATTTGACTACAGGAGATGCAAAAGAAATCGCGGATGAAGCCGTGCTTGTCAGCACTACGGATATGGATAGTTTGTTATCATTAATAGATGATAAACAAATTGACGGTGTATTTTGTGGACCTAGTGAGTTTAATCTGCGAAATGCAATGAGACTTTGTGATTTGGCGGGTCTTCCATTTTACTGTACGCCAGAACAATGGGATATGTGTTCAGATAAGGTTTCATTTAAGAAATTGTGTAGAAAACATGGAGTTCCTTGTATTCCTGAGTTTCATGTTACGAGGGATTTTCTAGCGGAAGATTTAGATAAAATCGTATATCCTGTAATGGTAAAGCCAGTTGATGGGAGCAGTGCTCGTGGTATGACTGTGTGCCACAATCATGATGAGCTTAAAGAAGCATATGACTATGCACTAAGTTTTTCTGTAAGCAAGAGTGTTCTTGTGGAAAAATTTATTATGATTGAGTCGGGTATCTGCCCAGGGTATATTGTTCATGATGGTGAATTATATATCTATCGAATACATAGTCGATATATGGTTGATTCCGAAAGTGATGATGGTCTTTTTATTAATTTCGCATTGTTTCCATCAGAACGTACAACAGAGTATATTTCAGAATTTGAGACATCGATTAAAGCCATGCTAAAAGAAATTAATATGAATAATGGAGTGCTTCATGTACAAGGGTTGATCGACAAAAATGATGGGAACTTATATTTTCACGAAATGGGCTTGCGACTTGGCGGAATGTTCTCAAGTAGAATTCTTGAACCTACAACGGGAATCAATGATACACGAATGATGCTTCGAGGTGCTCTTGGTGAATCTATTATTGATGATGAAGAAATAGGAAAAATTAATTTATTTCTTAATGGAAAAGTTGGAGGAATACTGTGTACTCCCTTGAAATCCGGCACAATTGGTACTATCTCTGGCTTAGATGATATTTTCACTCAATATCCTAAAATTAATTTGTTGCAATATTATAAGGTAGGTAGTACTATCACTAAAGAAAAATTAGGTTCACTAGATCAACTTTTTGGCAGATTTTATATCATTAGCGATGATATGAGACAACTTAAAGAAGCAATCAATTTTATTCATTCTAAATTGAAAATTCTTGATACAAGCGGAAATGATATGATTTTTATGCGGTTTGATGTGAACAGGATAAAGGATTCTTTCAGTGGTAACTAGGATATGAACTCAGCATCAATTCAGCGAGATTTCGGGTACGATGATCTAAAGGCACTCTTAATGACATTAGTAGTTGTGTACCATTTCATATTCAATGGTGTGACAGGTTTGTTTGTTGATTTGTGTCGATTGGATTTTGATTCGTTAAGAAATAGAATTCATCTGAAGAATTGATATGTCTGATTTGTGAAACAGTGTAGATAAACGTATTAGAAATTGATGTATAATTTTGCACTGAGGGTATGATGAAATAAATTTTCATTAATAGAGGAAGATAGCAATGGGTAGCATTATTTCAAACAAGATATATGATATTTCATTTAAAATACTACAAGGAATTGGCGTTCCGGCGAATGATGCGGAGATAATTGCAGATACAATTCTTGATGCACACAGAAAAGGCAAGCATACGCATGGAGTACGTAGAATAACCAGCAAAAATCATCAATGATGTAAACAAAGTAGCAGAAGAACTCTGGATAGATGAGAGACTATAATTATGGTGTGTTAGCTGACTTTCATTGACTGCGTTTATTTACTTTGAATTGTTTATTGTGATACACTTACGTGAACAACGTAAAACAATAGCGATTGTGCAACGTAAAACAATAGCAATCGCACAACACGAAAGAATAGCACATTCATGATTTGGAAGGGAAGCAAATGGCGTCTTTACAGGAAAAACTGGCTCTTTCCCTAAAGGAGTTACAAATACTTCAGAATGAAGATGGGTTTGCCGTGGTTCAATCTACAGAACTCACACGGACTCATTTGCAAAGGCTTGTCAGTAATGGATTTTTACAGGAAGTAATAAAGGGTTGGTATATATCCGCCAGACCTGACCGTTTTGTAGGCGATACTACTACATGGAATGCTTCGTGCTGGTTTTTTATCCGTAAGTATGCAAATAAACGATTTGGAACGAAGTGGTGTCTCTCCCCTGAACAATCACTGTCCTTTCATGGCGGAGACGATTTGATACCATCACAGATTTTAATAAGAACTGACAGAAAAACGAGCAATGTCGTAGAATTATTGCAGAACACGAGCTTGATGTATTATCATGCGAAGATCGCAAATCCGCTACAATTCGATCACCGCTATGGCATCAATATATATTCACTTGATGAAGCTCTCGTTGAGTGTTCGCCACATTACTTTCAGAATTGTAGCATCAACGCCCGCATCTGCCTCTCGATGATAGGTGATATTTCAGATATTTTAAAAAGGCTTCTTAGCAGTGGCAGTTCGACAAAGGCAGCTAGACTTGCGGGGGCATTTAGAGCGGTTGGAAATGTTAGCGGTGCTGATGAAATAATCGGAACGATGAAACGGTATGGCTATGATGTTCGTGAGACGAATCCTTTTTTGGGGGATGATTATGGATTGCCTTCATTCAGCGCAATCTGTCATTCGCCATACAGGATGCGCCTGCAGTTGCTATGGAACAAAATGAGACCATCTGTTATCAAAGTGTTCCCGAAAGAAAGTGGCTTGCCGAAAAACAGTAATGAATGCATAAACAAGATAGAAAAGCAATATAAAACAGACGCCTATAATTCTCTATCGATAGAAGGTTTTCAGGTCAGCGATGAGCTCATCAAGAAAGTTCAGTCTGGGAGCTGGAATCCGAACGCCAATGATATTGATGCAGGGCTAATAAATGCACTGGCAGCGAAGGGATATTGGCTGGCATATCAATCAGTAGTGAGTAGCATCAAACGCACCTTAAGCGGAGAAGATGCAGCGGGTGTTTTTGAGACCGATCTCTCCATTTGGTATCAAGCACTTTTTGCACCTCACGTATCTGCGGGTCTACTAAGTCCATCGGACACGATTGGATACAGATCATCACAAGTGTACATAAATGGTTCACATCACACGCCGCTAAGTCAAGGTGCAGTGCGTGAGGCGATGCCAGTTCTCTTCGAGCTTTTGAAAGGCGAGCCTAGCGCCGCTGTGCGGGGAGTTCTTGGACACTTCATGTTCGTCTACATCCATCCATATATGGACGGGAACGGTCGTATCGCTCGTTTTCTGCTGAATATGCAGTTGGTTTCGGGAGGCTATTCATGGGTCACCGTGCCAGTAGAGCGTAGGCAGGATTATTTGAATGCGCTTGAAAGGGCAAGTGTAGACAGTGAAATAAGTGAGTTCGCGGAATTCATCCAATCACTTAATGTATAATTGATGAATACATCATCTGAAAAGAACAAAAACACGGAAACCTTGATTTTAATAAGAAATGAAAGATACCGCAGAGGCATATGAGTTATAATGTATTAAGAGCTAAGCGTTTTGGAGAGGAATTTATATGAAATGAAAGATACTAAAGCCTTTTTAGATAAAATAGGACTTCCTGCGGGAGACTTATATGATTTGCCGTCATCTGAGAAGAGATTTTCAGATGGTGCGCAGTATCGTTTTGAGGTTCCGGGTATACAAGGCCCTGGCACTATGAAAACACTTCTTGAAGCACTAGATGAATACGAGATTGCTATTCATCGTGTCACGCAGACAAAGGGTATTATGACTCTTACTGACGATGAAATCGCAGGTATGGTTTCCTTGGCAGATGAGTATACTGTTGACTTGGTGCTCGCAATTGGTCCGCGTGCTGTGTATGACACAAGTGCCTCAGTTCACACCCCTGAGGGTCAGAGGATGGGCTATCGTCTTCGTGGTCAGGATCAAATCGTTCGTGCGATAGAAGACGTCAAGCGTGCAGCAAAACTTGGTTGCCGCTCTTTCTTGGTATATGATGAAGGTTGTCTTTGGGTGCTAAACGAGGCTCGAAAACTTGGAGAAATTCCAGTTGATTGCAAGTTCAAAATTTCTGCACACGCTGGACATGGCAATCCTTGTTCTGCGAGACTTTTGGAAAACATAGGTGCAAATTCCGTGAACCCCGTCAGGGATATTCAACTACAGATGCTCGCGGCAATGCGTAGCGCTATTCAGATACCAATTGATATTCACACTGAAAATCCCGCATCATCCGGCGGTTTTATAAGGCATTACGAGGTGCCGGAGATGATTAGAGTTGCGTCGCCTGTGTATTTGAAGACAGGTGGTTCTGTAGCAAAAACTCACAGTTGGGACACGACGGATGCGGATGCAAAGGCGCGTGCAAAGCAGATTGTTCTTGTCAAGCGTGTGATTGATGAATATTATCCAGATGCAATTTGCTCGCAAAAAGGTTCAGTTGGTTGAGGAGTTTATTCGTATGAGTCGGATCGAAGTAACGAAGCTGAAAGAAGTATCTTCGCAAATACTTGTGGCATCAGGCGTTCCCACTGAAGATGCACAAATAATCACGGATACCATTCTCGATGCACATAAAAAAGGTCGTCATTCGCATGGTATTGGACGTCTTTCAATATATATAAGAAAAATCAATAGTGGTCAGATGAATGCTGAAACGATTGTGAAAACAGTAAGCCAAACACCAATAATATCAATCTTGGATGCCAATAATGGCTTTGGACAAGTAGCAGCGTATAAGGGGATGTCGAATTGTATAAAAGTAGCAAGTGAACATGGCATAGGGGTTGCTACTGTTAAAAATAGTAATTCCTTTGGATCTGCAGGCTACTTTGGTGAGATGGCGACTAAACAAAATATGATAGGGGTTGTTATGGGAAATGCATCTCCTGCCTTAGCTCCTCAAGGAGGCAGCAAAGCAATACTCGGGACTAATCCAATTTGTTTTTCTTTTCCCGGTACCGACGAACATCCTTCAATTGTTTTAGATATGGCATGTTCTGTTGCGGCTAGAGGAAAAATACGTCTTGCCGCAAAGAATGGAGAAAAAATACCACTTGACTGGGCTAAAGATGCAGACGGAAATCCCACAGATGATCCGACACTGGCAATTTTGGGCTCGTTGAATCCGATTGGTGATTATAAGGGATTTGGATTGGCTTTGGTTGTCGATATTATGGCAGGGTTGCTTTCAGGAGCTGCTTTTGGAGGGGATGTAAAAGCTTTGAACACGCCTTCGGGCTTCTCAAACTATGGACATTTTCTTGCTGCATTGAATCCTGATTTTTTCCTTAGTAGAAAAGAATATAATAAGAGGCTTGATTATCTTATTAATAATATCAAGTATTCGGGAGAAACAGGTGCCATATTTATGCCAGGGGAACGCTCGCACATTCAAGAGATGCAAAGTACAGATTATGTAGATTTGCCATCGAAGATAATTCGCGATATCAACGATATTGCATTGGAATTTCAGCTAAGCGAGAAGCTATAAAGAGAAAGGAATGTGTTAGACAATGAGACACCAAATATATAAACCGAATTTCCCGTTCGTGCACGAGCCCGTGAATTTCACAAAGGACACAGAGAAAGACCTTCTGCAGTACTGTTTGGGAGCCTTGCTTTATATGCCGGCAACTAGGAATATTGTGGATACCATTGTAACAAAAAAATATCCGGGTTTGACTGTCATTGCTATGTGTTTTGAGGATGCTTGTGATGATGAAGATGTGCCGCAGGCTGAAGTCAATGCGCTTGAAACACTGGATACATTGGCAGAAGCGAAAGAACAAGGTGTGATATCGCCCAATGACATTCCTCTGATTTTTTTTCGTGTACGTTCACCTGAGCAATTTCTTGCTTTTTCAAAAAAGTTGAAAGAGAAGCACTTCGCACAGTTTTCCGGATTCATATTCCCAAAATTCAATAGCAAGAACGGAAATGTATATTTTGATATTCTAAGTGAACTCAATGAGAAATACGGGAGAACCATTTATGGAATGCCAATTTTGGAGAGCAGGGAAATTGCTCTGATTGAAACTCGCAAGCAGGAGTTGGCAGTCATCAAGAATATCATTGATCATTACAAAAAATATGTCTTAAACGTCCGCGTCGGTGTTACTGATTTTTCGGCTACATTCGGTACTCGGAGGGGTATTGACTATACAATATACGATATTCTCACGGTTAGATCTTGCCTATCCGCCGTATTGAATACTTTTAATAGGGATAATGATTATGTGATATCTGGACCGGTTTGGGAATATTTTCAAATGAGCCAAGAAAAGAAATTCACTGATATCTCGAATGAAAAAGTGCAGCATTCAATGTTCACAAAGAATCCGATTATCAATTCTGCAGTGGATGGGCTTCTACATGAGGTCATCTTGGACAAGGCAAATGGGTTCATAGGTAAGACCGTGATTCACCCATCACATTTGCGTTATGTGAATGCAATGCAGGCTGTCACCAGGGAGGAATACGAGGATGCTGTTCAGATATTGAGCACTTCAGGTGGTGTCATTAAAAGCGCAAATGGCAACAAGATGAACGAGATAAAACCTCACACAAATTGGGCCCAGAGAGTCGTGATGAAGGGGAAAGCGTATGGAGTCATTGAAGACGAGTCATACTACGCACGTCTTTTCTGGGAAGACTGAAATGAAGAAATTCATGAGAACTGATTTTATAAATCATCTTCCTCTATTTTTTAAATTCTAGCACTCTATTTTTTAAATATATGATATACTAAGAAACGAAAGAGAGGCAATGTCCTATTATTATCAAGCCCCCAAAATATATGCCAAGACTGGTAGATCGGCAAATTGACAAGCTATTATCAGCATTTGGTGCTGTTGAAATTGTTGGAAGCCGGTGGTGTGGAAAGACGTGGACTGCAATGGCTCACGGTGAAAGTATCGTACACATCGATGACCCGCAGACAAAAGCAATTGCTGAGGCTGACCCGCTTCTCATTCTTGAGGGCGAGCGCCCACATATAGTTGACGAGTGGCAAGAAGTTCCACGTATATGGGATGCAGCACGGCGCAGTATAGATACTGAAGGCGAAAAAGGTCTATTTCTTCTAACAGGGTCATCCTCACTTAGCAAGGACGAAGTTACGCATTCCGGAGCCGGACGAATAGCACGTTTGCGTATGCGTCCAATGTCACTATATGAATCGGGCGAATCAAGTGGTGATGTTTCGCTGGCAGGACTTTTCGAAGGCGATTTTAGGCCCAAAGCTGTATCCACAGACTTGCGAGATATTGCGAAATTTGTTTGCCGTGGAGGTTGGCCGGGAGCACTGTCCCTTTCCGATGAATTACACATAGAAACGGCTACACAGTATCTTGACACGCTTCTTACAATTAGCGTTCCGAAGAATGGCAAGAATGAGAACATAGCAAGAAAATTACTTACTTCTCTTGCCAGAAATCTTGGACAATCCGTAACGCATAAGACAATAGCCGAGGATATGGGAAAAGGTGAAGAAGATTCTGATAGCGAATATACACACTACCTCATCGACACATATCTTGAAATGTTCGAAGGTCAATATTTCATTGAGAACCTTAAGGGTTGGGATGCACCCATCAAATCAAAAAGTAGACTCAGGACAAAACCTAAGCGCTATTTTGTAGATCCTTCGCTGACCGCAGCAACTCTTTCCATTACACCGGAGAGGCTAGTCCAAAATATGCAGCTTTTCGGAAATTTGTTTGAGGAACTCTGCATTAGAGATCTCCGAACATATGCTGCCGCTATGCCATCCGCATTGCCTGAGCCACTCTATTATTATCGGGACTCTGATGACCTTGAAGTGGACGCCATCATAGAACTACGTGATGGGCGTTGGGGTGCGATCGAAATCAAACTAAGTGAAGACAAAGTAGAAAAAGCTACCCAAAATCTCATTAGGCTGAAGAATAAAATACTGTCAAATACCGGTGCGCAAAATTCACCACCTTCGTTTATGGCCGTTATTGTAGGAAAAACTGATTTCCAGCGGGTTACGGAAGACGGAATTTTCGTGATTCCAATCACATCACTCAAGTCATAACAAGATAAACGGGAAGGATTGATTAGAGTATGAAGGATAATCCACAAATTATTCAAACACCAATAAGTGGTAATGCTATCGAGAGCCTACGCGTTGGTGATATGATTCTCCTATCAGGGTACATATACACGGGGAGAGATGCTGTGTTGCCTAAGCTAAAAGAACTTTTTGAGACTGGAACGCTTGAAGAAAACGGTATTGATTTGCAGGGTAGCGTCATTTTTCATACGGCCGTCAGTCCGGCTGGCGTAGGTCCAACATCTAGCAACAAGCTCGAGATTGAGGGGAATATCCCAATTCTGTCGAAAGCCGGTGTGAAGTTGCATCTTGGCAAGGGGGCACTCAAACCGGAAACGGTTGCGGAACTCAACAGATATGGTTCTGCATATGCTGTGATTCCACCCGTTACTGCATTACTGGAAAGCAAAACTCTGAACCGAAAGGTTGTCGCATTTCCGGAGCTTGGTATGGAGGCATTACATTCCATTGAGGTTGTGGAGTATCCGGTGATAATAGCAGCTGTGAATGGGGAGACAATCTATTGATAGGTGATGGTAGCATGAAATATGACGATATAGTGAGAAAGACCGCTGACACATTGCTTCGGGCGGCTTCGAGTTTTCGGGCAGATCAAATAAAAGCTTACGAGTGTGCCGTTTTTGAAGAGGAAGTCTCTCAATCGAAGTGGGTGATGGAGAACATTTTAGAAAACGCATTTGTGGCAGAAAGTGGCTGCAGCCCGCTGTGTGATGATACGGGTATCCCTCATGTTATTCTTGAGGTAGGCAAGTCGCAAGCAATAAGTAGAGAAGTATTGAAAGCAATAGGTGAGGGAATAGAAATCGGTTTGCGTGAATTGCCCGGTAGGCCGATGGCAATTATGGGGAATGATGAGCAAAGATTGGATCAGTCCGGAGGTCTTAATCCTGATTCGGGCGCAATGTTACCTGCTCCCATTATGCTTCTTCATACAGATGAGGATGTTCTGCGTCTACACGTCTTGATGCAAGGAGGCGGACCGGAAATACGGTCTAAGACCTATAGGGTATTTCATAAACATAGTGTGGAAGTGTTGGTAGATGAAATAGTGAGTTGGGCCTCAGAAGTGGTTGGGCAGCTTGGCTGTACTCCGAGTACTCTGGCTGTGGGTATTGGTCGCTCGCATTATGAAGCGTCTTCTTTAATGCTTCAGGCTATGACTTTTGGGAATTATTCAGAGCAAAATGCGCTTGAAAAAGAAATATCAAGCCGCGTTAATAAAACAAATGTCGGGCCACTGGGACTGGGTGGAAAGAATACCGTGCTGGCCACATTCATGAAAGTTGGTCCGCAAAGAGCGAGCGGCGTGAGAATTGTCTGTCTTCGTCCATGCTGTTGCTTCGAACCACGTGTTGCTAGCATTGAATTATAGTATATGTTCAAATAATTCGGCAAGGAGAAATAGTATTGAAAATATCATTTAATAGACCAGCTATGTTTGATAAAACATTGGAATCGGTAGCAAAAGTTTTTGAAAACGGACATGCAAGTGGAGATGGGGTTTTCACAAGATACTGTTCTGAGTGGATAAAGTCGCGGATAAATGTCGAAAATGTGCTGATGACAACATCCGGTTCGCATGCACTCGATATGGCAGCATACCTTTGCAATATCGAGCCGGGGGATGAGGTCATAATGCCGTCATATACATTCCCCTCC
This sequence comes from Eubacteriales Family XIII. Incertae Sedis bacterium, assembly GCA_031261345.1. GTDB lineage: Bacteria > Bacillota > Clostridia > Peptostreptococcales > Anaerovoracaceae > JAISKC01. The sequence continues at coordinate 84,438 of JAISKC010000053.1, read as the reverse complement.
ACCGCAAACGCGTTCTTGGGTCAAGGGGCAAAGATAGTATTTATCGATGTTCGTCCAGATACGATGAACATGGATGAGGAATTGATAGAAGCTGCCATTACTCCTAAAACTAAGGTGGTTGTTCCGGTTGACTATGCCGGAGTTCCCTGTGAATTGGACAAAATCAATGACATAGCCAAGGAGCACAGCCTACTTGTTGTCGAGGATGCTGCACAGGCTTTGATGTCAACTTATAGAGGGAAAGCTGTTGGCTCGCAAGTGGATTTTGCTTGCTTCAGTTTCCATGAAACAAAAAACTTCAGCATGGGCGAGGGCGGTGCGATTGTCATAAATCATGACGAACTTGTCGAAAAAGCCGAAATCATTCGTGAAAAGGGAACGAATCGAAGCAAGTTCTTTCGGGGGCAGGTTGACAAATATTCATGGGTTGATTGGGGTTCATCTTATCTGCCCAGTGAATTGTGCACGGCATATCTTTGGAGCCAGCTTGAGGTGGCCCAGAACATAATTGATGACAGACTATCGTCATGGCATAGATATTTTGATGGATTGCAGGATCTTGCCCAAAAGGGGCGAATCGTTTTGCCGCAGATACCTGAGCATTGTGGGCACAATGGGCATATGATGTTCATTCGGGTGAGTGATCTTGATGAACGAACAAGGTTGATTGATTATCTAAAGCAAAATGGCATTGGTGCACCGTACCATTACGTACCACTTCATTCTTCTGCGGCCGGAGAAAAGTATTGCAGATTTCACGGTGAAGATAAATACACGACGGCAGAGAGCGAACGACTATTGCGCTTGCCAATGTTTTATGGGTTGAGACCTGTTGAGATAGACTACGTGATAGAAAAAGTATATGAGTTTTTTGCAGATTAAATAAGTGTCTGCAGTTTGAAGGGAGCTTAATTATGACTCAAGAGAAAATTTATGAAGAACTTGATGAAATTTTCCAAGATGTGTTTGATGATTCAAGTATTCATGTTGACGAAACAACGACAGCGGATGATATTGATGATTGGGATAGCTTAGAACATATCAATCTCATAGTAGCCATTGAAAAACGTTTTGGAATGAAGTTCACTATGACTGAGGTCACAGAAATGAAGAATGTCGGAGAAATGGTTGATATAGTTTCCGAAAGGATGACAATTGAATAAATATCACTTTGATGAAATAGATGTAGGTCGTAAAGAGGGATTTGACATCGTGATTTCTCAAGAAATGATGGATTCCTTTAGAAAAATAACCGGTGATTGCAATCCATTACATAATGATATTCAATTTGCCGTTTCACAGGGGTATCAAAATTCAGTATCATATGGTATGTTGACTGCATCATTTCTTTCTACTCTTGCCGGTGTATATCTGCCGGGAATGTATAGTCTGATCCATTCAGTTTCGGTTGATTTTGTGAAGCCTGTAATTGTTGGAGATGAACTTCATGTTGAGGGGGAAGTAATTGAAAAAGATGAACGCTTTAATACAATATTGCTTAAGGTGAAAATCACAAATGGTTCAAATGCGAAAGTTGTGCGTGGCAAAATGCGCATCGGAGTGTCAAAATGAAAAACTATTTAATAATAGGAGCTTCTTCGGATATTGGACTGGCATATATTCGACATTTGGAAGAGATTTGCAGTGATGAAGATGATGTGACGGTGATTGCTCATTACAATACAATGAGTCCGAAATTCAAAATGCTAACTGATTCTGTGAAAAAAATTTCAATTCATGCAGTCAAAGGGGATTTGTCTGAACCTGATGATACAAAAAGAGTTATTTCACAAACAAAGAATCTTATTGGCAATCCGACCCACATTCTCCATTTACCCGCAGGGAAATTTCATCACATGCGCATCAAACAATTTGATACGAAAAAGACTCTGCAAGAATTGAATATTCAGCTCTTTTCATTGGGAGAAACTCTGAAAGAATTTCTCCCTGCCATGGCAAAGGAAGGGACTGGTCGGGTTGTTGTTATGCTTACCGCTTATACGCTTGGGATTCCACCAAAGTATGTTACTGATTATATTATATGTAAATACGCGCTACTCGGGTTGGTACGCGCAGCTGCAAGTGAGTACGGTGATAAAGGTGTAACAATCAATGGTATATCCCCTACGATGATAGAATCAAAGTTTATTTGTGATTTGGATGAGCGAATTGTGGAATCTCTTGCAAAAGAAGCTCCGTTAGGTAGAAATATCACAATCGACGAAGTGGTTGGGGCGATTGATTATCTTATGTCTGATTTTAGCAGTTATGTGAATGGTACAAATTTGAACATTACAGGTGGCGGTGTGTTGATTTGATTTTTATTGATATATAAGTCATTCGAGGGTATGATTCTCTGTATGAAAAGAAAAATCGAACAGAGATTGACTACTTGTGCGGTAATGATAGTCGTTTGTTTGGCGGTGTCTTCATGTGCTCCGGCAGAGGGCGGCCTTGGCAGAGGCGGAAGCGATAATATGAATTCTGCTATCAATTTGCAGGCCGTTTACGACAATGGCTTCTCCGCCGATATATTTGATGACGATGTGAAAAATAGTATTGAGGTGGCCGCCCGTGTGGTCGCGATGACACTAGACGAGAAAATCTATCAGCTATTTTTTGTAACGCCTCAGGATACAGCTTTGGGGCTACCGTTTGGCGGCGTCGTTTTCTTCGCTTCGGATATACAGAGCCGCGATCAGGTTCGTTCAAAAATAGAGCGTCTTCAAGGCGAGGCTAAGACGCCTCTATTCATCGGTGTTGACGAAGAGGGCGGGTCGGTCGCCCGAATTTCCGGGCAGGCAAATTTGGGGTTTGATCCTATCCCGCCCATGAGGGAGATCGGTGAGACCGGCGATTCGGAAAAGGCGATGGAGGTCGGCAAGGCTATTGCCGAAAACATTAAGGGACTTGGATTCAATGTGGATTTCGCACCGGTCGCCGATGTCATCACCAACCCGAACAACACCGAGATAGGTGATAGGGCGTTCGGCACTGACCCCGCTCTGGTATCGGAAATGGTGAAGCAGGAGGTCATTGGCCTTCACGAGGGCGGTGTCTGCACGGCTCTCAAGCACTTCCCTGGACACGGAAGCACTCAGGCAAATTCTCATCTGGGTTACTCGGAGAGCCTGCGGACGCTTGACGAGCTCAGAGCCACGGAGTTTTTGCCCTTCGAGGCCGGTATTGAGGCCGACAGCGACTTTGTGCTCATTTCTCACATGACTGCACGAGGTGTGGACGAGGCCGGTTTGCCTGCATCTCTTTCAAAAAAGATTATTACTGACATCCTGAGGGGCGACCTCGGTTACGAGAATTTAGTAATCACGGACTCGATGGTGATGGGTGCGATAACGGACAGCTATTCCGCGAGCGATGCGGCAGTAATGGCGATAAATGCGGGCGTGGATATGATTCTCATCCCTGAGAGTGTCAGCGGTGCGTATGAGGGCGTAATGGCCGCAATAGAGGCGGGCACGCTCACGGAAGCGCGCATAGGCGAAAGCGTTTCAAGAATATTAAAGGTGAAAATGCTTCGCGGTATTATCATAAAGTGATATAATGTTTTCATTATTTGGTACGTTTAACAGGGGGATTTGTTGTTGATTTGGCGTAACCTCGTTTCGTTATGATAAGGGAGAGAAATGATGATTCAGAAATATGATTTGAAAAAGCGACTTTTGGTGTTTTTGGTCGTTATGGCACTTGTGGCTACTACGGTTTTCACAGCCGCACCACTTCAGGGCTATGCGGACGAGGAAGATGAACAGGGAGTACCGCTTCCGCCTATTGAAACCATCGAGCCTCTTGACGTCGATCAAACTCCGAGTGAATACGGTTACATAGTTCCCACGGTAGATGAAACAGCAATCAATGATGGAGATTATTCGGGCGAAATAGGTGCACTCGATAGTTTACCTGCAAGTTACGATCTCAGAGTTTCACATCCGAGTTGGATAACACCAGTGAGAGATCAGGGAAATTACGGTGCGTGTTGGGCATTTGCGGCGACGGCATCGGGTGAAGGCAGTCTGGCCAAACAGGGTATCCTGAGTTTGACCGATTCGGGTTGGCTTTCACCGTATCAGCATGTTTTTTCTGTATTTAACAGTAAAACATTTAAATTTGCACCAAATCCTGCTGCCGGCATCTATAGCCCCATGGATAGTGGGGGAAACATCTGGTATTCAATGGCTGCCATGGGAAAGTGGTTTGGCCCGACCACGGAGACTCGTTTTCCATACAGCAATGTGGATATACCACTTACGAACCTCAGTGATTTGAACACTTCGGATTATCACGTGAAGGACGTTTCGATCTATCCTGCCCCGCGAAGCAGTGCAGGATCAGATGTGAAAAAGGGCAATGTGGATGCGATAAAGAAGGCGTTGCAGAATAAGGGACCTCTCTACACGAGCTATTACAGTACTGGCCTTGTAAATGACAATATTGAAAATTCCAGATATAAGAACTCATCGGCCGGTTGGGCATATTACTACAATAAGACGACGGATGCATATGGCGAGCCGATTAGAGGAAATCATGCGGTTACAATAGTAGGTTGGAATGACAACTTTAGCAAGACAAATTTCAAAAATACGCCTGAAGGAAATGGTGCCTGGCTGATAAAGAACAGCTGGGGAGAAGGTGTCTTGGATTCCGGATATTTCTGGATGTCCTATTACGACAAGAGTATGGGTACATCGGCTTACGTAGATTTAGGATTGAATACAACGCTCGACAATAACTATTTTTTTGATGATGCAGGCAATCTGGGTGTTGCGAGTAGATACAATCAAACGTATGAATATATGGCGAATGTCTTTACTGAGACCGACGCGGCTGCCATTCAGTCTTTGGAAGCGGTCTCAATCTATTCGCTTTATCCAAATATGAAATATACCGTATCCGTCTATACGAAACCAACATCCAAAAACCCGACAAGCGGCACTCAGGCAGACATAAACAGTAGCGCTTCCTCCAAAACAATTTCAGAAACATTTGCAAACGCGGGCTATCATACAATAAATTTCACAAAGAAACTCAGGCTCAAAGACAAAACCAAGTTTTCGGTCGTAATAAAGATTAAAAAGCCGTCCACTACCAATTACGGTCTCACTTTCGAGTCAAAGGCATCCGTTGGTGATAATGTGACCATCAAAACGGGAGAGAGCTTTCACAGTCCGAATGGCAAGACTTGGTATGATTGGAAGAAGACTCTTAATGCTACCGGCGACACGTCGAGCGGCAATTTCAATATAAAGGCTTTCACCAAGAATACTCCTGTGCAGAGTTTGGCACTTGACGGTACACAGAAAGCATCCTATTTACAGGGGCAGGAAATTGACCTCTCAAAGGGTAAAGTGACTGTGACATACACAGACGGATTAAAGGAAGTTGTTGCACTAAACGACAGTAAGGTGCAAGTAACAGGCTTTGATTCGACAGATCCGGCCGCCTCCCAATCTCTTACTGTAAAGTATTACAATGCACAGACTTCATTTGATATTTCCGTGGAACCCTATAATTGGGTTGATTCGGTCAACATTACCGGAAATCCCTCAAAATATTTATACAAGACCAGCGATGCAAGTCACAGCATAAGCTTGGCCTCCGTGGTCGCACCGGATACTGCAACCACTTATCCGAATGTGGTATGGTCTGCTACAGGCGGGGTGGCTACAGTCAATGCAAGCGGTTTGGTGAAGTTCAACGGCAAGGAAGGAACGGCCAAAATTACTGCAAAAACAACCGACCCTGCCAAGACAGCATCGGGCGTGGTGCCGAGCAAGACAGTTTCGATCAAGGTCACCAGAAACGTGACGAAGATAACGGCGCCGCTATCCAAATATTATTTAAAGAGCGGAAGCAATACGACGCCGGTCATAGCAATCTACGATGGGGCGGCACTTGTAACGGCGGGGCTGAAGTACACGTCAAGCAACAAGAAAGCGGCTACGGTGTCAAAAACCACCGGAAAGATAACAGCGAAAAAAGTAACCAAAAAACTTTCCACAAAAATTACTGCCACGGCACCGAGCGGGAAGACGAAGTCCATTACGGTATATGTCGTCCCCAAGGCCAAGGCGCTCGCGAAGGTTTCATTGAAGAATGCGCCTTCGTCACTCAGGGTTGGCAGTACCAAACAACTGGGCGTGAAACTTTCGCCCTCATCAGCCACGAATGTAAAGGCAAAATTCTCCTCATCGAACAAGGCGGTTTTGACGGTAAACAAGGGCGGATTGATCACGGCAAAGAAAGCAGGGACGGCAAAGATTACTGTGACGGCAGGCGGCAAGAAGGCTACAAAGACCATTACGGTAAAGTAGGAAGTTGAACAACTCGCTTCACTTTTTAGTTGATGGTGATATAATAATGTCATCTTGAAATTTTTCGTTTATATTTTGCTCATTGTTTAAGGGAGAGAGAACTATGTTTGGGAGAGTTGATTTGAAACGGAGTTTGCTGGCGTTGTTTTTGGTAGTGGCTTTGGTGGCGACGAGTATTTTCGTCTATTCGCCAAATGCTTGGGCTGAGGAAACGGATGGGGGGGGGAATATTTCCCAAATTGAACCCAATGATGAGAACTCCACGGAGGGTGCTGAGGATAGCGATCAAGCGATAGATGCTTTGGTTGCACCGGCCACGTATACGAATGTTAATTTGAGTGAATTGCCTTGGAATTCGGGAACTCAGATTTTGACGAGTAGCGCTATGGTGACTTTGTGGGATGAACAATATTTCGGAAATGCGTATGAGGTCACGCTTGAAGCGGGCGTTCCATTGCTTTACATAGTTGGGGATATTGTGCCGGACAACGGAGATAACGGATTCTATCCCGATATTTATATTCTTGACTCCAGTGGGGAGGTTGTGAGCAGTTCATGGAATTCATTGGTCTATGCACCTCAGCAACAAGGCATTTACTATATTGTAGTGGCTACTGGGGATCAAGATTTCCTCGGATCGTATACGTTGACTATCGAAAACCCACCTAATGAAGATGGCTTTGTGTATCAGCTTTATGAGTATTATAGCGAAGACATTGAGGATAATACCTGTGGCGTACGTATTGTCGGTTATACCGGAGATAGTCCAGATGTGGTCGTGCCAGAAACCCTAGATGACGATTATCCCGTTAAGGAAATTGTATTGAATGGTACAGATATTACTTCACTAGATGTTAGTGCATGTACAGAGCTCACATATTTGGAATGTAACGGAACTCAAAATGATGATGATGATGGTTATGGGGAAGAAGGCTATGAGTATTATCTCGGGCAACTTGAGAGTCTGACTGTTGTCGATGCCACAAAGCTCTATAGTATCAGCGTTCAAGGCAACAAATTGACTGAATTGGAACTGAGTGGATTGGTGAACCTTTCTTCGCTTAATTGTTCGTATAATGACTTGGACGATTTGGATCTGACAGGTCTTGATGAGCTAAATAGCTTGTATTGTCTTTATAATCATTTGACCGATTTGGATATAAGTGGGAACGAAAGCCTCGATAGCTTCGATTGTAGTTATAACGATATTGTTGATTTAGATTTGCTGGATTCATTGGTGGCACGATTTGATACATGGAACATTTTTCCGCAAAACTTAGTCGTCGTGACATTTGATCCGAACAATGGTGGTGTTGAGTCGCCATTTACTGAGATTTATAATAATAATGAAGAGTTCGGTGTATTGCCGAAAGATCCGACCCCACCGTCGGACAAAGTTTTTAGTGGTTGGTATACTGCGAAAACAGGTGGAAACAAGATTTCTGTTAATGATTGGGCCCAAGGTTATAATGGCAATCCTACTTATTATGCACATTATAGTAGTTTAGGTGATACTTATTTCATAACGGATTGGAATGGAAATATAATAGGCTATAGCGGTAGCGGAACGGCTGTTGTACCTGCGAAACTTAATGACAAAACAGTACAGAGTATCAATATTTCTACGGGCAATTCTGTATCTTGGGATCTCACGAAGGCCACTTCTCTGAAGACGGCAAACTTCCAATTCGGCTCGAATATAAAGGGAGTGACTTCAAAGAATGCCAAGCTTGAAACATTGAATATAGCCTATGCGCCGGATCTGACAAAGCTTGACATCAAGGGCGACACCGCTCTCAAAACCTTACAGGTCAATGCCCCGATATCGGCTCTTGACTTGAGCAAGAACACAAAACTCACATCGCTGAATATCGACTTTCTTGTGAAGGTGAAGAGTCTCAACCTGACAAAGAATGTGGCACTTACGAGCGCGACGATCAATAGTCCCATCACCGCTTTGGATGTGAGCAAAAACACAAAGCTCAAAACTTTGAATCTAAATTACAATACAAAGGTGAAGAGCCTCAATCTGACAAAGAATACCGCACTCACGAGTTTGGATGTCATAAGTCCTGTGGCAAGTCTTGATTTGAGCAAAAATACGAAGCTCACGAGTCTGACGCTACAAAATGGCACTTTGTCAAAATTGGCTTTGAGCAAAAATACAAAATTGACTACGCTGTCCCTCAGTGACAATGCGAAGTTGGCAACCTTGGATGTGAGTAAAAATACTGCACTCAAGGATTTGACTGTAAGATCTTGCTCAATCGCAAAGCTCAGCCTGAGCAAAAACAAGAGCCTGACGAAACTTAATGTTTCGGATAATGCGAAACTCACGGGCTTGAGTTTGACTGCAAACACCAAACTTACACAACTTACCGTTGGTTATTCTCCAAAGATCACAAGCCTTGGTCTATCAAAAAATACGGTGCTGACCAATCTCCAGATCACTGGTTCTAGGCTCAAGAGTTTAGATGTGAGCAAGAATACGAAACTGACCGTCTTGCTTGCCAATTACTCCGGTTTGAGTAGCCTTAACGTGAGCAAGAATACCAAGCTTACATACTTGGAATGCTATTACAACAAGCTTGCCACTCTTGACGTGAGTAAGAATACAAAGTTGACAAGTCTAAACTGTTATAGCAATAAGCTGAAAACACTCAATCTAAGCAAGAATACAAATCTTAACTATCTAAACGTTTCCGCCAATGACCTTACAGCCCTCAACTTGGGTGCCAACACAAAGCTCACGACCCTGTATTGCACAGAAAACAAGATATCGAGTGTAGCTACGCTCAATACGCTTATCGGCAAATTTGGCTACAGCAATGTGATTCCGCAAAAGGTTGCAAAGGGAGCGGGCGAATATGGCAATTTCACAGTCAACTTCGATGCAAACGGCGGTACGGTGAATCCTGCAAGTGTTACTAGACCTTACGGAGCTGCCTACGGTGGGTTGCCTGTGCCGACATTAGAAGACAAAGTATTCCTCGGGTGGTACACTTATGCATCATGGGGGGGGCGAATATCTTCCACATCTAAAGTCAACAACAATCAAACACTTTATGCTCACTGGGCAGACAACACTCGGAGCCTTACTTTTGAATTAAATGATCAGACTACAAATCTTGATGGTTACGACAAGCCGTTTCGTGACTATATGAACTACTCTGTCAAAAATACAGGTAGTGGAACATCATATTACCCCGAGTATTCGATAGGTGATGGAAATACGCGCACGGTAGTTTTCAAGGACTTACCGGAGGGTAGCTATACTTATTCGGGATTCACTGCGTTGAATGTGAAAAAGCATGGTGGTTCCAATAACGAAAGAAACGATGTCTATCTACCGTATAGTGGCGAATTTGAACAGTCTTCTGCTCTTGGCGATGCAGTGGAGCAAGTCACAGTAGATTTCACGAATGATGATTACTCAAAGGTAAGCGGGAAGTTGACAAACGAGAAGAGTGTCGGTATATCCGGAGCATGGTCTACCGAGGTTTCGGGCAGTGTATACAGCGTAGCTTATACCAATTCGGATGGATACTATGACAATATAATATCTGCAAAGATTCCGTACGGGAGCAATCTTAAGGCTATCAATTCTGTAAAAGTACTATTCGCAGGTAAAGGATATTTTTCACAGGGATACAAAAATGTGAAATTGGCGGCCAAGACCAACGGTTGGGCAACGAGTGCAGAACTTGCCAAGATGACAGCCCTAAATGTCAAAGGTGGCAATAAGGCAATTACAAATACCACTGCGAAACTTATATCTACTGCCGACAAGTATGTTGTCGATTTCAATGCAAACGGCGGCTCGGCCGTGATCTACAAGGCGGTCAAGAAGAATGCAAAGGTCGGGACTCTGACTACGCCCAAAAAGACCGGCTACAAGTTCCTCGGTTGGTATACTACAAAAACAGGTGGCACAAAGATCAAGACCACTACGCCGGTGAAGAAGAACATCACATACTATGCTCACTGGAAGAAGAAGTAATATTGCGATTGGCCCAGCACCAATTCTCTTGATGCTGGGCCTTTTCACTCTGTACAGGTTTGTAGGACTTTTTTATTCCTATGCACCGGCACATACTTTTGACGAAAGTCTGAAGCACGGTGTCGGTTTTGTTGTCTTTTTGATTGCTTTCTTTCTATGCCGGTGGAATTCGGCGAATGTGGAGAGACTTCTTTGGCTGCTGTTATTTGCATTGGTGATAGTTGTGTTTCTCAGTCTCGGTGGCGATTGGAATGGCATGAGGATGATGACGGTCATCAATGCCAATGTTTCCGCGGCTTTGTTTTTGATAGGGATGCATATTGCTGCTTATCTTTATTTTGCTAGTTGGATTGCGGGTCAAGCCCGCAATGACAAGGGGCACTTAGCCCGCAATGACAAGAGGCAGGCCCGCAATGACAAGGGGCAATCTATAGTTCGGACTGACAAGGTCGGATGGATTCTGGCGGTTTTGGGTGTTCTTATCGCAATGGGGTTTGTGCTTTGCGTCAGCGTTGGTGCTACGCTTGCGGGCGGAGTTTCCATTCTTTTGGTGTGTTTCATGCAGAATAGGGGCCGTCGGCTGAAGACATTTCTTTTTTATGTAATAATTCTTCTCATTGGCTTTGTGCTTGGTGCAATAGTATTCACATTTTTGGGCGGTGGCGGACCGGCTACTGATGGATTTTTTGTTGAGAGGTTTTCTGACATCACTTCAAATCCATATGCGGAGGAAAGAATTCAATATTTCGGATATGCTATCGACATTTTTCGCGAGCAAAATATATTTTTCGGCTCCGGTGCGGGTGCATTTGAGACGCTTCTCATGCAGATTCAGACTGTGTATTCCGAAAGTAAATATGTACACAATCAGTATTTGCAGGTGCTTTTGGAAGGTGGGATAGTCGGTCTCGCACTGTATCTCGCATTTTTGATTCTTGTGATAAAGAAACTTTTCGCCATTCGAAAGCAGGGGATTGCTCCGATGCTTTTTGGAATCGTAGCTATGATTTTGATGCACTCGGCCATAGATTTTGACCTGAGCTTCATTCAATACATTATTGTAGCTTGGCTCATCATGGGCATCATCGACGCAATTCCCGTAGACGCGCAGGAAGATGAGAATAAGCCAAAGTCAAAGGCAATATCTAGGCTACAAGCCATATTATGTGTTTCAATTCCGCTCATTACTTGTGCATTGTTCCTGCTGTCCGTTATTGCCGGAAATATGATGAGGGGTGCACTTGCAGCCGACCCTGTAGACATTTCGAAACTCAGGACTGCTGCAAATACGGCGGTTGCAATAGATAGACCGCACAAGGAGCAGTATATGGCCGATTATCTTGTGGCGGTATCGGAGATGGATTTCGCCTATGCTGATGCCGAGGCCGAAGCGACCGCAGATGAATATGCTGAAAAACTCGATTTGGTCGCCGACAGAAGCGTTGGACTTTGTCAGGCCCTCATACAGTATTACTATCCGCGGGGCGAAACGGAAAAGGTCCTGCATTACGCAAAGATGATCAGAGCCATTCGGGTGATGGATCCCGAGGCCTACGATATAGCCATCAATATTTGCGAATATGTTTACGACAATGGCGACGAAGCGGAGCAAATGGCCGCAATGGAAGCGATCGAGGAAATCGAAAACGCCTGATATTACAAAAAAATAAAACTTTTTTGCGATTTTATGTTTATTTTAAGCGAAAGTGGGTATAAATAATATAGTAAGGTAAATTCCTTGAGGACGAAAAGAGGTAATTATGCAATTTATAACAAGTAGCAAACATAGTCGCAAAATCAATCTGAGCATAGTAATGCTATTGGTTTTTTCACTGTTGATTTCATTTATGCCGGTGTCGGTGCACGCGGGCGAGGAGGGCGGAAACGAAAAGCCGACGTTGATTTCGGTTGCGCTTCTTAGCGTTTGGACATCGGCAGATAAGGAAGTCAAGGTCGTGGATAGCGGCACTGTGACTTCTGACACTGTGGTTTCTGATGGCAAGGGCGGCACGGCGACCTATGACGCCAATACGAACACACTCACGCTCGACAATTTCAACGGTTACTCAATATACGCTAAGGCTATGGGCAAATTCACTTTGCACGTAAAGGGAAACTGTAGCTTGAACGGAGACAAGGCATTGAGTTGCGCACTTGCCTTATGGCTTTCCGGCGGTCCCGAAGGCAACCTGACGGTTTCTGCCGACCCGGGGAGTAAGCTCACGCTGGCAGGTCCGGACGCTCACGGTATGTATATCGATTGCTTGAGTGCCAATATCGAGAAAGACGTGAATATAGACATCAGTGCAGTGGGCGGAGGCGACAGGGCTTTAGTAATAAACGAAACTCCAAGCATGACGCTTGCGGGGAAGATAAAGGCAATCGGAGCGACGTACGGAGTCAATCTAAATCTTTCAGATTTGAAAGTAACCGGTTCACTTGAAGTCGGCAGCAGCAGTGTAAGTGGCGGGGCTATGCTCATTGAAGCAGGGTCAAAACTGACAATTGACAAGGGCGATTTCATACTTGGGCAAGGAAAGGTCACAAGTAAGGGTGGCAGTAGCTTCACGCTTGTCGACAGCAACGGTGTGTCATCTGAATGGAAGGGTGGCAGTTTCTCCGGCGGCTCGAATTCCGAAACTCCAGAGCCACCTGCGAAGCCTGCCGTAAAGAAAATCACGGTGAAACTGCATCCGAACAAGGGCAAGCTCGCGAAGAAATCGCAGACAAAGATTGTTCAAAAGGGAAAAAAATACGGCAAACTCGCGAAGCCGAAACGTACCGGTTACAAATTCAAGGGTTGGTACACAAAGAAGTCGGGCGGCAGTAAGGTAACGTCCAAATCAATCGTAAAATCCACAAGCAATACGAAACATCTATACGCTCACTGGGCGAAGAATACGAAAAAATAGAAAGAATACTTCCATCATCATAGGGTATAATATTAGCCATGAATGTGAAGAGACGAAAATACAAACTAAAGAAAAAGCCCGCGTTTATTGCCGGGCTTATTCTGATTCTGCTGATCATCGGTGTCGTAGCCGCCTGTGGGCAACTACAGAAGAACGAAGGCAGCAGCGCAGACGGAGAACAAAATGCGAAGAGCAAATCGGCTGCGGAAGAGGTGAAGGCCTCCGAGCCGATTAAGCTCTCTATCGACTGTATCGGGGACATCATGATGCATACGCCTCAGCTTGGCGGTATGTATGGTGCGGACGGGAATATCGATCTTTCGACGTATTTTGCTTACACCCAACCCATTATTTCCGGAGCGGATCTTTCTCTTGCAAACATGGAGACAACTTTTGCGGGCGAGCCTTTTGGCGGTTATCCGAATTTCTCATCGCCGGACGAACTCGCGGCATTTATCAAGGGTGCCGGTATTGACGTCGGCATCACGTCGAACAATCATATGCTCGATAGAGGTGTGGCCGGTGCACGCAGGACGGTTGAGGTTGCCAAGGCCGCTGGTCTCGAGGTGGTGGGCAGCAGACTTGATCCAGCGGAAAAGAATTACATTGTCTTGGACGTCAATGGTGTGAAGGTCGGAGTTGTCTCCTATACTTATGAGACTATCCGTGTCGATGGGCAGCGGACGATGAACGGTTCTTTTATGTCCGAGGAAGCTAAGTCTATGATCAATTCCTACAATCCGGATGAAGCGGCCGACGATGCCGAAATCGTGAAGTCGATTGAGGGTGCTAAGGCGGATGGCGCAGAGATTGTCGTCTGCTATTTTCACTGGGGTAATGAATATGAAAGGCAGGCGAACGATACACAGAGACGCACTGCACAGCTTGCCGTTGACAATGGGGCAGATTTGATTTTCGCTTCCCATCCACACGTGCTTCAGCCGATGGAGCTTCTTCTTCACAGCGATGGTGCTTCGGACAATGCGGCTTCGCACGCTGTCCCCGTATTTTGGTCTATGGGAAATTACATATCAAACCAGCGTCAGGAGACACTTGAAAATCATTACACCGAACAAGGCATTATCGCCCAAGTGAATCTGACCTACGAGCCTGCCGGTAGCAAAATTTCCGAAATCGAAGCGGTCTACACGCCACTTTGGGTAGACAAATACGACGATGGACGCAAAATCTTCGCAGTAATTCCTCTCATCGATGGATTTCAAAGCAATCCTTCACTACAGATTTCGGGCAACGCGGGAAGGGCAGAGAACGCCTTGGCAGAAATTCGAGAATTACTGGGTGAAAATCTACAGTGGAGCGCAAAGTAATTACAACCTACTATCTTTCTGCTATAATATATTGAAGAAGTAGATTGTTTGTTGAAGGAGACTAAGGAGACCAGAATGAAAGGAATTGTATTGGCCGGCGGAAAGGGCACGAGGCTCTATCCGATGACGAAAGCGGTGAGCAAACAGCTGTTGCCGGTGTTCGACAAGCCACTTATCTATTATCCGATATCGGTGTTGATGCTCGCGGGCATCAAGGATATATTGATCATTTCCACGCCGGAGGATATCCCGCAATACGAGAAATTGCTCGGCTCGGGCGAGTCTATGGGCGTCAATTTTTCATACATCGTGCAGGAGAAGCCCAGAGGCCTTGCGGATGCGTTCATCCTCGGGGAGTCGTTCATAGGCGACGATAATGTCTGCCTCGTGCTCGGCGACAATGTGTTTTACGGACAATCGTTGTCTTCCGTTCTCGAGCGTGCGGTGGCCAGAAAAGAGGGCGCCACGGTCTTCGGCTATCCGGTCGGAGATGCGAGAGAATTTGGCGTGGTTGAATTTGACGACGACAACAACGTCATTTCAATAGAAGAAAAACCCGCTCATCCGAAGTCGAAATATGCGGTGCCAGGTCTGTATTTTTACGATAATGATGTCGTCCGTATTGCGAAGGATGTCAAGCCTTCCGCAAGGGGCGAGATTGAAATCACGAGCGTCAACAACGCATATCTTCAGAACGGAAAACTGAAGGTTGAACTGCTTGGGCGCGGTATGGCTTGGCTCGATACGGGTAGCCCCATCGGTCTTCTTAAGGCGGCTGAATTCGTTGAGGCTGTGCAGTCGAGGCAGGGGCTCTACGTCGCTTGTCTTGAAGAGATAGCATGGAGAAAAGGTTTTATTTGGGACGACAAACTTGAAGCCGTCGGCAACGAGCTGAAGATGACGGATTACGGCAAGTATTTGTTGTCGCTGTTGCAGGATTAGTTAATAGATTGCGGATCAAGTCCGCAATGACAGAAAGGGTGATATACCGGACTTTGTAATATGTCATTCCGGCCGCCGAGCCGGAATCTACTGAGTAATATTAAGGAGTAAATGATGAAAATATTGGTGACCGGTGCTGCCGGATTTATTGGTTCGAACTTTGTATTTTATGAGCAAAAGTTGCATCCTGACTATGAGATTGTCGGGCTCGATTCGCTGACTTATGCGGGCAATCTTTCTACGCTTGAGCCTGCGATGGAAAACGACAGGTTCAAATTCTTCAAGGCTGATATCACGGATCGCGATGCGATTTTCAAGATAGTTTCCGAGGAGAAACCGGACGTGATAGTCAATTTTGCTGCCGAATCCCATGTCGATAGGTCGATTGAGGATCCTGGCGTATTTCTTAGGACAAACATTCTCGGTACGCAGGTTTTGATGGACGCTGCGAGAGAATACGGCGTTGGTCGTTTTCATCAGGTCGGCACGGATGAAGTCTATGGCGATCTGCCACTTGACAGACCGGATCTGCTCTTCACGGAGACCACGCCAATCAACACTTCGAGTCCGTATTCGGCATCGAAGGCTTCCGCCGATCTTCTCGCGATGGCATATCACAGAACGTTTGGACTTCCTCTCACGATTTCAAGATGTTCGAACAATTACGGGCCGTATCAATTTCCGGAAAAGTTGATTCCCCTCATGATTGCGAACGCCTTGGCTGACAAGCCGTTGCCCGTCTATGGGGAGGGTCTCAACGTCAGGGATTGGCTCTATGTGGACGATCACTGCAAGGCCATAGACATGATTTTGTCAAATGGCAAGATTGGCGAAGTCTACAATATCGGCGGCCACAACGAGATGGCAAACATCGACATCGTCAAGCTCATAATAGGGTATCTGGGCAAGCCGGAGTCCCTCATCACCTATGTAACGGACAGAAAAGGGCATGATATGCGCTATGCTATTGACCCGAAGAAGATTTCGGACGAGCTTGGCTGGAGCCCTGAGACGAAGTTTGCTGACGGTATCAAACTCACCATCGATTGGTATCTTCACAACAAGGAATGGTGGGAAAATATCATCTCCGGCGAATATCGGAAGTACTACGCAGAAATGTACGACGGTAGGTAGACAATCGGATTGGTGAACACTATTACTCGCAAGATCGACCACTGGATAACGGGAAGGCGCTATCTGATAATTTCTTTGGTGTACCTTCTGTTTTCTGCTGTGCTCATAAATTTGGCTACGCAGTACCGTACGATAACGGTGCCGGAAAACGCGGCGAACGGACCCATCAGTAATTGTACGGATTTCGTCTTTGAACACCCGCTCGAATTTGCATTTGGGTCTCTTTTGCTGTTTTTCGCCCTTCTGATTTTTTCGGCAATTTGCGGCAGTGCGCCGATTGGAGCCGGAGTATTTTTCTCTTTCATGATCTTGTTCACCTTTGTGGATCGGTTGAAGTTTGTCGCTCGGTTTGAGCATTTATTGCCGGGAGACCTTTCGTTTGCAACAAATGTCGGAGCCATGGATGGGATGTACGACAAGTCTGATTTGTGGAAGCAGATTGTGTATATCGCTGTCATCATGGCGTTTTCCATTCTTTTGACGGTGCTTGTTTCAAGGCGCAGGAAAAAGATTTGCAAGAATGTAGAATGTCGTTCCGGACTTGATATTAAGGCGTGGAGGAAATTGTCAACACGTCGGCAGCGTTTTATTATTCGCTTGCTTGTGGCAGTTCTCTCCGCTTCTGCCATATTTGTGGTGACGATAGACGTCAGGGGAGATGGTATCAAGAACATACCCATGATAGATTACTCATATGTCGGCTGGAATCAGCAGCGAAATTTTGCTCGGAATGGGCTCGTGCTCGGATTCATCAGCAATTTCAAAAAGGTCGGTGCGGAAAAGCCGAATGGTTACTCGAAAGAAGCCGTTGAGGCCATCGTCCGCAAATATGAGAACAAGGCGGCGGCTGAAAACAAGTCGAGGCTTGATTTGGCAAAAGAAAATATTGACATTGTGTACGTAATGAATGAAAGTTTCACCGAGCCGGATAGGTTCAAGGATATCTATCCCTATACGAGTGAAACGGGTGGGGCGCTCCTGCCAAATTTGGATGCTCTGAAGAAGCGTGCGGCCTATGGAAATATCTATTCGCCACGCTACGGCGGCGGAACGGCAAACATTGAATTCGAGGGGTTGACGGGTATGTCAACCTTCCTGCTCGGCTATGCGGTGCCATTCCAAGAAATACTCCCAAAGATGGAAACCTTCCCATCGGTTGCTGAATTTTTGAAGAATGATTACGGATATTCTACACTTGGACTTCATCCCTATGGGGCAGCCATGTATAGAAGGTCTTTGGTCTATCCCAAGCTCGGGTTCGATGCGTTTCATGGCGACGATGAGTTTGAGCATACTGCCCACGACGGTGAAAGTTTGTACATCTCAGATGCGTCTGCCTATGCCGAGGTGGAGGATTATCTGAACGAGTCTAAGGAAAAGAACAATTTCATCACACTTATCACCATGCAAAACCATCTCAGATATGGCTTCCAAAAGCACGATCATCCTTTCAGCTCAACGGCTGCGAGTGGATATGAGAAAGCTCAGATTGACGATTATATGGCGCTTCTCCACGATTCGGATAAGGCTTTGGGCGATCTCGTTTCGTGGATTGACGCAAGAGAGAAGAAGACCGTACTCGTGTTTTGGGGAGACCATTTGCCTGGTGTCTATGGCAATCTGTTGGTCAATTTGGAAAAGAAGGATCTCAGCTATGAGACTCCGTTCATCATATATTCGAATTTCGAGGCGGAGGGTGCGTTCACGGTTGCAGAGACCGATGCCGATGCGGAAGCTTCGGAACCCAAAGGTGAAAATATAGCGAGCACGATTCTAATGGGACCCAAAGAGGCGCTTGGCGTCTTATCGCCGAATTATATATCGACGACGACGCTTGATTATATCGGTGCCAAGAAAACGCCTTGGGACTATCTCGTGGGCGAGCTGAAAAAGAAAGAACCCCGTTACACGAAGTCCTTTTATGGCGAGGATAATTTCCCTAAGTCCGCTATCACGGATGATTATATGATGATAGAATACGACATGATTTCAGGAGAACGTTACGCCGAATCCCTCGGCCTCTTCGACCTCGATTGAAGCTTCTATCCGCGGCCGTGAGGCGTGTTCCAGATTGAGAGATCGGGTCCTTTCGGCACAAGTTTGTAGTTGTTGCTCGGGACGCAGCACAGGTGATAATGCTTCTTGATTGCGTCAAAATCCGTCGTGCTGCCAAAACCGTCTGTCTGATAAAGGTCTCTCGCATAGCTCCAGAGATTTGGAAAATCCACAAGCCTATTCCTGTTTGCGCGAAAAGCGTTGTAGTAGGCGGCGTCAAAGCGCGCCAACGTTACATAGAGACGGATGTCTGAGTCCGTGATTTGATCACCGAAGAGATAGCGTGAGTTTCCGAGGCGTTTTTCAAGTTCGTCAAGCCGAGAGAATAGGGCATCATAGGCTTCCTCATACGCCTCCTGACTCGCGGCAAATCCGGCTTTGTAGACTCCGTTGTTGATATCATTGAAAATCACATCGTTGAGCGCTTCGATGTCTGAACGAAGCGCCTCAGGGAAGAGGTCGGGAGCACCGGCTTTATGAAAAGCCTTCCATTCATTTTCCCAGTAATACGTCAGGTGAAAGTAATCGTTGTTTTTGATTTCACCCGTGGCTGTTTCGACCACGGCAGGGACGGTGAAGCGCAGGTCGTAGGTAGGATCGGTCTTCAGGTAAATGTCGCTCAGATACTCTGCGCCGAGCACCGGATCCCTCCCGCCTTCGTCGAGTGTGAATGCCCAGTCGCTATATGGTTTGTCAGGTCTGATGGGATCAACCACTCCTATGCTGACAATATCCTCAGTAATGCCCAAAAGCGAGAAGGCGATGAGTTGTCTGTGTGCCCAAGGACAGGCTTTGCTGACAATCAGTCTGTATCTGCCGGCTTCTACAGGAAGCTGTCCCTCGCCGTTGCCAAAAGGTGTATCAAATCTCACGGGTTGTCTGACAAATTTTCCATCATCGGCCGTCTCCTTGGCAAACAGAGATGTGAAAGTCTCCTCGGTATGCGTAGCTGACTTCTCTGTATCGGAAGAAGCACTGCCAAAATCAAGCCCACAGGCGGATCCCTCGATAATATTTTTCTCAGTCATAGTCAATTCCTTTCACAAACTCTTATACGTATAAGTGCAGCTAAAGTATTCGTCGGACTCGGTCTCGGCGCAATTTGTAGTATATCCGATCGCCTCGTAGAATTCGATGACCTCATCACGGCTAGCAATCACGATTTCCTTAAACCCGCGCTCCTTAGCCCATTCCTCTGCCGCCGCAATCACAACGCGTCCGACACCCTTGCCCCGATAATCGGGAAGGACGCAAACCCGCTCAATCTTCACACGCTCCCCGTCAAGCGGACGCAACCTACAAGTTCCGACAGGAAACCCCGCGTCATTCGCCAAAATATATTCGGACTCAATAGTGTCAGCCGAAAACTCTCCAAACATAGGAAGGTTGAAAAATTTGACCATGCCCTCCGTCCGAACATAGTAAACCCCCGCAAAATCCCAAGTAGGGGAGCCCGAAGAAACCCGTACCGTCTCAATTGTGCTCATATATGCCTCCTATATGCCTCCAAAACTCCGCAAATCAAACACCCATCCCGTTCCATTCGCATTATTCACATATTCAAGGTCTCTTATCCGTGAATAATTAGAATGAAACGGGGATTAGCGGGCAGTGTGCCTAAAATGTGTAGCCTTGACAAGTGGTGAATTTGCAAATCGTGCAGATATGATTTTGGCTAAATTTTGGCACTGTTTGAGCGCAGCGAGTTTGCCAAAATTCCAAAATTATAGCTGTAACGATTTAATGCAAATTCCCACTTGTTGTTGGGACACATTTTAGGTGCACTGCCCGCGGATTATATTCCAAACCCATTATACCTCATAAAGCGGTGTGGAGAGATACCTTTCGCCCGTGTCCGGAGCGATTGCAAGCACAGTTTTGCCGGCACCGAGCTCCTTGGCGACCTCGATGGCCGCAAACACAGCAGCTCCCGCCGAGAACCCAAACAAAAGCCCTTCGTTAGCCGCCAATTTGCGAGCCGTCTCAATAGCTTCCTCGTTCTTCACGCGCACAATCCTGTCATATATACCGGTATCCAGCACCTCAGGAATGATTCCCGCACCGATTCCCTGTATGACATGAGGCGCAGGATCGCCGCCCGATAGAACAGGGGACGCATCCGGCTCAACAGCCACGATTTCGATAGTAGCATCCTTGCTACGAAGGTAAGTCCCTGCACCGGTGATAGTGCCGCCGGTCCCAACGCCGGAGACAAAGGCATCAGGAAGGTTTTGCAAACCAAACGCCTCTGCTATTTCCGGACCCGTATGCTCCAGATGAGCCTCGGGATTGTGCTCGTTTTTAAACTGGCCGATTTCAAAATACCCGTGCTCAGAAACGAGTTCGGCGAGCTTATCAAAACCAGCTTTGATACCGCCGGAGGCAGGTGTGAGCACAACCTCAGCACCATATGCCGTGAGAATCTTGCGTCTCTCGACCGAGACAGCCTCGCTCATAGTGATGATGAGCTTGTAGCCTTTCACGGCGGCTATCAAAGCAAGCCCTATTCCCGTATTTCCCGAAGTGGTCTCAATCAAAGTATCCCCGGGCTTGATGAGGCCACAGGCTTCAGCCTTCTCAATCATATTGAGCGCAATACGATCCTTGACGCTGCCGCCGATATTTTGATTTTCAAGTTTCACATAAACAGCAGCCGCCCCGTCAGGAACAATCTTGTTCAGCTTGACGATAGGCGTATCGCCGATAAGCTCCAAGGCATTTTGTACAATTTTAGTCATATCATTTCTCCTCTTAAAATACAGTTTAGTTTACCGTGCCCATACCCTTAGCAGCCGCATCATTGAAGATGTCCTGCATGAGCGCGAGGCCTCCGTCATAGCCAAAATAGGTCTTCTGTCCGACTATTACATCACCATAGGGCGCGGAAACCGGCACAAACGGAATGCGAGAAGTCTTGGCAGTCAGCTCATCCCAAGTGGTCCCGAGAATTACCGTCTTCCGAAAAGACGTGTCCGAACGCTTCACATACTGGTCGCAAAGCCCGCCGTCCGCCGTGAAAATCACCTCGATATCAGAAGCTCCCTTCCAGTCGAGATCGTGAAAATCGGCGAGAATTCGCTCATGCTCAGACTCCGGCACATCCTCATTGATGAAAATCTGACGAGGAATGAACCCAAGATCGTTCACCAGATAACGGGTGAGCGAGAGGGCCTGCGTGGCCGAGGAATTGATGAAAAACTCGCGCGGCTGCACGCGGCAGGTGTAAATCCAACGGAGCGAATGATTCAGATAATAGTAATATCTATCCTCCTGCTTCTTTATATAAGCCTCGGCGGCTATCCTATCCGTGCCCGCATACTCGGTGATTTCGCGAATGAAGCGGCCCGTTTCGGAAGGTCCAATCGGCATTGCTGAGTAATGAAAGAAGGGCGTTTCATATTTTTCCTCGAGTTTCTTCACCACGTCGAGATCGATCCAAGGTGAAAGCAGAAGATTGAAGCCGGCAGCCGGAATCTTGTCAACGGCGGCCAGCCCCTTATCGCGCCCGTAGATGATATTCGGCTCAAACCCTATATCTCGAAGCAGCTCCTCAAGTTTCTCGAGTGTAGCCACCCAGAAGGTATCATAGAAAGGAACGACACCGAAGACGTTCACCTGTTTGGGATTTTTCGATATCGATTTGGCCTCTTCCGCCGAAGGAAGATACTGGTCGATGATAGCATGAAGAATTTGGCTGTGCCCCCAGACATTGTTGCCCTTGAAACCAGGCAGAGCAGCGTGAACGACCTTCGTATCCGTGCCCCTGTAGTCATTCGCAATCTCCTCGATGTCATCACCGACGATTTCAGACGTACACCCGTCCGTGATCACGAACAGATCCGCATCGTAATATTTGACGCTGTCCTCTACTAGTCTGCGAAGCCTTTCCTGTCCGCCAAAGACCACATCGGCCTCGCAGAAATTCGTCGAAGGAATGACTGACTCGAGGAAGGAATCAGCGTTCTGACCGCCGTTTGTCGAGGCGAGAACGCCGTTGATATTCCCCTGACAACCGGGGCCGCTGTGCATGATCGGAAGCACGCGCTCAATGGCGAGAGCCGTATAGACGCCGCCGATAGCACAGGCGACGCGCTGTTGCTCAGACCAAGCATAATCTCCGCCGAAACATTCGTCGAGCGTGGTGTTTTTCAGTGCAATGCTCATTATATTGCCTCCTCTCTGTAGAAGCTGAATGGGTTGAGGTTTTCGTATTCAGCCGTAAATGGCGACTTGTAACGCTCCCCGAGCCGCTTCACGAAGTTTGTGTTTTCAAGAAGTTCGACCAAAGTCGTGCCGAATTCCACGAGACCCCTGTAGCCCATGACGACAAAGCCTATCTCGGAATCCATCGCGGGAATACCCTGCATCAGTGCCCAAGCGACGGCCTCGTGTCCGCGCGAGAGGAGGAAGTCTGGCTGATAATGCTTGATGAGTAGGTTCGTCTCCATCTCCTGTGCGTCGTTGATACTCGCGTCTACATTGAGCTTGAGCTCCTTGACGTCGCAGGCCGCGGCTATCTCGTTCTCGAGATTGTTTTGGTCGAGGACGGGGTCGTAATGATAGGCTACGGTGTGCACGACTTCGACGCCGAGCTCACCCAATACGCGGGTGTATTCGAAGGCGAAACCGGAGCCGAGCGCAATCAATACCTTCTTGCCCTCGAGCTTTGCGCGAAGCTCGGCAATCTGCTCCGCATACTTTGCCTTTTCTTCTTTGATGATTTCCTCAACTGTGTCTTCCTTGCCGATAAGTTCGCCGAGGTCCCTGAAGAACCTCTCAAAACCGATACCGCCATAGGGCAGATGGCTCTGCAGGTAACGCACGCCGTATTCCTGCTCGAGCACGGAACAGATGTAGTTTGACTGCGAGGAGCACTGACCCCACGAAGCGATGGACTGCGTCGCGCGGGCGAAATCTTCCTGAGTGGCACCCGCTGTGAGACAGATGAGCTCGAGGCCGAGACGCTCAAATATGGGGTCGATGAACTGCCTGCCGACAGGTGCAAACCCCAAGTAATTAATAGTGTTTTTGCGTTCCTTTTTTTCTCCGAAACGCACCTTCGAGACCGCGTGTGAGTAAGAGTCGAAGCCGGAGGCCCAAATCTTTGAGCGGAGCCCTTCGCCCGCGGCGATTTCGACGGGGATATCCAGCTCCTCCCTCATCTCCAAAACGACCGAATATACGTCTTCGCCGATTACTGCGGAGGTGCACGAAGTCGTTACGTAGATTTCCTGCGGATGATGTCTGTCGTAGGCATCCCTTATCGTTTTCTTGAGCTTGTCTATCGCGCCGAAGATGGTGTCCGACTCGTTTATTCCCGACGACACGACCTTGGCATGCTCGGGGAAGGGTCCCTCCGGTGAGAAAGGCACGCGGTTTTTCGCGACGGAAAAGCCTATCTGTGCACCGGCACAACCTATGGGAGCGTGGTCAACGACAACGACGCCGTCGAGACCTGCAAGCTGATTGATAGCATGATGATGGGCACAGGAACTGACGGTCTGAAAGTCTCTGTTTTTGTTTTTCAGGCAACCCGCACACCCTTGAGATGTGAGGTCTTCAAGCGAGCCGTCGTAGCCCGTGATGGAGCCAAGACGTTGTTCTCTCGTCTGTGCCTCAATTTGACTTAAATCTATAGCCATGTTCGTTTCTCCTTTATTCCACCCGTCATTGCGGGATAGCCTTGTCATTGCGGGCCTGACCCGCAATCCATTAGATTTCTTCGTGTGAGCAACATCGTATTCCCCTCTGTGGAGGGGTGTCAGCGTAGCTGACGGGGTGGTCTGCCCTTAAATAGCCGCAGCCTCGCCGCGCACTTCTCCACTTTCGATTGCCAGAAGCTGATCGGCCCACTTTGAGGCCCAGTCCTGAAGCTGCGCTGAATCGAGCGGTTCGGGTGTCTTAGAAGTGGCATGCTCGTCAACGCGCTTAGCGAGTTCCCTGTATATCGTCGCCTGTTTTGATGTCGGTGCTCCCTCGATTGTAGTCTTGCCCGAAAGTTCGCTCTGAGTTACCGTGATGGAGCGGGGCACATACTGCATGACCTGCGTGTTCGTCTTCTCGACGAAGTCGTCTATGATAGCCCTCTGATAATCGTTTGAAATGGAGTTTGCAATCACGCCACCGAGCAGGGCACCGCCTCTGTTCGAATACTGCTTTATGCCCTTGAAAAGGTTATTCGCAGCATATACAGCCATAAAGTCAGATGAGGAAACCGTAAACACATGTTCGGCAATCCCTTCTCTTATCGGCACGGCAAAACCGCCGCAGACAACGTCGCCGAGAACGTCATAGATGACGTAGTCGAGGTCGAGTTCCTCGAAGGCGTTCTGCTGTTTTAGGAGTTGAACGGCCGTGATGATACCGCGTCCCGCACAGCCGACTCCAGGAGCCGGACCGCCTGCCTCTACGCAATATATGCCGTTGTATCCCTGAAAGATTGCATCATGTGCCTTTACTGTGCCTTTTTCCCTGAGCAAATCAAGGACGGTCGGAATGTAGGTGCCGTCCCTGAGCGTGTTGGTCGAATCCGCCTTAGGATCGCAGCCGAACTGCATGACCTTATATCCCATATCGGAAAGGGCGGCGGAAAGATTCGACGTGGTAGTCGATTTCCCTATGCCACCTTTTCCGTAAATCGCAATTTGTTTCAATTTCTTAGCCATTTTTAATTTGTCCTCCTTTATCTTGGTCAGATTAATTTGTCATTGCGGGCTCGACCCGCAATCTGTCCCTTATCCCAACATCTTCTTCGATATGATTGTCCCGAGCACGTCCTCAAAAACGCCTCGTCCCGTGAAAATTCTCATTCCTGCTTTCATGAGGTATTCCGCCGCGCCTTCCCCAACGACAGCTACGACGATAGCCTCACAATCCGAAAGAACCGCCAGCACACCATCAAACGATGCTGTGCTGTGGCCGCCTTCTTTGCAGGGTGGACTGACTTCTCTTGTTTCGATGTATGTGTAAGAGGCTTCCCCCACATCGTAAATCTGATACTTGTCAGTCCGCCCGAAATGCTGATATATCGTCAGTCCATCCGTGGTTGATACAGCTATTCTATGCAAAATCTTTCCCTCCTGTGGCAATCCAGTCCTTGCCCTTACTTATTTGGGTTGAATTCGTCCGTTGTGAAGTCTTCCACCTTGATGTCCTTGTTCTTTAGCGTGATCGATGAGTCGCCGCTTGAGAACAGGTCGATCCATGTCTGCGCGCCTGCAGGATTGTTGATTCCATCATCACTGAAGTGTGCAACCCAAAGGAGGTCATCGTTGACTGCGATAGCCTTTTCTCTGTAAATATCGAGTGCCTCTTCATTGTTTTCGTTGATCCACTTCTGCGCCTTTGTGATAGCCCTGATGAACTTAGTAACCGTTTCGGGATTTTCTTCCGTGTATTCTCTTGTGAAGAACCAGCCTGTATCTCCGCCGTCTTCGCCGAGGATATCATAGTCCGTGAAGAGAACTCTGAGGTCCGGATAGAGAATTTCCGTTTGTGCCTTCGTGAGGTGGACGCCGATAGCATCGGTATCGCCTGCTTCGAGTGCTGTTACGAGAGTTTCTTCGGGTATCGACTGAAGTCCGGCTCTGATATCTTCGATAGGAACGTCAGTTCCTGCCTGCCTGATGTACTCAAGCGGGAATCCTGCCGTGCAACCGCCGCTCGCTGAAGCTGTTCCTATTCTCTTTCCTGCGAGGTCTGTTCCCGTCTTGATGTCGCTATCGGGGAGCACGAGGAATGTCATGTGCTGCTTGTCCTCCGTCGTGGTCTGGTCGGTAGCAACCTGAACGATGTCCGCTCCGCCGTCAACAGCCGTCAGGCCTTCGGACGTCATGAGTGAAATCGTGTCAACCGTGCCGCTTGCAACTGCGCTGACGTGCTGAGGAATGTCGATGACGCCGACATCTTCAACTTCAAGACCCTCTTCAGCGAAGTAGCCCAATTCCTGAGCGATGATCGCCGCGTCAACTCTCGTAGGGTCGCCGCCGAGGCCTGAGAGCTTGATGACCGTCGTATCGCCACCGGCGTCCGCAGAAGTGCTATCGTCCGATGAGCCTCCGCAAGCCGTTAGCCCGAGCGCCCCGAACGCAAGGATAAGCGCCAAAAATATTACTGCCGTCCTGCTACCTGTCTTCCTTTTCTGTGTTTTCATGTCTGTCTTCCTTTCAAAATTTACTACAATAAATAATTTCTATTTCAACCCGCAAAAAATGCAGGAGCAATATCAGGATTGCACGACTTTCTCCTGCCACCGCGTCAGATAATTCTCCGTCCGCACGAGCACGGCGTTCAGAGCGATGCCGATGATGGCGAGCATGAGGATCCCGACATACATCTCAGGTATCATGTAAGCGTGCATGGAATTGTATATGAGAAATCCGAGGCCATAACGTGCGCCGAGCATTTCGGCACCGACCAAAACGATGAGCGATATGCTCGCGCTGAGCCGAAACCCTGCGAGAATGAAGGGCATAGCCGACGGAATGATGACCTTTGTGAACAGGCCGAAATTGCCTATTCCCATTGACCTCGCCGACTGTATGAGGACAGGGTCGGCGTTCTTCACACCCTGAACCGTGTTGAGCAGGGTGATGGGAAGCGTCGCCCATATGATGATGGCGTATTTCGAGGTGTCGCCCACGCCGAATATGAGTAGAAATATCGGCAAAATGGCGAGAATTGATGTATTTCTGATGATTTGAAACGTGGGGTCGATATATTCCTCAACCGTCTTAAACCAACCGAGAATGACACCGAGCGGAACGGCAATCACCGTCGAAATGATGAGGCCGATGAAGGCTATGCGAAGGCTCGTGATAGTGTTTATCCAAAGTTTGCCGGATATGGCAAGCTCCGCGCCGGTCTTCAGCACATCAAAGAGCGACGGCACGAACAGGTTGTTCACATACTTAGGTATGATGAGCCAAATGACCAAAAGCGCTATGATAACGATGGACTTCTTGAAAGCCTTGTAGAGCAGATTCGCTCCCTTGTTTATCTGTTTGTCTTCCATTAAATTGCGACCTCCTG
Source organism: Eubacteriales Family XIII. Incertae Sedis bacterium (assembly GCA_031261345.1). GTDB lineage: Bacteria > Bacillota > Clostridia > Peptostreptococcales > Anaerovoracaceae > JAISKC01. The sequence continues at coordinate 56,708 of JAISKC010000053.1, read as the reverse complement.
TGGCTGTGCATCGAGCACGAAACGTCCCTTTTCATCAAACGTCTCGACCGTGCTGTCGCCTATTGTCTGCAAAAGTTGCCAGACATGTCTTCTGTATCTTGAAAATTCTTCGCTGGACTTGATGGAGCCGTCTCGGGGTCTATCAAGGTCGATATCTATTATTTCCCGAATCTTCCCCGGGCTTGGCGTCATGACCGCAACCCTATCGGACAGGAAGATGGCCTCCTCGATACTGTGCGTTACGAAGACGATGGTCTTGTTCGTCTTCTCCCAAATCCGCAGAAGTTCCTCGTGAAGTAGGCTTCTCGTCTGTTCATCGACGGCTGCAAACGGCTCGTCCATGAGTAGCACGTCTGGGTCGTAGGCGAGTGCCCTTGCGATTGCAATCCTCTGCTTCATGCCGCCCGAGAGCTCGTAAGGGTATCTGTCCGAGAATTCCTTGAGCCCCACCAGTTCGATGTATTCGTCCGCGATTTTGCTGCGCTCCGCCTTGGGCAATCCCTTGACCTCAAGCCCGAACTCGACGTTTTTCTTGATGGTTCTCCATGGGAAGAGGGCATAAGCCTGCATTATTATTCCGGTGTGAAGGGACGGTCCAGTAATTTCAGTGTCGCCGACCTTGACGATGCCGGACGTCTTTTTCTGTAGCCCCGCGAGAATGTAGAGCAGGGTGGATTTGCCGCAACCCGAAGGCCCGACAACCGAAAGAAACTCACCTTCCCTGACACTCAGATTGATGTCGTCGAGAGCATGAAGCGAAGTAGGCCCCGCCTCCTTTTTCTTCCGTCTTATGTGATAATCAAGATTCAAATTCTCGATAGATATTTCAATATTGTTCTTAGCTGCCATTTTTCCTCCTTGAATCAACCGTGTGAAAATACTTCTTCTGCCCGTCCTTGCAAGAGCGCACCCGAGTAATCGCTTACGCCAGGGATCCCGACCGCGTCCGCCCGACAATGCTGACAATGCCTGAACACGTCTATATATCTCCCTGCCTCAGACCTCACATCTTCTATGAGCTCGCAGGTGGGTTCTTCTCTGTCGGAGAGTAAGTGCTGCGGTATGAGCGGGATAATGTTGAAAATATTCGCCCCGAGCTTGCTCACCGTTTTCGCGATTTCGGGTATATGCCTGTCATTTTGGCCTGGCACAAGCACCGTATTCACCTTGATTGTAGTGCCGGCCTTTGCCATTCTGTCTATGCCCGCAAGTTGATTTTCTATAAGCTTTGTAGCCGCCGGAATACCCGTCAGTCTCTCCCCTCTGTAATGAATGGCGGGAACGATACCGGTAAGTATTTCTGGATCCACAGCGTTGACGGTAACGGTGAGTGTGTCAATGCCAACAGCGATAAGCTCGTCTGCACGCTCAGGTAGCAGCAGCCCGTTTGTGCTGATGCACTTCAGCAAGTCGGGGTGAGACTCGCTTATATACCGAAATGATTTGAACAGGTTGTCTCCGACCAAGCTGTCTCCTGGGCCTGCGACGCCTACAACCGAAAGCTCACTGCATTTTGATATTGCGCTTTCCACATATTCGCTGACCTGCTCCGGCGCGAGAATGAAGGAAGAGACACCAGGCCTGTTTTCGCTATCGTTCAGTGAGCGACGGCAAAATGCACATTCGAGATTGCAGGCAGGGCAGATGGGCAGATGAATCCGCCCCTTGTTTTTTGCTGCACCGAAACAGGGATGCTGATTCTTCACTCTATTTTGTTTGAGCTTTAGTTCCTGTATCATTTTCGTCTTTCTGTTTCACACAAATTCACACAAAAAAAGAGATATACACTTTGGTCCCGTGCATATCTCCGGTTTTCCGGTCAATATTGCTTTTCGATATTATGCTGCTGTCATTTTGGCTATCTGATTTTCACTTTTTCGTTTTTCTCAATCTGGATAGCCTTGCCGTCCTGTATCTTCAGCGTTACCGAGCCGTATTTGATACTCTCGATATAACTGAGGAGAACCTTGAAGTCCTTTTCAGTGATCACACTGGTTACTTCATCGGGCAGTATGGACGATTCAGCCTTTTGCAATTGTAACATCTTTCCCCTCCGAGATTTTCCTTTAGTAATATAACATATATAACATATATGATTTATATATTATAATAATGCAAAAAAATGCCATTGTCAAGCGGAATTTTACATTAAATTAATAAATTCGAATGTTTTTGGGATTTTTCTATTTGCTGATAAATTTTTCGAGAGCCGCCTCGATGATATCCAGACGATTTTCGTTTTCGGCCTCTATGGTGTGAGCGTGTACTCCGCTCGTGAGAACGCTGAGTGGTTTGGACTTGCCACTGGCGATTTCCTCCATGAAAACCTTCACATCGTAGCGGGAACTGACACCTAACGGCACCATCAACTCGCCGTACACCTCGTGCCTGATGATCACATCCAATACCTTGCCCCCCAGATCGACTACCGTGTTGAGTTCCTCCTCAATTTCGTTGATTGAGTGGACCACGGAAACAACACGCCTGAACGCATCCGTTTCGTGCTCAAGAATGTAGCCGCGATTCGTCGCAACGATTTTTCCCGTATCGGCATCGTCGCTCTCAGCCGCGCGAAGAAGGGCGATGTCGTGCACTATCACCTGCCTGCTGACGCCAAATTCATTGGCGAGATTGGTAGCGGAAATGGGCTGCTTCGCCTCCCTTAGCAGCCGCTGAATTCCTATGCGCCTCTCCTCTCCGGTCAATTGCTTCTCCTTATTCATTTAGCGGTCTCAGGTTCTTCAGCGACAAATCCAAAATCGGTGCCGAGTGCGTGAGTGCCCCCGACGATATATAGTCAACACCCGTATCCAAAAGTCCGGAGATATTTTCCTTAGTAACGTTGCCGGAACATTCGAGAATGGCCCTGCCGTTCGTGATAGACACCGCTTCCTTCATGGTAGGAACGTCCATGTTGTCGAGCATTATGATGTCGGCTCCGGCTTCAATCGCCTCCAATAGCTGTTCGAGACTTTCAACCTCGACCTCAACTTTGGTAACGAAGGGTGCGTAGGCTCTGGCCCTTTCGATTGCAGGTTTGATGCCACCGGCCGCCGCAACGTGGTTGTCCTTCAGCATGACGCAGTCCGACAGATTGTAGCGGTGATTTCCGCCGCCTCCGACCTTGACGGCGTATTTTTCGAAGACACGCATGCCCGGCGTCGTCTTCCTCGTATCGACGAGTTTGACTCCCGACCCCTGTAGCAGTGAGGCCACCTTTGATGTGTACGTGGCTATCCCGCTCATTCTCTGCAAATAGTTGAGCGCCGTGCGTTCACCCGAGAGCATGGCACGTATGTCTCCTTTGAGTATCCCTATCACCTGCTTGTTTTGAACCGCATCTCCGTCCGCCGCAGAAAATTCAATGGAAAAGTCCGCGTCGAGTAGCTCGAATACACGCTTGAATACAGAAAGCCCTGCTATTACTCCGTCTTCCTTGCAAATCAGCTCTGCCGTGGCAGTAACCGCCTCATTTATCACCGAATTTGTGCTGATGTCCTCGCAGGAAATGTCCTCGCGAAGCGCCATCAAAATATGTTCGTCCACATGAATGAGTTGTGTGATTTTGTTCATATTATTTTTCCTCTTTGCCTTTCATGATGTCAAGCGCCGCCCGCTTTGCGAAGACGAGGCTTTCGAGTAATGAATTGCTGGCCAGTCTGTTCGCGCCGTGAACGCCGCTGCAGCTCACTTCGCCGACCGCGTATAGGTGCAGCAGATCCGTGTGGCCGTCCAAATCCACATCGATGCCGCCCATGTAGTAATGCTGTGCGGGAACGACGGGAATGGGATCCTTTGTGATATCAAAACCTCTCTCCAAACAGTGACTATAGATGGTAGGGAATCTGCTTGGTAAGTCTATGCCTTCAATGGCCGCAAGGGAAAGCCAGACGTGTTTTGAACCTTCCTTTGCCATCTGCTCATAAATTTTTTCCGACAGCATGTCCCGCGGAAGCAGCTCGTCCGCAAAGCGTTCGCCGTTCTTGTCTAGGAGTATGGCACCTTCGCCTCTGACACTCTCGGAAATGAGGAAGCGTATGCCAGGTTCTTCCGAGTAGAGTGTGGTCGGATGGATCTGCACAAAGTCGGGATTTTTCACCGTGATGCCGTGCCTCTGCGCTATGTCTATTGCGTCGCCTGTGAGATGGGCGAAATTTGTCGTATGTTCATATTTTCCGCCTATGCCGCCGGTCGCGAGTATCACATCGTCAGCGAAAAATTCCACCTCCGTGCCGCCCGCCGTTTTGGCCGAAACGCCCCTTAGCTTGCCGTCCTCGATGATGAGATCCGTCATGGCGGTCTCCGTCAATATTTTCACGTTCGGCTTCTGCTTCACCACATCCAAAAGTGCGGTTGTGATCGCATGACCCGTCTTGTCCTTGTGATAGAGAATGCGGTTTTTGCTGTGTGCCGCCTCCTTGGTATATAGAAGATTGCCGTCAGCGTCTCTCTCGAAGGGGACTCCGTAGGAAATGAGATCGTCTATCACTGCGCGAGAGGAGGAAATCATCGTCCTCACAGCCTCTGGATTGTTCTCGCCATGACCGGCCTTAAGCGTATCCTCAAAGAAACTGTCAAAATCGTCGTCGTCCTTCTGAACGCAGATACCGCCTTGAGCAAGGAAAGAATCACTCTCCTCAAGCGAGGTCTTGCAAAGCGCCAGTATACGCGTAGTCTCGGGAAGGTTCAGAGCCGCATAGCAACCCGACACGCCGATACCGACAATTATTACATCATAGTCTTGCTCATTACTTGCATTACTCATCATGCCAACTCCACCATGCGCGTCAGGGGCTTTTCGGCGTTCCTTATGAAGTCGCCTTGAAGAACCATCTCGGGCTCGCCGGTCTCCAGTGCCTCTATGATTTTTTCCACCGTGTTCTTCTTCATGCTTTTGCAAAACTGCGTATTGTTGACCGTGAAAAAAGTCTTGTTCGGGCAGTGCTGCGCCAGTTTGTAGAGGATACCGACCTCCGTTGCGATGATGAAGGCGTCGTCCTCTGAGGAAATAGCGTAGTCGAGTATCTGCGATGTGCTGCCGATGAAGTCCGCGTGTCTGAGCGTCTCTTCCTTGCACTCGGGGTGCGCGAGCAGCTTGACGCCTGGGTGCTCGGCCTTTGCCTTCAAAGTCTCCTCCTCAGTAATGCCGTCGTGGACACAGCAAAAGCCATCGTTGAAGATGAAATGCTTTTCGGGGAGCTTTTCCTGTATATACTTTGCGAGGTTGATGTCGGGAATGAAGTAGATGTTTTTCTGCGGCAGCTCAGATACGATTTTCACGGCGTTCGATGAGGTAACGCACACATCGGAGCTCGCCTTGAGCTCGGCCGTAGAATTGACGTAACACACCACTGCGACGTCTTCCGTATGTTTTCTCACAGCTTCAATGCCGTCCGTATCGGCCATAAGTGCCATAGGACAGGTGGCTGTGAAGTCAGGAATCAGCACGGTCTTGTCCGGCGAAAGTATCTTCGCACTCTCGGCCATGAAATCCACGCCGCAGAGGACGATGGTCTTGTTTGGAAGTGAGCGCCCAAGCGTCGCGAGATAAAAGGAGTCGCCGATATAGTCAGCTATCTCCTGAACCTCATCGATGGCATAATAATGTGCCATGATGACCGCATCCTTCTCACGCTTGAGGCGATTGAGCTTATCTATTGAATTTTCCATCAAATGGTTCTCCGTAAGGCTTTTTCTATAACACAATAACTAAAGTATCTACAATATCAAGCCCTCAAATCTTACTAGATGTAAAGATAAGTGTCAAGACAGTCATTTAGGAAAAGCGAATGTTTTAATAACGCTTGATAAAATCAGGGAACTAATGTAGCATGTAAATATTAGTTTATTTGTTCAGAAGGTGATGATATGGTAGGATATTCTAACATTAGAAATAATGTATTAAATTCTAATGGGGGGGGTAAGCCACTCCAGATTTTATTGTAATCGTTTCGGCGGATGCACTTTTGCATCTAGCCGATTTTTTTTGCGGTTTGTAAGTTAAAGGAGAAGAGAGATGACTAAAGTAATGAATTTGAAAAGTCGCTTGTTGGCGATACTGTTGACTGTTGCATTGGTCGCAACCAGTATATTCTTGGTTGCGCCGGCAAAAGCACATGCAGAGGATAAAGGAAATAACGGAGAAATAGTTCCTTTATCAGGAGCAACAATCACGGGATATTTGACCTGTGGGCCCGAGGATGCTTTTGTTGTCTTTGCATGGCATCTTATTGAGGGAGAAGATGGTTATGAGGGAGAAGATTATGAGGAGGGCGATAGCTATTATATGAGGGGCTCAGGTCCATTTGAGCTTTCCGGACTTCAGCCAGGGAAGTACAGGATCGCTGCCTCACCTCATTGGGGAACTGAAGAGATATATTATTACACGCAATACAAGGAGGGTGCTACAGGAACAACAGGAGAGGATTATACTTTTATCGAAATCACCGGCGACGAAACGGTGTCAAATATCAACATTACTCCTATCAAATTACCCGATGGTATCAGCGAATTGGTACTTGGTATCGGTTCTGTGAAAGACTTAAATACCACAGATAATTTGAATCCGAATCCAGACGCTCTTTTTGAAGTAGAAATAACTGTAACATATGAAGGCGGGCAGGCTATATTGGAATATCCAGAGGAATTTTCCTTGGTTGGCGGAGGTTCTGTCCAGAACGATGGGGGTACCGTTCGTTTAAAGGTGGGGCAGAAAATACTATTCCCGCTTGTTTCCAGTGAATACAATGGAATGAGTTTTAATGTTACACCTCCAAACGGCTATGCACTTGACACATCAAAAAGTACACCTGTGAATACCGAAATTTTAATCTCGGACAATAAACCCGTAGAAGCTATTTACAATTTCACTTTTGGTACTGCCCCTCAAAAAGTTGCGCTGACATATCATGTCAATGGTGGCAAGGCTCTGAAAACTACTAGCAAAACCGTGACAGTGGGCGCAAAGTATAGTACACTTCCGTCGCCGACACGCTCCGGCTACAAGTTTGCAGGTTGGTGGACGGCAAAATCCGGTGGTAGCAAAGTTACGTCATCGTCCGTTGTGAAAACCACCAAGGCTCATACGATTTATGCTCACTGGACAAAGACCTATGTCGTAAAGTTCAATTCAAAGGGAGGCAAATCTATTGCGTCGAAAACGATTGAAAAGAACAAGACGATAGGGACGCTGAAATCTCCAACAAAGTCGGGATATAAATTCCTCGGCTGGTATACAAAAGCAAAGGGCGGCAAAAAAATTACAAAGACCACAAAGGTGACAAAGAACATAACGTATTACGCCCACTGGAAGAAAAAGTAGAAAATCAAAAAAATCTCGAGTAAACCACGCGTATTCACATAAAAACTGTAAAATCATGTGAAAACACCCCGTTTACTCGAGATTACTGCTGTATTTGAACCTTTGTTCTCGAGTAAACCACATATATTCACATCCACGTTACATTCTGCATTTTTTATCAAAAAATATTTCACTATGGGGTGTATATGTGGTATTATTTTTGGCGAGGAGACATGATTAATGCCAAATGATGTGTTTAGATACAATAGTGTGATAATGATGCGCGGTGAGTGCATTGACGACCGATTTTCTTCCCATTGTGGAAGATTTTTTTTGCCAAAGGAAAAAAATCATTGGAGAATGTAGCTGCCACACTAAAGGAAAGTGTGACACGGTTGAAGATTTTTTTGTCTACTTATATGAGAGGAGTGACTGATGGCGGATTTGTTGGGACGTAATTTGCTTGAGCCAGGCGATTTTTCGGCTGAGGAGCTTGCCGGACTTTTTGACCTCGCGGATGTTATTGCTGACGCGCCTGCTGACTTTGACAGGAGGGCTGTAGGGAAAATTCTTGCGACGCTCTTCTTCGAGCCGAGCACGAGGACCCGCCTTTCGTTTGAGGCAGCTATGCTCAGGCTCGGTGGGCAGGTGATAGGGTTTTCGGAGGCCGGTTCAAGCTCGGCGATGAAGGGTGAGAGCATAGCGGACACCGTCAGAACCGTGGCTTGTTACTCAGACATCATAGCCATGAGACATCCGAAGGAAGGTTCTGCGAGAATTGGGGCTATTCACTCGAATGTGCCGCTGATCAATGCGGGCGACGGGGGCCATCATCATCCGACGCAGACGTTGACCGACATGCTCACCATCAGGCGGAAGATGGGTAGGCTTGACAACCTCACCATTGGGCTGGCCGGCGATCTCAAATTTGGGCGCACGGTGCACAGCCTCATAAATGCGATGAAGATTTATCCGAATATCAAATTTGTTTTGATGTCCCCTGAGGAGCTTAAAGTTCCCGATTTTGTCAAATACGATATTCAATCGGGCAACGGTAGCACGTTCGTTGAAACCACGGATATGCAAGGGGCGATGAAGGAGCTTGACATCCTCTACATGACGAGGGTTCAGCGGGAGAGATTCTTCAACGAAGAAGACTATATACGGCTGAAAGACAGGTATATTCTCGACAATGACAAGATGAGTTATGCGAAGGAAGATATGATAGTTCTCCATCCGCTTCCGCGTGTGAACGAGATTGCAGTCGAGGTGGATAGCGACCCAAGAGCGGTCTATTTCGAGCAGGCGAAGAATGGCATGTTCGTGCGGATGGCTCTGATCCTGTCATTACTCGGTATAGAATAGGAGGAGGCACCTATGGTTGTTGTTAATAGTATAGAAAACGGCATAGTGATAGACCATATCAGGGTCGGAAACGGGCTCAAGGTACTGGAAAAACTGGGAATAGACACGACGAAAAACACGGTTGCGCTCATCATGAATGCGTCGTCGGGCAAGCACGAACGCAAGGATATCATCAAAATTGAGAACAGCGAGTGGATTGACCTCACGGCGCTCGGGCTCTTGGATCACACAGCCACCGTGAACATTATTCAAAATCACGTGATTACCAAGAAAATCAAACTTAGCCTACCCGAGAGGGTTGTGGACGTCATAAAGTGCAAAAATCCCCGCTGCGTTACATCGGTCGAGCCGTCTATCCCGCACATTTTCCACTTGGTTGACCCAAAAACGGAAGAATATCGCTGTGAGTATTGCGATGAGATAATAAAGGTGTAAAATAAGATTATAAAATTATCATTTGAATATAATGATGGGTGAGGCGAGTTCGTTGACTTTTTAGGAGGCTTGGCATTACATGAACAAACTTATAAGGAATATTAAAATTTTCGGTCATCAAAGCTACTTTTTTGACCTGCTAATTCTGGACGGGAAAGTGGCTGAGATAGCGGAAGACCGGCACATAAATTCGGATAGGATTGCTGCCGATGACATACTCGATCTTGACGGTTGCGTTGCCTCGAGAGGCTTTGTCGATATGCACGTTCATTTCAGGGAGCCAGGGCAGACGGACAAGGAGACGATTGAGACAGGCGTTATGGCTGCGGCGAAGGGCGGATTTACTACCGTCGTCTGCATGCCGAACACCGTGCCGCCGATAGACAATGCGGATACTCTTCTTGAAGTTGACAGAAAAGGCAGGCAGGCGAAGCTCGTCCGCGTCTTGGTGGCGGGTGCGCTGAGCAAAGGGCAAGCCGGATTAGAGCTTTCGGATATCGAAGGAATGGACGCCGCAGAGACGCTTTCAAAGGAGCTGACGGGGCACGGAATTGCGGCACTCACAGAGGACGGCAAGAGCCTGAGGGACGAGGCATTGATGGAACGGGTCTGCTACGAAGCCTCGAAAAGAGGGCTTCTGATAATGGATCACGCCGAGCCCGAAGAAGAGATAATTGCACGGGACATCGAACTCGCGAGAAAGACCGGAGCTCGGTTTCATATACAGCATGTGAGCAGGAAGGGCAGCGTCGAGCTCATCAGGGCAGCGAAGGCGAGCGGCGTCCCGATTACCTGCGAGACCGCACCTCATTACTTCTCTTTGACGGCTTCTGATGTAGGCCGTCTGGGCGAGTGGGGAGCACTTGCGAAGATGAATCCGCCGCTCGGCACGGACGAGGACAGGCAGGCGATAATAATAGGGCTTCTTGACGATACTATCGATGTGATTGCGACCGACCATGCGCCGCACGAGCTTTCGCTGAAGGCTCTCGGCTACGATGCCGCGCCGAACGGGGTGAGTGGGCTTGAGACCGCATTTTCGGTGAGCTATACGGCTTTGGTGAAGTCCGGTTATCTGACGCTTGAGGCTTTGGTGCAGAAGCTTTGCGATGTGCCAGAGAGGATTTTGGGCCTAACTCCGCCACACGCCTCCGAGTTTGGGAAGGACCTTGATTTGGTGCTGTTCGACACGACCGAGGAATATGAAATAGACACCGAAAAGTTTGTATCAAAAGGGAAGAATTCGCCTTTCGGCGGCAAGAAGGTCTGCGGTAAGGTGCTTCTGACAATTTGCGGCGGAAATGTAACGTATTCGGCGTTATAAAAACGCGGTTGACATAATATTTATTATGTAATGCATAAATGCATGGGAGTAATTATTTATGATAGACAGGTTAATTGAACGGATAGACGAGCTGAAAAGTCCCGTGGTGGTCGGCTTAGATCCCACGGAGGGCGTCGTTCCCGAGTCTTACATCAAGGAGGCTGTAGAAGAGGTTGAGCTGAACAAAATGGCTGTCGCCACCGCCTACTTCAGGTTCGGTTGCGAGATAATCGATGCCATCGCAGACATCGTGCCAGCGGTGAAACCAAACATAGCCTTCTACGAAGCACTCGGCTATGAGGGCATAGGCGCCTACATCGAGACCGTGAAATATGCGAAGTCAAAGGGGCTGATAGTCATCGGCGACATCAAGCGCGGCGACATCGGCTCGACGGCTGAGTCATACGCAACCCACATCGGCTTCACCCACGCGGCCGGCCACGATTTCAAGGTCTGGTGCGAGGACTTTGTTACGCTAAATCCCTACCTCGGCTACGACAGCATCGAGCCGTTTGCGAAGGTCCTTTCCGAACTCGAGCGAGGTATTTTCATGCTCGTGAAGACGAGTAACAAGAGCAGTAAGGATATCCAAGATTTGCCTATAGCATATACGACGCTCGGCACGCTTCCGCTCTACGAATACGTTGGCGGCCTCGTCAACCACTGGGGCAAGGATTTTGTCGGCAAATACGGCTACAGCAAGATTGGCGCGGTTGTCGGGGCGACTCACCCTGAGGAGGGCGAGCGGCTCAGGCACACGATGGACAACACGTTTTTCCTCGTGCCAGGCTACGGTGCGCAGGGCGGTTCGGCGGCCGATCTTCGCGGCTTTTTTGACAAAAATGGCAGGGGCTGTATCGTGAATTCCTCGCGCGGAATCATCGGTGCGTGGAAGAATTCTTCTGGTGCGAGTGTTGGCGAAGCGGCGCGGGCGGCGGCCATTTCCATGAGGGACGACCTCAACTCTGTGCTATGAGAAACAATTATCGGATAATCAGTAACAGGGAAGTCTCCGAGGGCGTTTTCGAGATGAAGGTGGACGCTCCTTTGCTTGTGGACGCCGTGCTGCCAGGGCAGTTTGTGAATGTTTATTTGCCGCGCGAGGATTTGCTTTTGCCAAGACCTATCAGCATTTGTGATTCGGACATGGAGAATGAGGTGCTCACCCTTGTCTATGCCGTGGTCGGTGAGGGGACTTTGGAGCTTAGCCGTTTGATTGGATACGGGGAAGAGCCTACTGTTGACGGCGTTTTTTTGGAGATTTTCGGGCCGCACGGCAACGGCTTTTTTTATGATAATTCATACGGCCCGAGAGATGAGGTACTTTTGATCGGAGGAGGACTCGGTGTTGCGCCTCTATTGTTTGCGGCTAGGGTGCTTGCGGATGGACATTTTGTTGCGGACATGCCTAAGAAAATTAGTGCATATCTGGGATTTCCTGCCGAGCCTTGGTATCTCCGTGAGTTTGAAGCTTTCGGTGTCCATGTTCATGCGATTTCTGATACTATTCCGCTTGCTTCTTCAGGGGGACGGGTAGGAACCGTTGTCGATCTGCTGAATACGGAGTTTGATACGCGGGGCCTTTCGAGTGAGGCAGGGACGTGCGCTCTGACCTGCGGACCTCAGCCTATGATGAAGACCGTAGCTTCTTGGTGCGAGGAGCTGAGTATTCCTCTTCGGGCTTCGCTTGAGGCTCGTATGGGTTGCGGCTACGGAGCCTGCGTCGGCTGCTCGATTGAGGTGAAGGCTGATGAAAACGCCGATGGTACTGGCGCCGGACTTTTGCGCAGGAAGGTCTGCGTCGATGGGCCCGTATTTCCCGCCGAGAAAATAGTTTGGTGATAATAGTTTGGTGATAGATGAAAAATTTTGATTTGAGTGTGAATATTGCGGGGGTTACATGGAAGAATCCCGTCACTACGGCTTCAGGGACTTTCAGTGGGCAGTATACCACAGGTTTTTATGATCCAAGTCTTTTGGGGGCAGTAACTACGAAGGGTGTCGCTCCTTTGCCTTGGGAGGGAAACCCAACACCTCGAATAGCGGAGACCTATGGAGGAATGCTGAATTCCGTCGGCCTCGAGAACAAGGGTGTCGATGACTACATCACAGGCGAGCTTCGCGCTTTGAAGGATTTGGGAGCTACGGTAATTTGCAATGTTTGCGGTCATAGTGTGGACGAATATCTTGAGGTCGTATCCAAACTTGATGGGACCGATGTCGATATGCTTGAGCTGAACATCTCCTGCCCGAACATTTCCTGCGGCGGTATCGGGTTTGGAACCGATGCAAATCTTGCAGCTGAGCTCGTTCGGGAAGTTCGAAAGCTCACACGGAAGCCGCTGATTGTGAAGCTCACCCCGAATGTAACGGATATTTCCGCCATTGCTCGCTCCGTTGAGGAAGCAGGAGCGGACGCGATTTCTTTGATAAATACACTTTTGGGCATGAGGATCGATCTTCGAACCGGCCAACCTGTCCTCGCGAACGGTACCGGCGGGCTTTCCGGTCCGGCTGTGAAACCTGTCGCTGTTCGCATGGTCTATCAGGTCTCCCGCGCCGTGTCTTTGCCCGTCATCGGCATGGGCGGTATCATGACGGGGGCGGACGCGCTTGAGTTCTTGCTTGCCGGTGCGCGGGCTGTTGCCGTTGGCACTGCGGCGCTGATCAATCCCGTAGCCCCTATTGATATTTTGTCGGAGCTGACGGAGCTTCTGCACGATGAGCAGACTTTGGAGCTGCTAAGGAGGAATTATGAGCACTAATGATTATAAGGGTTCGTTTGTTTCGTTTTTGCTTTCTTCGGGAGCTCTTACCTTTGGAGATTTCACTTTGAAGAGTGGGCGGCAGTCTCCCTATATGGTGAATACCGGCAAGTTCAACACAGGGCTTCTTATTTCTGAGCTCGGGTCCTACTATGCGGCGGCTATCGTAGATGCGAAGGAGAGTGGGCTTATCACTTCGCTTCCCGATGTCATTTTTGGGTCTGCTTACAAGGGTATCCCTCTTGCCGTTACTACAAGTATCGCTTTGGCTAAGGACTTTGGGATAGATGTTGGGTATTGCTTCAATCGCAAGGAGGCAAAGGATCACGGTGAGGGCGGAAACCTCGTTGGACTGGTTCCGACAGCCGGCTCAAATGTTTTGATTGTGGACGACGTGATGACAGCCGGCACCGCACTCAGGGAAGTCGTGCCGCTCATCGCTTCGATAGAAGGTGCAAATATCATCGGCTCGCTCATCGCCGTCGATAGAAAAGAGCGTGGGCAGGGCGAACTCAGTGCCGTGGTTGAGGCGAGCAGAGAGATGAACTTCCCCGTATTTTCAATAGTGGACGCAGAAGAAATCGCCGATAAACTAAGCAAAACGGCTCCGGACAAAGCCGAAGCCATCAGAGCCTACCTAAAGAAGTACAAACCAGCGAAGTAAATTATAATGTCATCCTGCAATTTGCTATGTCATTCTGCGCGAAGTCGCAGAATCCAGCAACCGTCATAGTGAGGGCAATGTTGAGGATTTATAATCGCGTACTATTCGGGAATATGGTAGAAAAACACCCTTTGTTTTTACCGAATTGGCAAATAGTACGCGTTTTGCTCACGTTGATGTTGTTTTGCTGACATTGAAATTGCCGCGTAAATTGCCGCGGGCTTTACTAAAATTTTACTTGTTATTTTTTTACTTTGGTGTTAGCATTGCCTTAACTGTTGGTTTGGTTGGTTATCTTGCAGGGCTAATGGTTTTGGAGAATTGATTTTTGTTTTTGGAAGGACTTAGATGTTGTTTTTTGATCTCCATATGGTAAATAATGTTAAATGGGGGGGGGTGCTCATTTCTAAGAAATAGCGACACGCCTTTATATTGTTGGGCTTTGGACACTTTGCGTTGTTTTTCGCGAGGTGTTTTTTTGTTGCGTGCAGATGTCATAGAGAGCGTATGAGTTTTTGGAATTGGTTAACGGGCGACACGGCTAATATTAGTAATACCCCGATTTTGGTTTCACAAATGCCTATGGCTGCGATAGATGAAATCAGAAATGGACGTCTTGCCATATTGAAGACGCAAAGGCTGATAATGAAGCAAAGTGAAGAACTTCATTACTTCGACCCTGCCATTCTCGTCGTTGAAAAGAAACATAAAAGATATGTTCGTCGAGGTGGCGGTGCGAGTTTCCAGGGATTATTTGGTATTCGCCATTATATGGGCAAAGGTCAGACAGATGTAGTTGAGGACGAGTATACGGAGCAGATTCATGGAATACTCTATATCACAAACAAGCGTATCATCTTCCAGTCGACTACGAATGGCTTTGATAAGCTTCATACGAAGTTATCTGCAATCAATCCATATTCAAATGCTATCGAGCTTCAATATGACACAAAATCATTTCGGTTGTTTGTACCGGATGGCAATGTCATTTCTCAGGTAGTCACTTTGGTAACGTGAAGGAGGAAAAAATGGATGGTTTATTAAAATCAGGAGAATTCCTTAAATCAGAGAGCGGAAATGATTATTTAGTGATGGATTTTCTTGGTGCTGGTGGTCAAGGCGAAGTTTACTCGGTTACAAAAGGAACTTCAAAGTATGCGTTGAAGTGGTATTTCAAACATATGGCTACAAAAGAGCAGAAAGAGATTATTGAGAATCTTGTGAAAGAGGGTGCTCCCGATGATACATTTCTTTGGCCGCAGGATATGATTGTTCAGAGTTCTGATTCATTTGGATACATCATGCCGCTTAGACCATCGGAATACAAAAGTATTGTAGACATTATGAAACGTAGGGCTGAGCCCACATTCGACGCACTTAGCAAGGCGGCATACAATCTGACATTGGGATATAGAAAGCTTCATGTCATGGGGTATTCCTATCGTGATATCTCATTTGGTAATTTATTCATAAATCCGAAAACGGGGGATGTCCTCATTTGTGACAATGATAATGTTGCGGCAAATTTGAGCCCTACAACTGTTTATGGTACACCCCGTTTCATGGCTCCGGAGATTGTCGTTGGAAAAGATAAGCCGTCGAGAAATACTGATTTGTTTTCGCTTGCGGTTCTTTTATTCTATATGTTCATGCTCAACCATCCTCTTGAAGGGGCACTTGAGGCGAAAATAAAGTGTATGGACATACCTGCAATGAGCCAGCTTTACGGAACCAAGCCCCTTTTCATTTTTGACGAAAATGATAAGAGTAACTTTCCATTGAAAGGCTATCAAGATAATGCGCTGACTTATTGGGAACTTTATCCGCAGAAACTAAAAGATTTGTTCAAACGCTCATTTACAATTGGACTAAGGGAGCCAGCCCGCCGAGTTACTGAGAATGAATGGCTTGATGCATTCGCAAATTTGATGACTGGTATTGTCAAATGCGGCTCGTGTGGAGTGGAAGTTTTCTTTGATGAAGATAAGGCAAGTGCAGGGGAAGCACACACTTGCTGGCACTGCAAAAAAGTGGTTAGCATTCCTCTCATCCTTCACATTGGTAAGAATAACGTTCTCCTCAATGCTGGAGCAAGGCTTTTTTCCCATGATTTAAATAAAGATTACGATATGGAAACGGTCGTTGGATCCCTTATACAAAATCCTAACAATCCCAACTTGTGGGGTATCAGAAATGAGAGCAATGAAAACTGGACGTACATAAAAGCGGACGGCACTCAGATACCCGTTTCTCCAGGAAGATCTGCGACAATTGCGAAGGATTCAAAAATTAATTTCGGTCAACTTGTAGGAACGTTTGAAAAACTTGGATAAAAGCTCGTGATGGATAGAAAATTCATTATATTTATAATAGTAAGAGGAGGACAAAATGAAGAAGATATTAGTAAGACCGGGCGGAGCACTCGCAAGCAGACCATTACACTTTTTTTGGATTGTGGATTGCTCAGGATCGATGTTCGGAGAAAAAATCGGGGCGGTGAACCATGCAATTCAATCGGTAATCCCAGAGATGGTGAGTGCAGCGGAGAACAACCCCAACGCACAACTGTTGGTTCAAACGCTGAAATTTTCAACGGGGGCGTCATGGATTACAACTGCTCCTGTGGCAGTAGAAGATTTTGCGTGGGAGGATTTGATCGCAGGAGGAGTCACTGATCTGGGAAAGGCTTTTGAACTACTTACGGCACAACTTACAATTCCTCCAATGACAGACCGTGCACTTCCGCCTGTGCTGGTGTTACTCTCTGATGGGCAACCCACGGACAATTACAAGAAATCACTCGATGCATTGAAAAATCTTCCTTGGGGGAAAAAAGCCGTGAAAATCGCAATATCAATCGGGCAGGATGCGGACGATACGGTTCTCAAGGAATTCACTGACAATAGCGAACTTGTTCTTCAGGCGAATAACCCGGAGGCATTAATCCGTATGATAAAGTGGGCATCAACAGCGGCGTCGGCAGTATCGGCACCTGCAAGCAGACCTGCTGAAATTGACGCACCAAAAGGTGCAACATTTGCACCGGATGGAGTGTCTTCAGGAGGTGGGGGTGGTGCGCCACTGGTAATTGATATTGACAACATACCGAGTGGAGATGATATCAGTGGAGGCGATGTTTGGTAACTTATGGGGAAATAATGAAATGCAAGTACATTTTTTGGGCAAAAGCGTAACAGGGGCTTCGCATGAACGTTCAGGCACTGAGGGGCAAGATTGCTTTAAGATTGTGGAGGAAGGCAATGTGCTAATTCTTGCAGTTGCGGATGGACACGGCAGCAAATATGCGGAATTCAGCAAAGATGGATCGCAAATTGCGGTTGATGTATTTTGCCGCATTATGAGTGATTATGCTCGGAAATATAGGATTGATAAATTTTCAGATTCACTGCTAAAGGAGAAGATAGGGGCTATTACAGATGGTGTACTTACAGCTTTCAAAAAGGATAAAAAATACTCACCTGCGACTGATGAACTAATTAGTTTTCTAAACAGAGATGGTCAAACGAAAATTGCGCAAACGATAACCAATGAATGGAAAGAAGAAGTTCATCGCAAACACAAGTCAGAGATGCGCCATGATTGTCTACATGATGACGGCTCTATAGATTGGTCATTGCTTCTAAAAAAATACGGGTCAACCCTTCTCGGATTGGTGATTGCCGAGGACTTTGTTTTTGCTTTCCAGCTTGGGGATGGGGATGCTGTTCGTATTGATGATAATAAAATCGAATCCGTGGTCGTGACCGACAAAATTCTCGGAGTTGAGACACATTCCATTGGTAGGGTTGATTCGTGGAAGAACGCAAAGACCAAAGTGCTTCGTTTGAAAAAGTCAGAAAATCGTCCGTATGCCTACTTTTTGACAACGGACGGATTTGCAAACAGCTATCCAAGTCAAAGAGAATATGACAATGCGATTCGTGAATATTTCAACAACATCAAAGAACATGGCTTCGAGGCGGTAGAATCAAATCTCACTGATTGGCTTGTCGAAACGAGCAAAATGGGCTGTGGTGATGATACAACGATGGTAGTAGCTTACTTCGCTGATGAAAAGGTGTTGGAAAACAATGAATGAAACCGTCATTGCAATATGCAAGTGTCCTGAAACGAAACGATTGTATGGCATTCGCATTGAGAATGTAAGCGAAAACCGTTGGGAAATGACATGGACATTTCCGATAAAAGAGGAAACGGCAAAGCGAGAAGGATACGATCAGGCTGTGATAGGTGGTCTTGTCTACGCAAGTGCGAATTTTCCCGGTTGCCCGTATTGTCAGTCAAAAAAGATGACTATTTGCTCCCAATGTGGAAAACTATTTTGCAATATTGGGGAAAATAATGTCATCTGCCCATGGTGTGAAGCAGCTCAAAAGGTTCGTGGCGGTGGCAAAGTCTCTTTCCGAATTTGTAGCGACATTTAGGATTTTGGAAATAATTACTGGGGGATGGTATGATTACTTTTGTAGCAGATGACACGCAGGATCAATTCAAAGAGGTTTGGACTAAATATTTTCGCTCGATGAAGGACAGAAAAAGCGTCTACGCTCTTCTTCTTGATATGTTGCCAGGAATGAAGAAAGAATCGAGGGTTCTATCATATGTTTTTGAACTTGGAATTTATGACTTGCTTGATGCGGGAACGGATCGAAATTTGATCTCACATCGCATATTTTTAGGATTGACTGATGACCACGGCTTTGATAGCAAATTGTCTCATTGGGCAATTGACACATGGTTCTATGCCCTTAACTTACCGGTAAACATCCGACCGGATGATAGTAAAAATTCGGAAAGGATAAGTAAAAGACAGATGCAAACAATGAGAATGACTCTGCCGCAGAGGTTTGCCCTAGCTGCAAGCGAGTTGTTCGAGGTTGGAGAATATTATCGTATGCGTAACATTAAGGATGCGATGCTCAATTGGACAGGTGGGTATATTGGCACCATCATGCCAACTGCTTATTGTTACAACATCACAAATAATTTGAATGTGAATTACGAAAGTCTCATTCACATATTTGAAAACGTCGAATGGGGACTATATCGTTATCTTGGCGAAGGATATCCCTACAATGGTGCGGTCACATATTGGAGCAAGCAGAAGGGTATAAAGAAAGTCATCGGATACTGGAACGATGGAGTATTTTCTGTGCATGACCATTCCCAAGCGCAGAGTGAAGTTGACAGTGTAGAGCCTGATGACACGTTGGCAGAAAAGCTGAAAGCCGTTTTGGAGGATCCAGAAAATGCCCATTATCGGGATAGGCTCGGCGATGCCTTTTACGGGCTAGGCAGATATGATGAAGCACTGATTGAGCACCAAAAAGCGGTTGATATAGATCCGGAAGCTGCCTACTATCATTATAGTCTTGGATGGACTTTGTATATGTTGAGTAGATATGATGAGGCACTGATTGAGCACCAAAAAACGGTCGATATAGAACCGGAAGCTGCCCACTATCATTCTGGTCTTGGGTTGAATTTGTATATGTTGGATAGATACGACGAGGCACTGATTGAGTACCAAAAAGCAGTTGATATAGAACCGGAAGTTGCCTACTATCATTCTGGTCTTGGGTTGAATTTTTATATGTTGGATAGATACGACGAGGCACTGATTGAGTACCAAAAAGCGGTCGATATAGAGCCGGAAAATGCGGGATACCATTCCTCGCTTGGGGAAGTTTTACAAAAACTTGGTCGAGATGATGAAGCTTGGGCTGAACATTTAAAGGCTGATTCCATAAGTGGCACAACTAGGCAATAGCGGCTATGCGGTCAAGTTCACACCTACCGATGCTGCGAATAAGGAGTGAGATAGATGCTACTTTGATATTTCGGACAGGAACATATCTATTAATTCACCTATGCTATCCCAGTAATAACCGGTTTCCTTGTCCCTAAGCAGAGCAAAAGTATTTGATGCAAGAAATTGTTCTGACACATCAGATATGGGTATATTCAAGCTTTCAGAAACCGAAGTCACTATCATACCACTTGTGCTACTAATAGTGTTTTCAATCACCTCGTCAGTCAAGGAAAACATCGAGTTTCTCCTTTAAACTTAAACATCTTATAGCATTTTTTGTGCCAAAGAAAACTTGATTGTGCAGCTTTTGGCTGAGCAGTAATCTTATTGCTGTGTTTTTTGCATCCGCAGAATATTGATCGCCGTATACTCCATCAATGAAATTGTTGAGAACCACACCAACGGCATCATTTGCAACAGGTCCAATAACGATGTCGCATGATTCATTTGGTCCTTTACTTGCGTAATTGCCAGCGCCTCGATTCCTCAAAACAAAATCAAACCATTCCTCATTAGATGACGTAAATTGCTTGACACTTAAATTATCTGATTCCGTGAAATTGAATGTAAGCAAATATCCTTGGCGGCGATTTTCACGCACAGCCTTTAACCGCGCAAACTTTTTTGCTTGATCAATGTCATTTGTCAAATAGAAGCCTTGTCCGAAGTCCTTTTTAGGCGCACTTTTGGAAATGTCAATCTCTGAGAAATTTTCAAATGTTCCATGATATAGTGGCTTATCCAGCTCTTTGTATGTCACGAATGTCACCGCCTTGATCTCTAATGTATCTAAGAATATCTTCTATGATATAGTCATTATCATAATAATGTAGCAATTCATATTGCGCCAATAAAAAATCGGAGAGTTTATAATTTTGCTGGAGAATATCCAACTCATCCCAAGTCAAACACAGTCGTCTTCGAAATAGCAATAGCATATAGAACATCCATGTAATTGTAACTTGAGATTTGCTCATTCATCCTCTCCTTTATTTTGTTACTTGTCGCCGGTTCTTAGGGCTACTGCTCCGCCTCTTGCCATGCTTATCAGTTCGAATTCGGAAACCAATTTCAGAAGGGTGTCGATGTTTTCCGGTTTATCACTGTGCTCAATCATGATGGTGTCGTCGGTTGCGTCTACTATTTTGCAGTCGTAAACCTTTGCTATGTCGATGATTTTGCCACGGTTGGCTTTGTCTACGCCAAGTTTCATGAGTATGATTTCTCTGATCTTTGCCGAACCGTCATTGAGCATTTCTATTTCCACTACATCTTCGAGCTTGCCTATTTCGTTGGCGGCATTGTCGGCTACGTATTGGTCGCCCTCGACCACGACCGTCATACGCGTTACATCGTGGTCGGACGTCGGGCTGGCTGTGATACTGTCAACGTTGAAATTTCTGCGCGCGAGCAGGGTGGAAATCCGCGATAGGACACCGGGTTTGTTCTCCATTATTACACCAATTGTATGTTTCATATCATTTCCTCCTCGCATTACTTTATTAGTAATCTAATTTAATGCTATAATGATAACATATTATCAGAGGAGGATAAACGATTATGGCACTTCAAAAAATTGATTGGAATGATGCTGAGGCGCGGGATTCGTTCAGGCATTCGAGCTCGCACATTTTGGCCTACGCGGTCAAAAAGCTCTGGCCCGAGGCGAAACTGGCGATTGGACCGGCTATTGAAAACGGATATTATTATGATTTCGACCTTGAGCACAAGTTCACGGAAGAGGATTTGAAAGATATTGAAAAGGAAATGAAGCGTATTGTGAAGGCGAACCACAAACTTGAGCAATACGATTTGCCTCGCGAGGAGGCTCTTTCTTGGGCAGATGAGGCTGGCGAGCCCTACAAGCGCGAGCTCATAGAAGATTTGCCGGATGAGCAGACTCTTTCTTTTTACAAGATGGGAGACTATGTGGATCTCTGCAAGGGTCCGCATATCGAGAGCACGGGCGTGGTCAAGGCCCTAAAGCTGATGAGCGTCGCAGGGGCTTACTGGCGCGGTAATGAAAAGAATAAGATGCTTCAGCGCATTTATGGCACATCTTTTCCGGAGCGTGAGGAACTTGACGACTATCTGCACAAACTTGAGGAAGCAAAGAGGCGCGACCACAGGAAGATAGGCAAGGAAATGGACCTTTTCATGATAGTTGAAGAAGGGCCAGGGTTCCCATTTTTCATGCCAAACGGGATGATCATCAGAAACGAACTTGAGAATTTCTGGCGAGAAGAACACGCAAAACGCGGTTACACAGAAATAAAAACCCCTATCATTCTAAACGAGGAGCTTTGGCACACATCGGGGCATTGGGACCATTATCAGGACAATATGTATTTCACGAAGATTGACGATGGCGACTATGCGATCAAGCCGATGAATTGCCCGGGTGCCATGCTGACGTACAAGCGCAAAATGTATAGCTACAGGGACTTTCCCATCAGGTATGCGGAGCTTGGGCAGGTGCATAGACACGAGCTTTCGGGGGCACTTCACGGGCTCATGCGAGTGAGGACGTTCACGCAGGATGACGCGCATATCTTCATGCTGCCCGAGCAAATCAACGATGAAATCAAGGGCGTCGTTTCGTTCATCGACAGCGTCTACACCATTTTTGGATTCAAATATCACGTTGAAATTTCAACGAAACCGGAGGATTCGATGGGTTCGGAAGAGGACTGGGAAAACGCGACGAACGCCTTGATAAATGCGGTTGGCGAAATGGGTATCGATTACATCATCAACGAGGGCGACGGGGCTTTCTATGGGCCTAAGATAGATTTTCATTTGGAGGATAGCCTCGGGCGGACTTGGCAGTGCGGCACGGTGCAACTCGACTATCAGATGCCGGAGCGTTTCGACATTTCATATATCGGCTCTGACAATGAAAAACACGTGCCGTCGATGATTCACAGGGTCATATTTGGGTCGATTGAGAGGTTCATCGGTATCTTGACCGAGCATTTCGCGGGCAAATTCCCGCTCTGGCTCGCTCCCGTGCAGGTAAAATTCCTCACTATCGCGACTGAGCTGAATGATTTTGCCTATGATCTTTGTGCGGATTTCAAGGAGGCCGGACTCAGGGCCGAGGTTGATGGGCGAAACGAAAAAATCGGTTTCAAGATCAGGGAGGCCAGAAACGCTAGGGATTCGTATATCGTCGTTATCGGTGAGAAGGAAAAGGAAAGCGGTAGCTTCCCCGTCCGTTCAAGCAAGGAAGGCGAGATAGGCGAGTTCACGGCAGATGAACTTATGACGAAATTACTGGAAGAGATAGCTACTAAGGCTATATAGGTGGATTGCGGGTCGGAGCCCGCAATGACAAAGCAGATTGCGGGTCGGAGCCCGCAATGACTGAATGAACATGGAGGCAAAATGGATAATCCTTATTATGTAAAACAGGGGCAGAAAAGCCGGAAGAAAACTTATATTATTGTCGCGATAGTGATTGTGGTCATCATTGCTTTGTTGGCTTGGATGATATCGTCGTTCACGCGCAGTCTGGGCAGTTTGATGTCCGGAGACCTTGGGGTTACGACGAGCGTCAAGACCTATACGCCGCCGCAGACTGGCAAATACATCGCCAAGGTGACGGTGGCGGGCACGATAGGGAACGGCGGCGATCCTTATTCATCGTCTGATGCGAGCTATCATCACGACTGGACGATGAAGACTATTGACACTCTGATTGCTGACAAAAACAACGTTGCACTTTATCTATACATTGACTCGCCCGGCGGTTCGGTGTATGAGAGCGACGAGCTTTACGAAAAAATTCTGGAATACAAGGAAGCGAACAAGGGGAAACGGCCTATTTATGTCTACATGGCTCATATGGCGGCTTCCGGCGGTTACTACATCGCCGCGCCTGCGACCCGCATCTTTGCAAACAGAAATGCGACTACTGGCTCTATCGGCGTCATCATCGGCACAATTTATGATGTTTCGGGCTTCCTGAGTGAGCACGGAATCACGGCTACGGATATCACATCGGGGCCGAATAAGGGCATGGGCAGCTATTTTGAGCCGCTGACCGACGAGCAGAGAGGCATATATCAGAGCATTGTAGACGAGGCTTATGACAGGTTCGTCTCGATAGTTTCCGAGGGCCGAGGAATGAGTATCGACGATGTCAAAACCATCGCTGACGGCAGGATTTATACGGCCGCTCAGGCAAAGGAAAACGGATTGATCGACGAGGTCGCGCTCAATGCGGACGCTGAGCAGTCGATACTTGATATGAATAAGGGTGCGACAATCAGCAATGCGGTTTACAAGGCTGACCATTCGATTTGGAACAATATGTTTGCTAAGGCGAGCGAGCTTTTGTTGGACGTGAAGGACGGCAGAGGCGGGAAGAGCGATGTTTCGAGTGTGCTTTCTTTGATTGATAGGGGCGAGCTCAAGCCGCAGCTTTATTATTTGTATGAGGGGTAGATTGCGGGTCGGAGCCCGCAATGACAAAGAATGGGGGCCGCAATGACAGGGTATAGTGTATGTAATGACAGGGAGATAGATATGATAAGTATTGAAGATGTTCGAGATGTATTTGCTGATGATAAGTATCTGGTGGGAACCGGTGTAGTCATAGAAGAAGCGGGTTTTGAATACTGCAAATGTAGCCTTATTGCGAGCGATGACCACATGAATGCGGGCGGCGCGGTGCAGGGAGGTGCAATCTACACCTTGGCTGATTCGGCCTTTGCTGTGGCCTCAAATTTCAGGCATCTATCCGAAAACGACGGTTTCATCACGGTCAGCCAGTCGGCTTCGATTTCATATTTGACCGCTGGCAAAAATGGTGAGAAATTGCTAGCCATCGCGGACAAAATCGGCGGAGGCAAGAGAACTCCGGTCTACTGCATAGATGTTTACGGCGAAGACGATCGCCTTGTAGCCACCATGATCGGCAACGGCTACTCGGTAGTAAAGAAATAGGGCAAGAGAGGGGACAGGTCCGCTGTCTCGCTTTTTCCCAAAAAACAGGACAGCGGACCTGTCCCCTCCATAAAGGGTGTAATTTTTACAATGAAATCGTTACTATTGTGCAAAAAACAACATGTAGGTAAAATTGAGGTAAAATGTTTGTAATTTTTGGAAGATAGCGTTTTTTTTTTCTGAGAATAGCGTATATTAGTATTAGGCGAGAATATGTAATTTCTACAAAGTATGTTGAATAAAATTGGGCACTTGGGGGCAAATGCATTGAAGGAAAATAGAAGAAAAATAATCATAGTTGTTGACGATGACACCGTCATATTGAAACTTGCGCTCAGCACGCTTGAAGATGAATATGATGTATTCACGATGCCGTCTGCAAAGAAACTGTTTCAGATATTGGAAAGCGTTACCCCCGATTTGATATTGATGGATTTGCTGATGCCGGAAATGGATGGGCACGAAGCGGTCAAAGAGCTCAAAAAAAGCAGAGAAACGGCAAATATTCCTGTGATTTTCCTGACATCGCAAATTGACCAAGCAAGTGAGCTTGAAGGACTGAACATGGGTGCCGTGGACTACATTGGAAAACCGTTTTCGCCAGGTCTGCTAAAAAAACGGGTGGGAATTCATATACTGATAGAATCTCAAAAAAAGCAACTTATGGATTGGAACGACAATCTCACCCAAATGGTTGAGGAAAAGAGTCGGTCTGTCGTTGAACTTCAGCATGCGGTTCTCTATACGATGAGCAACCTTGTTGAGAGCCGTGATGACATCACGGGTGGTCATATTGAACGTACCGAACATCTGCTTCGCCTACTTACTGAGGAAGTTTTGGCTGAGAATAGCTATTCGGATGTGTTGGGCGATTGGGATTTAAACATTTTCTTCAGTTCCGCAAAACTGCACGATGTGGGCAAAATCTCAATCAAGGATAATATTCTTCTGAAACCGGGGCCGCTCTCAAACGATGAATTTGAAGAGATGAAGAAACATACTACCTTTGGTGAGAAGATAATTGAGAGCATACAGGCATCGGTCGGAGAAAATGATTTTCTCATGCATGCAAAGATATTGGCTGGCACACATCACGAAAAATGGGACGGAAGCGGTTATCCCAGAGGGCTTGCAGCGGAAGCTATTCCATTGCAGGGCAGACTGATGGCGATAGTAGATGTCTATGACGCCCTTGTTTGCGAAAGACCCTACAAAGGTGCCTTATCCCATAATGAGGCGGTCGAAATCATAGAAAATGAAAAAGGTTCACATTTTGACCCATTGATAACCCGTGCCTTCCTTGAGATTGCAGAGCCACGTATCGGTATATAGACAGTAATGATGAAATACAGAGCCGCAATAAGGAAATCGATCAGACCTCTTTTGCTCACATTGGTTTCTTTCCTGCTGATTGCCACAATCAGTTCCGTTTTTGCATTCCGTTCGGTCAGTAAGCAACTCGATGCAATATCAGAAAATCTTTTAGATGCGGCGGAAGCTACTTTGACCGGAGAAATGCGAGAGGCAGAAATCACCCTCAGGGATGCTGCGGCATATATGGAAGAAAAGTTGATGTCCGGTGTGTCTATGGATGAAATCAGGGCAAGTCTTATCCACTATGACCAGTGGCTTGCGAATACGGACAACACTATGGATGGCATCGTATCTCTTTACGGATATATTAACAAAGAGATGATCATCGCTACACAGTGGAATTCGCTATCCTTGGGAAATCCATTGAATCAGGAATGGTACAAGCAGGTGCAGCCATTTACCGACAAGGTCTTTTATACCGACGTGTTCGATAGCAATCGCACCAGCGACGCAATGATCACATTATCGACAGGCTTGAACGGCGAGGACGGCCAGCGGTTCGGCGTCATTGCCATAGATGTGAATATCGGTGTGCTTACAAAAGAATTGCGATCGCTCCAATCAAAAAATGGTGGATATGGTATGCTTATAGATACCGAATTTAAGTATATCACACACCCAAATGTCAATTATGTCGGGGAAGAATTAAAGGACATCAGCATACCTCATGAAGCCATTTTCAAGGCACTGAGTGATGGAGGAAAGACCATTTCTTCCGCACGCCTGAAAAACTTTGATGGTATGGAAGTAATCAATTTTTCCAGAATCATGTATAACGGTTGGTATATAAGCGTTTCTGTGCCTACAGCAAATTATTACGCTGATGTATGGCCTATGTGTATTGTACTGATCTTGCTCTCACTTGCCTTGGCTATCATCATTGGATTCTTCATTGTTCGGCTCAGCTATGACAGAATGCAGGCTGAAAGCGAGAATAAGAGTAAATCCAGTTTTCTTGCAAAGATGAGTCATGAAATTCGTACGCCGATGAATGCCATACTGGGTATTTCGGAGCTCATTTCGCGTCAGAGCATCACCACTGAGGTGCAGGAGTACATTTCAATAGTACGCCAGTCCGGAAACAATCTTCTTGCGATCATAAACGATATTTTGGACTTTTCACACATTGAATCGGGTGAGCTTGAAATCGATTCCCGAAGGTTCTCTACCGCAATAATGGTCAGTGATGTCGTGAATGTCATTCGCGTGCGCCTCATGGATAGGAAGCTGGATTTTACGGTCAGGGTCGATCCGAACATTCCGGAATCATTGATAGGAGACGAGCCTCACCTTAAACAGATTCTCGTCAATCTTCTTACAAATGCTGTGAAGTATACGCATAAGGGATTTGTGGACCTCGAGATTCAGTCTGAGAAGGTTTCAGATTCTCAAATCAAATTGATTTTCAAGGTGAGCGATAGCGGAATAGGTATCAGGGATGAGGATGTAGCTACGCTTTTCGACGAATTCACGCGTGTGGATTTTGAAAAAAATCAGGGAATTGAGGGGACCGGTTTGGGACTTGCCATAACCTACAACCTGTGCCGTGCAATGGACGGAGATCTTTCTGTTTCGAGCAAATATGGTGTCGGTTCAACTTTCACCGCGACCGCTATCCAGTCCTATGATGAATGCGCGTGCATTGCCGAGGTGCGGAATACGATTGACAAAAATGTTCTGATCTTTGAACATCGCCCCGTTTACTTTGCTTCCATTACAAAGGCTATAAATGATTTGGGCATAAGACCCACATGTTACTCACAAAATATCTCCGAATTTATTACCGAAATGAAATCGGGGCAATATGACTATGTATTTGTGCCTGCAAAGTTTGCCGACGAATGTACGGATGTGCTTTCCGCCTGTGTCAAGCCCGTTCAACTTATAGTAATGGTTGAACTCGCTGAGATTTCATCGTTCCGAAGTGTTCGAAGCATTATCATGCCTATAAATGCAATCATTGTTGCAAATGTATTGAACGGCATTTTGGAAAATGAAAGTAATGCAGATGAACAATTCCAAGACTTCACTGCACCGGGGGCAAAGATTCTTGTGGTTGATGACATGGCAACAAATCTGAGGGTTGCTCAAGAGCTTATTTCGTCTTATATGATAGACGTGCACGTTTGTGAAAGCGGTAGGGAGGCACTTGACCTAGTCAGATTCAACAAGTTTGATCTCGTCCTGATGGATCATATGATGCCTGATATGGATGGGATTGAAGCAGCTACAAAGATAAGGGCTATGGCCGAGCATGATGAATATTTCTCCAAACTACCCATCGTCCTTTATACCGCAAATGTCGTGATGGGCAAAAAGGACTTTTGGTCTGAACAGGGCATTGACGATTTTCTTTCCAAACCCATCGATATGAAAAGGCTGCACGATATTTTGAAAAAGTGGATTCCCATTGAAAAACAAAAGAGGGGTTCACAGAATTTCATCGTAGAAAATACACCGCCAAAATCCATGGGGTTTATGATAAAAGGGGTGAATATTCCCCTTGGAATTGAATATGTTGGGGGCTCAATCACTGCATACATGGGCATTCTCGCTGACTTTTGTGTAGATGCAAGAGAGAAGATGGAAAAGATCAATCAAACGAGAACTGATGAAGATTGGGAAGAATATGCTATATATGTGCATGCCATCAAGGGCGCTGCAAGAAACATCGGTATTGAGAAAATCGCGGATACTGCGGCGCAACTTGAGCGAGCTGCGAAAAATGGTGAAGGACAACTGGTTCTGGAGAATACGGATAGCTTTTTGAGCGCTCTGAATGATCTGCTTACGGAAATTGACGAAGTTCTTTCCAGGGAAGGGAATATGAACAATCCCATGCTGCGCAATCGAAGAGAAATCGGTGTGCCGGAGCTTGAGCTTGAAATGCTTAAGGCCGAACTTATCGAAATGAACATTCAAAAGATAAATAAGCGGGTGGTAGGCTATATGCACAAAATGCTTACACCCGAAGCTCGTGGACTCATCGCCGATATTGAGCAGAATATTTTGCTCTTCGAATACGAAACAGCCATTATGAAGATAGATAAGGTGCTTGAAGAACTGCAGTGAGCGGGCAAGCTAGCGGGCAAACTGTCAAGGTTTTTGCTTGACAGGTGTTTTTTTGCGTGGTATCCTGTTTAGGTGTCAACCTTTTGGGTTGACGGTTAGGAGCTTTCATGTTGGAACAGACTATGGAAATGAGCCTTATGTTTGATTATTATGGGGCATTACTGACAAAGCGTCAGGGTGAGATTTTCCGTCTCTATCATGAGGACAACTTGTCTCTTTCGGAGATAGCTGAGGAGCTCGGTATCAGCAAGCAGGGCGTCAGCTCGGCGCTTGCGAAGGCTGAGAAGGCACTCTCTGACTGTGAGGCAAAACTTGGACTCATAAAGAAGCATGAGGAATATGTCGGGACGCTTGCGAGGATTGAGAAACTTGCGGGCGAGGGCGATGTGCAGGGCATTCGGGCTGCTATTGCGGAGTTGGATATTTGACTGGAAGGGCAAGAGCTGGATTGCGGGTCAAGCCCGCAATGACAGAGGGTGGATTGCCACGCTTTGCTCGCAATGACGGTGGTGGACTGAGGGTTATAGATGGCGTTTGAAGGATTATCTGAAAAACTACAGGGAGTTTTCAAGAAACTCAAGGGAAAGGGCATCCTAAGCGAGGCTGATATTGACGAAGCCATGCGTGAGATCAAGCTTGCTCTTCTTGAGGCTGACGTCAACTTCAAGGTGGTCAAGGAATTCGTAGCAAATGTGAAGGAAAAAGCTCTGGGCAAAGAGATTCACGCGAGCCTCAATCCCGGGCAACAGGTCATCAAGATAGTTCAGGACGAGCTCGTCTCCCTCATGGGCGGCACGGGCAGCAAACTCACATTCAGCCCGAGCGGATTCACCATTCTTATGATGGTAGGTCTGCAGGGAACAGGAAAGACGACGACCTGCGGCAAGCTCGCAGCTCATCTGAAAACGAACGGCAAAAATCCTATGCTCGCGGCCTGCGATATTTACAGACCGGCAGCTATAGATCAGCTTGAAATAGTAGGCGAGGGCGTTGGCGTTCCCGTATATGCGGACAAGGAAAGCAAGGACCCCGAAGCTATTGCAAACGCTGCAATCAAAGAGGCAAAAAGACTCGGCAAGGACGTTCTCATCGTCGATACCGCCGGTAGACTACAGATAGACGAGGAGCTTATGGAAGAGCTCAAATTACTAAAAAAGTCCATCAGGCCACACGAAATACTGTTGGTGGTTGACGCTCTCATGGGTCAGGATGCGGTCAATTCCGCGAAGGGCTTCTCTGACGCCCTCGGCATAGACGGGATCATCATGACAAAACTTGACGGCGACAGCAGAGGTGGCGCGGCATTGTCCACAAAGACCGTTACTGGCAAGCCCATCAAATTCATCGGTGTCGGCGAGAAATCAGACGCACTCGAGGCCTTCCATCCGGACAGAATGGCAGGAAGAATACTCGGCATGGGCGATATCACGACGCTGATAGAGCAGACGACGGCGGCCTACGACGACGAGCAGGCGGCCAAGATGGAAGAGAGGCTCAGAAAGAACGAGTTCACGCTCGAGGATTTCCTCGAACAGATGGGGACGATAAACAAGATGGGCGGACTCAGCAAGTTGGTGAGCATGCTCCCGGGCATGGGTGCAAACAAAATTTCCGACGACCAAATCAGCGACGGAGAGAAGGAATTTGCGAGAATGGAGGCAGTCATACTGTCGATGACGGCGGAGGAGAGAAGAGATCCGAAGGTCCTCAATGCCAGCAGGAGAAGGCGGATCGCGGCGGGCTCAGGCCAGCCGGTATCACAGGTAAATAGCTTGGTGAAGCGTTACGACGAAACGCGTAAGCTCATGAAGCAATTTTCGAAGCCGGGCAAGAAGATGCGCGGACTTCCAAATATGTTCGGTTAATCAGTTGTTGTAGTATTTTAATGAGGTAAAGAAAAATGGCAGTAAAGATCCGATTGAAAAGAATGGGCGCGAAGAAAAAGCCGTTCTACAGAGTAGTTGTTGCAGATAGCAGAAGCCCAAGAGACGGCAAGTTCATTGAGGAGCTCGGATACTTCGATCCGCTTCAGGATCCGGCAGTTATCAAAATCAATGAAGAAAAGGCAAAGGGATGGATCGCTAACGGAGCGCAGCCAACGGAGACCGTGAGGGCACTTCTGAAGAAGTCCGGCGTTCTGGAATAGGAGGCAGATATGGAAGAACTCGTAAGAGCTATCGCCGTGTCCCTCGTTGAGCATCCGGACGAGGTTTCTGTGAAAACGGTTGAGGCAGATGGCGAAGTCACTATTGAACTCAGGGTCTCGGACAGCGATATGGGCAAGGTCATAGGCAAGCAGGGCCGCATTGCGAAAGCAATCAGAACCGTTGTCAAGGCGGCGGCCTCAAAAGAAAACAAACAAGTAAGTGTAGAGATCACTCAGGATTAGCACCGACTTGTCAGATAGTCAAGTATTGAAAATAGGTAGGATTGCCGGAGCGGCCGGTCTTTTAGGTGAGGTCAAACTCCATCACTTTTCAGGCGAAAAGGATAGGCTTCGCGGGCTGTCCTGCCTTTTTGTTGGTGAGGACGAGCGTTGGTATGACGTGGAAGCCCTCAGATTTCAAAAGAACACTCCCATTTTTCGCCTCACGGGTGTGATGGATAGAAATGCGGCAGAGGCCCTGATTGGCCTTGATGTAAAGGCTTTGATCGATGAGCTTAGACCCGAGGAGGAAGACGAATTTTTCGTAAGCGACCTCATTGGGGCTGAAATTTTGAGCGAGGACGGCGAATATGTTGGCAAGCTCAAAGATATCATCAGCAACCCTGCTCATGACCTGCTTGTCATTTCGGGGGCGGACGCTAAGGAGTTTTTGCTTCCTATGATAGACCGGTTTGTTCTTAGTGTTGACGCTGAGGCGGGACGGATTGTTGTTTTTTTGCCCGCGGGGTTAATAGTTTAACCACCCCGTCAGGCTTTGCCTGCCACCCCTCCACGGAGGGGAATATAAAGTTTGTGTTACAAAAGGGGTTTGGCCCTTGTACTCTTCTCTTTTTTCCAATATTCTATATGAATGAAGACCCGTACCAAAGTTGCAATTATAGTATTCATCTTCATCGCGGTGGGGCTCTACTGCGTGATGTCTTTCGTGCCGAAGATAGCGGATCTTGCTGAAAAGACCGAAATCATCGAGTACAAGGAGTTCAAGGTGATGGATGAAGTAACGGCAGTAATTGTGAGGACTGAGACGCTTTTTCTTGCGGCGAGAAGCGGGGGAAGTGAACCGCTCAGCCCTGAGGGCACGAAGGTTCGAACGGGGATACGTGTCTACAATATCAACGAAGCCGTTCCCGTAGCCACCTCTGAAGAGACGGAAGGTGCGGAAAAACCGTTTGCCGATATACTGGCGGCGGCAGGCGACGGTGCTCTGATGAGTGAAGGCGGTGTCGTTCCCGTGACGGCAATCGTGAGCTATTTCGCAGATGGTTATGAGAAGCGTATCACGCCTGAAAACATCTCGGAACTCACCAAGGAAATGGCTGCGTCGCTTCCAGAGGAGGGCAAGAGTCTCACGAGAGGGACGGTGTCCACCGGTGAACCGATTTACAAACTCACCGACAACAACGTCTGGTATATGGCTTACTGGATACCGAAAAAAGGTGTGAATACCTCCAACTACGAGGAAGGCAAGGCCGTAACGGTCGATCTCGGGAC
Organism: Eubacteriales Family XIII. Incertae Sedis bacterium; assembly: GCA_031261345.1. Classification (GTDB taxonomy): domain Bacteria; phylum Bacillota; class Clostridia; order Peptostreptococcales; family Anaerovoracaceae; genus JAISKC01. The sequence goes on along the minus strand of JAISKC010000053.1, from coordinate 23,968 downwards.
GACGAGGGTGTCTGCAACAATCATCGAAATCAAGGAGGCGGGTGCTGACAATTTCATAGTGCTGAAGTCGGATATGTATTACAAGGACTTGCCCAAGTATAGGACGCAAAAGGTCAAGGTGATCTTTGAAGAATACGAAGGTGCGGTCGTAGGCAGTAAGGCAGTTGTGATGGAGCACGGCGCGGACGGCGTTTATGTCAAGCAGCAGAACGGGACTTTCAAGTGGATTCCCGTGCAGGTGATAAAGGAAAATGACGGCCGTTGTCTTATCAAGGAAGGAAAGTTCTATGATGCGGAGGACGGTAAGGAAGTAATTTCGATACGTATTTACGATGAGGTGTTGTCGGATCCTCGGGCGGAAGGGTACTAGAGTTGTAGGGCAGTGGATTGCGGGTCAAGCCCGCAATGACAGGCAATGGATTGCGGGTCGGGCCCGCAATGACAGGGAGTTGTATGGTAGATATTCGGGAAAATATTGCGAAAGTGCTTGAAAATATTGAGGCCGCGGCTGTCCGTTCAGGTAGAAATGCGGAAGACATTACTCTCATCTGCGTGAGCAAAACCAGATCCGCCGAAGAGATAGCAACGGCGATATCCTGCGGCCAATACGTCTTTGGCGAAAACAAAGTTCAGGAAATACAGGATAAAGTGGAAAAAGTGCAACATATAGCTGAAATGGACCCAAATAGCCACAATATAAAGTGGCATATGATTGGACATTTGCAGCGTAACAAGGTAAAATATATCATTGATAAAGTGGATTTGGTGCACTCGGTTGATAGTTTCAGGCTTGCAGAAGAATTGGACCTTCGCGCAGGTCAGCATGGACGCAAAATTGAAGTCCTACTGCAGATAAACGCGGGAGGCGAGGCGCAAAAAAACGGCGTTCTCTCAAGCGAGGCTGAGGAGTTATTACAAAGCATTGAAAAAGGTACGGAGAATATCATCGTGTCGGGGCTCATGTCAGTGGTTCCAATAGCTGATGATCCCGAGGATGTTCGTGGTTATTTCAGAGAGGTGAAACGCCTCTTTGATGACATAAAAGGTAGATATAGCAAGGAAGGAAGCCGGATAGACTTCAAGCATCTGTCGATGGGCATGACTCATGATTATGAGATTGCCATTGAAGAAGGGGCGACGATGGTCAGGGTTGGAACGGGTATATTCGGGCCTAGAAATTATAACGTTAGCTAAGGAGGAAAAAAATGGGTTTGATAAGCAGCTTTAAGGATTTGTTCCTTGATGAAGAATACGAAGAAATTTCGGACAATGAGGTGCTGTCTGAGCCTGAACGGGCTTCAAAACCTGAACGCACCGAAAGACAGGCTAGGACTGTGCTTCAGCCGAGAGAACGTCCACAGGAAAATTATGAAAGCAAAAGAGAGAAGGTGATCGCAATGCCGGGAGCGGCGAGTAGCACTTTGGATGCGCTTACAAGAGGTTACAAAATTGTGGTCATCGAGCCGAAGAGTTTCGAGGAATGTCCCAAACTCGTCGATAGTATCAAGGGCAGAAAGCCCGTCATCATCAATCTTGAGGCGGTTCCGACCGATACGGCGCGAAAGATTTTCGATTTCCTTTCGGGCGGCACGTATGCACTCAACGGCAAGGTTCAGAAAATCGCACAGAATATCTTCGTGTTCCTGCCGGAAAACATCGATGTCTCCGGCGAGAGCGATCAAGCGATAAGGTTTGGCGAAGACGCAGCCAATCCTTGGAAGTTGTAAGCCGTTATGTTGACGCTATTAACGGTAATATATTATCTGCTCTATATATACATTCTCGTGTTTGTCATGAGGGCTTTCTTGAGCTGGCCTATGGCGATGGCGGGCGGTAGAGTGCCGAAATTTGTCGTAATCGCATACAATATCTGTTCAGCGTTGACGGAGCCTTTGGTCAGACCTATTCGGAGATTTACTAGCAGAGTCAATACCGGAAATTTCGATTTCTCGATATTGGGAGCTATGATTGTGCTCATTATACTTCAGCGGATCGTCCAAATGTTGTTCCGAATGATTGCATACTAACGGAAACGAACGATGCTGACGGCAAAGGAAATTCAAAAAAAAGAATTCACCCATGGCGTGCGGGGATACAAGGAGGAAGAGGTCGAGGCGTTTCTCGATGAAATCCTTGCTACTATCGAAACTTTGCACGCTGACAATGACTCCTTGCGGGATAATATTGGGGTGTTGACGATGGAGCTTGAACGGTATAGAAACTCGGAAGGTGCGATTTTCACGACGCTTGAGTCCGCGAAGGCTCTTATGACCGACATCAGTTCGAGTGCCGAAAAGAGAGCGGAGATAGTTCTCAAAAATGCGGAGCTCGACGCTGACAGAATCCGGCGCGAGGCGGAAGAATCCGTCGAAAGATTGACGGAAGAGGCCTTAGCCCTTTCGAGGAGATGGGAGCTCTTCAAAGCGCGCTTTCACAATTTGCTTGAGACCGAACTCGACAGATTTGAGAGTTTTGCCGCGGATCTCCTTTTGGAAGAGCCGCATGCACCTGGCGATGTGAAGCTCATTGACAGGACTGTCCGTTCCTCGGTTGCCGGAAAGTCCAAAGAAAAACCAAATACCGACCTCACAGGCACGATACGCACATCTCGGGGAGATTTATAGTTAGGTAATAGATGAGAAAATTGAAATCAAGTAGGCTGTTTGCGATATATATTGTGATAGCCGCCGTCCTTGTGGTAATAGACCAGATTACAAAGAAAATAGTTACCACGAACATGCAGATTGGAGAGGCGATTCCGGATTCGGAAGCCTTTTTTAGCATACACTATGTGACGAATGACGGGGTATCGTTCAGCATGCTCAGGGGCAACCCCTTGTTTTTGATAATCCTGCAGGCCGCTCTATTCATCATCGTGGCTGCTGTGCTGGTTCAGTTCGTTCGGCGAAATATCCACCCGCTTCCTTGCATTGCTTTGACCTTTATCATCGCAGGTGGTGCGGGGAACCTTATCGATCGCGTACGGCTGAGATATGTGGTCGATTTTATCTCCGTCGGGAATTTTCCGGTTTGGAATTTTGCCGATATGTGTATCGTGGGTGGCTGCATCGTGATAGCCGTTTATGTGATTTTCATAAGTGGACGGGAGGCAAAACACAATGCTGATCGAGAAGACTGACGAGGCCGTCGTTCACGAGATAGTGTTTGATGAAAAACAAGCAGGTGAGCGTTTAGATAAGGCGCTTTCCGCCGCAATAGACGGTATCAGCAGGAATCGCGTTCACAATTTGCTCGACGAGGGTGCCGTTTCCATCGCTTCATACGAGGGCAGGATCGACAAGAATTATCGCATTCGCTCGGGCGACATAATAACTGTTACGGTAAAACAGGAAATTCCGCTTGAAATCAAATCCGAGGACATTCCTATCAATATTGTTTTTGAGGACAGGGACATCATAGTTGTCGATAAGGAGAAGGGCATGGTCGTTCACCCCGCTCATGGCAACGAACACGGGACACTTGTGAACGCACTGCTCTATCATATCGAGAACAACCCCTTGAACGGAGCACTCTCATCGATAAATGGCGTGGTGAGGCCGGGGATAGTTCACCGAATTGACAAGAATACGAGCGGCCTGCTCGTCATCGCAAAGAACGATGCGGCTCATGCCAACTTGTCCGCGCAGCTTGAGGAGCATACAATGAGCCGAAAATATGTCGCGATTGTGCACGGCGGTTTCAGAGAGCCGGAGGGGACGATTTCTGCTCCGCTCGGCAGAGACCCTTCCGATAGAAAAAAATACACCATCATGCCGAATGGCAAGCGTGCTATCACCCATTACAAGGTATTGGACAAACTGTCTTCACCTGAGGAATTGTCGGTTTTTCCGCCTCTGGCTCGGCTCTACAAGGCAGGCACGGGGGCGCTCAGCGTCATGGAGCTCACGCTTGAAACGGGCCGGACACACCAGATTCGCGTACATATGAAATCGCTCGGACATCCGGTGTTCGGCGATGATATCTACGGGCCGTCCGGCGGAGATGGGCAATATCTTCACGCCGCCGTTTTGGGGCTGGTGCATCCTCGGACGGGCGAATACATGGAATGGACGAGCGACCCACTCTGGGACGGCTGGTCCGCTTGGAAGGAACGTGCGGGATATGCCTTTTGATAACTACGTAGTCGGGGCGGTAGTCAAGGAACTGAGCGACAAACTCGTCTCGGGGCGTGTCGAGCGGATATATCAGCCTGAAAAGGACGAGATAATCCTCTGTATCAACACTCCACCGCCAAATGCGGGCAGGCACAATCTACTTCTGTCTGCGAACAGTTCGCACCCCGTCATCTACCTCACGGAAACAAAACAGGTCAATCCCGAAAATCCCCCGGCTTTCTGCATGTTACTGAGAAAGCATCTTTTGAGTGGGCGCGTCAAGGCTGTGAAGCAGGTTCCGGACGAGCGAATCGTGAAGATAGAGTTTTCGTCCTCGAGCGAGCTCGGCGAGGCCATCGAGCGAACTGTCGTCTTCGAGCTGATGGGGCGGCACAGCAACATAGTTTTATTGAAGGAAGACGGAGTAATTGCCGATGCTATCAAACGGATTTCTGGTGATGTGAGCAGGGTCAGGCAGACGCTGCCGGGCATGAAGTGGACTCTGCCGCCTAAGGGGAAAGGGCTCAGCCCGATAATGGAGGAGGAACTGGCGCTTGGATTCACGGATCCTCGTGGGCACACGCACCTCGAATTTGATGAAATGGCCGCGAAGGGCGAGTATGCCCCCACCATATATTTTTCGAGCACTCCGGACACAACCTTCGGTAATGCGGTTGATTTTCACGTTTTCAAACTTTTGAGCTATGACGGCCTTCAGTATGAGGATTTTTCCTCCGTCAGCCACATGCTTGAGACTTTCTATGAGAGCAAGGAGACTGCCATTCGCGTGAATGCGAAGACGGCGGAGCTCGGCTCGATTTTGAAGGCGGCGCTGGACAAACTCTACTTGAAAAAGCAGAGGCTCAATGAGGATTTGCTCGCGGCTAACCGTGCTGATGAATTTAGGAAAAAAGGCGATTTGGTGACTTCGAATATCTATAGGATTGCGAAAGGAGATAAGTTTCTTCTTGCGCCCGACTACGAGGCATTAAGTGGTTTGCCAGATGACAAGGGCATGATAGAGGGAGTTCCGGAGATAAAGATTGGACTTGATCCTCTGCTTTCGCCGTCGGCAAATGCTCAGAGGTATTATAAGAAGTATACGAAGATGCGGGATTCGATTGCCTTCAAGGAGGATCAGCTTGCCATCACCGAGGACAGCATAGACTATCTCGAAAGCGTTGAGATGTTTCTTTCGCGAGCTCAGAAGCCTGTTGAGATTGATGAGCTGCGTTCGGAGCTGATTTCGGGAGGGTTTTTGCGGGCTCGAAACGCGAAGGCTCGGGCAAAGGCTAAGGGCGGCGGCCTGCGCAAGTTTTCGCCCACCGTTTTGCGGACATCTCTTGGAACCGAGGTGCTGATAGGGCATAATAATATTGAGAATGATGAGCTCACGATGAGGCGGGCTCTGAAGACGGATATTTGGCTTCACACGAAGGACATACCTGGGTCGCATGTGATACTTCGGGTGGATACGGTCGGTGGTTTCGGAGGTGATTCCTCTGGTGCTTCTGAGCCTGCGGCCGAGGATATTTTGGAGGCGGCGGCGTTTGCGGCGTATTACAGTAAGGCTTCGGATTCCGAGAACGTGCCCGTGGATTACTGCCGCGTCAAGTATGTGAAGAAGCCGAACGGCGCGAAGCCGGGCATGGTGATATTCACGCACAACAAGACGGTCTACGTTACGCCGAAAAAACCGTGATTACACAGGGGCATTACACAAGGGGACGTTTCGTTTGTGTAATCTACGTTACGCCGAAGAAGCCGAAAGAGGCAGAGTGAAATTCTAACAAATTAGGAGGATTTTGAGAATGACTATCAAATCTATGACGGGGTATGGACGGGGTGAATCGGCCTCGGAGAGTCGGACGGTAACGGTCGAGATACGTTCGGTCAACCACAGATATTGCGAGGTTTCCGTGAAATTGCCGAGTAAGTATGCATTTGTGGAAGATGCGGTGAAGACCCTCGTGAAGAACAAGGTGCGCAGGGGCAAAATCGACGTGAATATTCAGGTGCTCTCCACTGCGGACGAGGATACCGATGTGCAGGTCAACAAGCCGGCGGCTCGGCAGTATTTCAACAGTTTGCGCGAGCTCCAGCGCGGCTTTGATGTAACGGGGGATATTTCGCTCGAGCTTTTGGCGAGCATGCCCGATGTGATCAAGTCCGTTCGGCCGAGCGTTGATGAAGATGCTATTTCCGCAATTTTTCTTTCGGCCGTTTCGGCGGCGCTCGCAAATCATGACGATATGCGGTCGGCTGAGGGTATGCATTTGAGCTCCGATATACTCGGTCGCGCTGATATTTTGACCGAGAAACTCGCTCTGGTGGAGGCCAAGGCGGACACAGTGCCTGCGGCTTATGCAAAGAGGCTTGAGGAGAGACTGGATCAGCTACTCTCTGGAAATGTTGTTGACCGTGAAATCGTTGACCAGAGGGTTGCGGTTGAGCTCGCGGTGTTTGCCGACAAGGCGACCATTGCGGAAGAGATCACGAGGCTCCGAAGTCATATCGCACAGCTTCACAAGCTGCTTTCTGGGTCAGGGGACGAGCCTATAGGCAAAAAACTGGATTTCCTCGTTCAGGAGATGAACCGCGAGGCGAATACGATAGGCTCGAAGGCGAACGACATAGAAATAACCGAGAATATGCTCGAGCTCAAGAGCGAGATTGAGAATATTCGCGAACAGGTGCAAAACATTTGCTAATGAGGACAGTTTGATGTTAGATCAGAGTCGGACTCCCATCATTGAGGCACTGAAGGCGTATGTGGATTTGAAGCCTGCGTATTTCAAGGTGCCGGCGCATAGGTATGAGCGTGGGGTTTCGGAGCGATTGACGGAGCTTTGGGGCTCTGATGTGTTCAAGTATGATTTGACCGAGACGGTTCTGACGGACGATCTTCATTTGCCCATTGGCGCAATCAAGGAGGCGGAAGACCTCGCGGCGGAGCTCTTCTCAGCTCGGCGGAGTTTTTTTCTTGTGAACGGGAGCACCTGCGGAATTGAGGCTATGGTAATTGCGGCAGGGAGAAAAGGGCGCATCGCGATAGCTCGGAATGCGCATAAGGCGGCACTTTCAGGACTTGTAATTTCTGGGGCCGAGCCGGTTTTTTTGTTGCCGGAGTTTTCTTCTGGGCTCGGCGTGTTCGCCGGAGTTTCTCCTGAAGCAGTCGAGAAGACTCTTTCTGAAAACCCCGATGTTGGAGCGTTTCTTTTGACGAGCCCGACTTATCATGGGCTTGTTTCTGATGTTCGGGCGATTGCCGATATTTGTCATGACCACGGGGCTTTGCTGCTCGTAGATGAGGCTCACGGTGCACATCTTTATTTCGATGAGAAAAATAAGGCTCGCGGTGCACTCGCTTGTGGTGCTGATATCGTCGTTCAGAGTATTCATAAGACGGGTGGCTCGCTCACGCAGAGCTCGATACTTCATATCGGAGCTGGAGCTGAATCGCTCGAGTCCGAGGTGAGTTCTGCACTGAAATTGGTGCAGAGCAGTAGCCCTTCGTATCTTTTGATGGCGTCGCTCGATGCCGCGAGAAGGGAACTCGCAATGTCAGGCGGTGAGATGTTTGCAGAGGGCGTTAGGCTCTCTGACTATGTGAGAGCGGAACTAAGAGGCATGGACGGTGTGCGTTGCGATATACCTCAGTCGGTAACTAAGACTAAGCAATCCAAGGGTGAATGTGGGATTTTCGCGGTTGACGAGTCGCGAGTGAGCATTTCGCTTGCCGAGCTTGGGCTTTCGGGCTTTGAGCTGGCGGACAGGCTTTTTGAGGAGTATGAAGTCGATGTGGAGATGGCTGATGATAGAAATGTCTTGGTGGTAATGACTTATGCAAATACGAAAGATGATGCGGATAGACTGATTGCGGGTGTTTGCAGTGTTGCTACGGCCATGGGACGTATAAGGGCGGACCACCCCGTCGGGCTTTGCCCGACACCCCTCCATGGGAGGGGAATTGTGGCTTTGCCTGAGATGGTTATGACGCATCGAGAGGCTTATTTCGCCGAAACCGAGACCGTGGCTTGGAGCGTGGCTTGTGGGCGCATCGCTGCTGAGGGTGCTACCCCATATCCACCTGGCGTCCCAATCATATACCCAGGCGAGAAAATCTCTCTTGAGGTTTGGAATTACATAGAAGAACAGCGCAAAGCAGGCCGCCCCCTCCAAGGCATCACAGACCCCACCCTCAAAACTTACAAAGTTATCAAATAACCAAAAGACCGGCGCACATAGTCAAACCTCGGGAAACCGGCGATTTGCGTAGAAATATCGCCAATAAACTGCGGGATTCGTCAGTTTCCCGAGATAGCGCCTTAATTCGATGCCTCAGCTCGGGAAATCGGCGATTTCCGCACTGGACGTTGTTCGCACCTGTATGATAATATTGGCTACGTAAGAAAATACTGAATTAATATTACTTTGGAAGGGAATAAAGATGATTAACATTATCAAATCAAATAACAAATTTGTGCTTTTCACGTTGGCCTGTCTCTTGGTTACTATCGCGGTCTTTTCGGGGTGCTCGAAGGACGCTGAGGGGACGGGTGAGGGCACCGATGTGGGCGGCGCGGATTCTGATGTGCAGGCTGGTTCTGGGCTCATCACTGAGGCACGCAAGGGCGACGAGATTGTCAAGGCCGAAATCACTATGGAGGACGGAGGCGTTATCCTGCTCGACCTCGACAAGACCATCGCACCCGACACAGTGGACAACTTTGCAAAACTTGCGAAAGAGGGCTTTTATGACGGGCTCACATTTCATAGGGTGATTGCTGACTTCATGATACAGGGCGGCGACCCCGAGGGAACGGGCATGGGCGGCTCGGATGAAACTATCAAAGGCGAATTCTCGTCGAACGGCGTTGACAATCCTATCACACATGTGAAGGGCGTCATCAGCATGGCGAGAAGCCAAGACCCAGACTCTGCCAGCAGCCAATTCTTCATCACAAACGCCGACGCTACTTTCCTTGACGGGAACTATGCGGCATTTGGCTGGGTGACTTCCGGCATAGAGGAAGTGGACAAAATCTCCTCTGTGGAAACAGGCGAGAACGATCTACCGACCACGCCCGTCGTTATCAAGAACATCAAAATATTGGGATAGACAGCAACGGAATTACACAAACGAAACGTCCCCTTGTGTAGAATAGGAGAAATTTATGGGTGGAATCGGGCCGGTTCTTGAAACTTTAGCCGTTATCGGTATGATTATATTTTTCAATAAGGTCGTCGCTATCATGAAGAAGAGGCAGGAAGACAAGAAAAACGGCTTGGGAGGTCCTAGGAACGGACCAATAAAGTAGATTGTTGTTGCAATCTAACATAATCTAACATATTGAACAGGCTCAAGAAGTTTGTTTGATTACTTCCTCTGGCACTTCAACCAGAATAGCGGGAGCCACTTTGTCGGATGCTGGTGTTGACAGCTTTTGTAAATAGAATTATAATGTTTATACAAAGTAGAAACGTTAATGCTGGAAAGGAGCGTCAGCGATGGAAGCAACTATACAGAAATGGGGAAACAGCAATGCAATTCGCTTGCCAAAGGCTATCCTTAACGAAGTGAAGCTGAAGGAGAATGATAAGGTACAAATTATCATGCTGAAAGAGGAAATCGTCATACGGAAGGCAAAAGTACACAGGACTTGGGCTGAGCGTTTTGAGGGTTATACCGGAACGTATGAAGCGGCAGAATTTGATACATCTTCTGTCGGTGAAGAAAGGTTCTGGGAAAATGAGTGAGTATGAGCCTAAGCAGGGCGATATTATCAGACTGAACTTTGACCCGCAAGCAGGACACGAACAAGCAGGAATGCGTCCCGCGGTCATAGTGAGCAACAACAGCTCAATGAAACACCTGAACACGCGTGCTATGGTATGCCCAATCACGAATACGGACAAGGGATTTCCTGTCCATATTCGGCTCGATAGTAGAACAAAAACAACAGGTGTTGTGCTATGCGATCAAGCAAAGATATTAGACCTTGCAGCAAGAAAGGCTGCGTATGTCGAATCGCTTCCTGAGGATATTTTAGAAGAAATCGTTGATGTTATCATAGGCATGGTAGAAATTGACTGATTTATACTGCACCTTGCGCTCTCTCGTCAGCCGGAACAATTGTGAGTTTGTAACCCATCGGTGTGAGCATTTTGAAAAGCGTATCAATCTGCGGAGTAGCTTTCAGACTTTCAAGCCGTGCGACCGCTGATTGTTTAACACCTGCCGCTTGCGCCAACTGCTCCTGCGTCAAGCCTTTTTCTTCACGTGCAGCAATCAATTTGCCGATGAGTTCGACTTCAAACTCTATCTTGGCTCGCTCCGTTGGGGTAACGTTCGCATCATCATTATAGAAATCGCGGAAACTTTTGTTTGCCATGTCATGCATTCCTTTCCAGATAATCTTTCATGTACTGTTTTGCTCGTTCAATCTCTTTCGGCGGTGTTTTCTGTGTTTTTTTAATAAAGTGGTGCAGAAGTATGAATTTGTTATCACGCCAGTAAAAGAACAATATACGGTGTGCTATCGGGCGCAGTTCCCACAAACTGCCGTCAATGTGCTTTACTTTTGGCTCGCCAATGCGTGTACCATAGGCTTCTAATGCCCTTATGTGTGTGAGTATTTGTTTATACTGTATGCGTGCATCCTTGCTTGTCCCCGCTTTCTTGCGAAGTTCAAGCAGCACCTCTTTCACGGGCTGATTACCACTTTTATCTTCGTAAAAATCCACATCAAACATCGGCGAAGTCCTTTCCATATAAGATAAATTGATTATAACAAATTCGTTATATAAAGTCAACGTTTTTGCTAAGGTCAAAATCTATGAGATTGTTTTTTTTAGATATGTTTTGTATAATTGGTTCGAAGTAATGGTTTTTTTGTTGATGAAACAGGAGTTGGTGTCCTTGTATTTGGTGAACAGGGGGAAGCTTAATTTTGACAAGTGAGTATATGACATTGCGATATTCGGTTCTCGGTTCTCGGTTCTCGGTTCTCGGTTCTCGGTTCTCGGTTCTCGGTTCTCGGTTCTCGGTTCTCTTTGATTATGTAGAAGCACATTTTTGTGCAAATTTCAATAGGTTTATCCGCTATACGGCGACAAAGAAATTTTTCTTTGTCGCCGTTTTGGCGCGTGTGTTTTTTTAAGAATTAAGGAAGGTGTTTGACATGGAAAAGTTCTGGACAATGTTTTTTGCCGTCGTTGTAACATTTGCGCTTTCTGTCTCCCTTGCGGGTTGCGGAAACGACAATATTACAGCTGAGCCACCGGTCGACAATGGAAATGTTGCTGGCGAATCTGCCGTGTCGCTTGACGGCACATATCAATCTGATAATGCGCCCGCCACACTTGGTGAAGAAATTACCTTTAGTGGTAACACCATCACGACGGCTGCTGGTGACGGAACGTATAAGGTTGAAGGCGGCAAGCTGACAATCCAATACGATAACGGCAATACGGCCTATGCATTTCACCAAAGCGGTGACAGTATCTTCCTTGACGACGTTGAGTTTGTTAAGGTTGATGAGGCAGCTGTCAAAACGGCATACGATTCATATACGCCGAGCGCGGATGATCCGTACCCTGGATTAATTATTGGAATAGTACGGTCAAGTAATCCCAAAGTTCCTCCGGAGCTGGTGGTAAGTGTGAAGGAGCTCGAAGGTTATGTTCGCCAGATAGTACATGACCCAGAGATGCTTTCTGGACGGTTTTATGTCGAAGAAAGCAATGTTTCTACACGACCTGTTATCAACGACGGAGCCGCTTTATGGTATTTGAGCAGCGATCTGAGTTTTGGCGAATGGACTGAGCAGTACGGCGCAGTGCTTTTGTATAATGGTGCGTCAAACTATTCTATCTACTTTACAGTGGACGAGACGAAGATTCTCACTGGAGCAGACGTATATTATTCATTGTCGTTGAATCGTCCACTTACACCGGAAGAATACAGATGGAGAACTGAGATTTCTCACGATGAAGCATCCGTATTATGGCCCGATGACTATGCAAAATATGCACAGTGATGAAGTTGTTTTACTACTACATCTACTGCCAAAAATGGTAAATCCACCAAAGTTACTGTCTATGTGGTCCCCAAGGCTGTGGCACACAAAGGGCACAGCGTCAAGGGCGTGCCGAAAAGTCTTTCGGTCGGGAAAACCGCACAGCTCAAGATTGGTCTGAAGAAAAAAACGGCTACAACGCTGAAGGTTACTTATGTTTCGTCCAACAAGAAGGTGCTGACTGTGGACAAGGCGGGGAAAATCACGGCTGTGAAGAAGGGGAAGGCGTATGTGAAGGTGAAGGTCGGCAAGAAAATTGTGAAGGTGAAGGTCGGCAAGAAAATTGTGAAGACTAAAAATGTGAATGTGAAGTGAGGGATTGCGGCTCGGAGGCCGCAATGACAAATAAGCAATGACAAGTGTGGCGGAAATTGCTTGCATGTGGTTGGGATATGGGTTAAAATAGTGGTCGCGTCTATAGTTTGGGCGTGACTATTAAATTTTTCGGAAACGTTGGTGTTTTCGATATTACACATACAGACAGGCTCGGAAGCCGGTGACGCAAGGGTGCTTTGACATGGCACTGCGTAGCTTCTCGGGGGACCTATCTGTAGAGGAGAAACCGGAGGTAAAGACATGTCAGTTATTTCAATTAAGCAACTTTTAGAAGCGGGCGTACATTTTGGACACCAGACAAGACGTTGGAATCCGAAGATGGCCCCATACATTTTCACTGAGAGAAACGGTATATACATCATCGATCTCCAGAAGACCGCGGGCCTCATCGATGAAGCCTACGAGTTCATTCAGAATGTGGCAAAGACAGGCAAGCCGATTCTGTTCGTAGGAACGAAGAAGCAGGCACAGCAGGCGGTTTTGAACGAGTCCGAGAGATCCGGACAGTATTATGTCAATGAGCGTTGGCTCGGCGGCATGCTCACCAATTACAAGACAATATCGGAAAGAATTGATCGTCTCTACGCTATCGAAAAGATGGAGGAGGACGGTGTTTTCCAGCAACTTACGAAGAAGGAAGTTATCAAGCTCAGGTTGGAGCATACGAAGCTCGAAAAGTTCCTCGGCGGCATCAAGGATATGCGCAGAATGCCGGGAGCTCTGTTCGTAGTCGATCCTAAGAAGGAAAGAATTGCAGTCAAGGAAGCGAGGATTTTGGGAATTCCGATCGTGGGAATCGTGGACACAAATTGTGATCCGGACGATGTCGATTATGTAATTCCCGCCAATGACGACGCGATTCGCTCAATCAGGCTCATCACTTCTGCGATAGCTGACGCTATCATCGAAGCCAACCAAGGCGAGAGCCTTCAGGAGGCGGCCGAAGAGCTGGTTGAAGAAGTCGCTGCTGTAGGCGAAGCTATAGAAGAGGTGGCCGAAGTTGCTGCCATAGAAGCGATTGAAGAAGTCATTACTGAAGAAATTGCAGAGGCAATTGTTGAAGAAGCCATCGCGGAAGAGATTGCCGAGGAAATCGCAGAAGAGATCATTGAGGCAGTCGAAGCGGTTGAAGAAGCCACTACTGAGGAATAGGGACTGGAAAAAGCTTGTAGGCCGGAATGACAGAAATTACAGAAATAAAGGAGGCACGATAAAATGGGTGTTAATGCAGGACAGGTTAAAGAATTACGTGAGCGTACCGGCGCAGGTATGCTCGATTGCAAGAACGTTCTCGTCGAGGTCGATGGGGACATAGACAAGGCGATTGATGTCCTCAGGGAAAAGGGACTCGCAAAGGCCGCAAAGAAGGCCGGAAGAATCGCCGCAGAGGGTCTCGTCAGGGTTGAGCTTTCGCCCGATGGCAAGAAGGCCGGTATCATCGAGGTCAACTCGGAGACGGACTTCGTTGCAAAGACGGAAAACTTCATCGAATTCGTTGACACGCTCGCGTCGAAGACCGTCGATACGGACACGACGAGCCTTGAGGATTTTCTCAACAAGAATTATGACGGCACACAGACCGTTCAGGAAAAGCTCACGGATTTCATCGCAAAGATTGGCGAGAACATTTCGGTCAGGAGATTTGAGGGCTTCGACAAGCCTGGCACGGTTTATATCGGTTATCTTCACGGCGCAGGAAAGATTGGCGTGGTGATTGGGCTGAAGACCGACGCTTCTTCTGATGCTGTTCAGGCACTCGGAAAGGACATCGCTATGCAGGTCGCTTCAATGAACCCGCAGTTCATCGACGAGTCCGGCGTTGATCCTCAGTACATTGAGAATGAGAAGGAAATTCTCGTGCGTCAGGCTATCAACGAGGGCAAGTCGCCTGAGATTGTTGAGAAGATGGTGCTCGGTAGGCTCAAGAAGGAGCTCAAGGAAACTTGCCTTCTCGAGCAGAAGTTTGTCAAGAACGGCGACATCACCATCGCTCAGTATATCAAGGATGTTGAGAAGGAAGTCGGAACTTCTATCGAGGTGGTCGCGAAGGTCAGGTATGAAGTCGGCGAAGGGATCGAGAAGGCCGAGGAAAACTTTGCGGACGAAGTGGCAAAGCAGATCAACGGTTAGATTTGGATTGCGGGTCGAGCCCGCAATGACAGGATAGGTGGATTGCCGCGCTACGCTGGAACACCTATCCCGATTTGCATTTGCAAATCGATGGAAGGTGTCCTGCGAGGACTGTGCGGCTTTAGCCGCAATACAGTCTACCGCCGCAATGACGGTGTGTGGATTGCGGGTCGAGCCCGCAATGACAGGGATTTTGAAAGGAGCTTCAAATGAGGCTCCTTTTTTGATGACAGACGCCTTGCTTATTGGTATAATTACGAGAGCAAAACGCTGCAATGGATTGCGGGTCGGAGCCCGCAATGACGATTAGGTGGATTGCCGCGCTGCGCTCGCAATGACGATTATGTGGATTGCCGCGCTGCGCTCGCAATGACGGGGTAGGTGGATTGCCGCGCTTCGCTCGCAATGACGGATTAGGAGAGTGCTTATGGGTAAAAAGCCGATTTATAGGAGAGTTGTTTTGAAGATAAGCGGGGAGGCACTTGCCGGCGACAATCGGTTTGGCCTTGACGATGATACTCTTGGCAGCGTGGCGGCTCAAATCAAGGAGATTTTCGATCTCGGTGTTCAAATAGCTGTCATAGTCGGCGGCGGCAACTTCTGGCGTGGCCGCACGAGCGAGAATATGGATAGGGCAACCGCTGATTACATGGGAATGCTCGCGACCGTCATCAACGCTTTGGGATTGCAATCGGCATTTGAGAGTGCCGGCATACCGACCAGAGTGCAGACTGCTATCGAAATGCGGGAGATCGCCGAGCCCTATATCAGAAGGCGGGCTATAGCTCATCTTGACAGGGGCGAGATCGTCATCTTCGCGGCCGGTACGGGAAATCCTTTCTTCTCGACGGATACGACGGCGGCGCTCAGGGCGGCGGAAATCGACGCTGACATCATACTTCTCGCGAAGAATATCGATGCTGTTTACTCGGACGATCCTAAGACAAATCCCGATGCCATCAGGTATTCCGAGATAACTCATCAGGAAATACTCGAGAAGGACTTGAAGGTGATGGACAGCACGGCGGCATCGCTTTGCAGGGACAATAACATTCCTATCCATGTATTTGGATTGAGTGAGAAGGGAAATATGCTGAAGGCTGTTTATGGAGAGAAGATTGGGACTATAATAAGGTAATGCGAGAGTGGATTGCGGGTCGTAGCCCGCAATGACAGAATGTGGATTGCCGCGCTTTGCTCGCAATGACAGAATGGATTTACTGGTGAGTGCAGGAGCACTCCCAGCACAGGTCGGGTCGTAGCCCGCAATGACAGTGAATGACAGGGTATAGGAATAGGGTTTTAGGAGGAAATGAAATGAACACTACAGGTTTGGGTATTCAAGAGGTATTGGAAAAGAAAATTGCAAAGAGCACGGAAATCCTAAAGGATAAGCTCAATACGGTCAGAGCCGGCAGAGCAAATCCTGCATTACTGGATAGGGTCGAGGTCGAATATTATGGGACGCCGACTCCTCTGAAGGCACTTGCGAATATTTCCGTTCCCGATCCGCGCTCGCTCTTAATCGCGCCGTTTGATCCTAAGGGGATCCACGATATTGAGAAGGCGATAGGCGCCGCAAATATCGGTATCAATCCCGTCAACGACGGCAAGGTCATAAGGCTCCAGATTCCTTCACTTACCGAGGAAAGACGCAAGGAGCTCACGAAGGACGTCAAGAAAATCGGCGAAGACTCGAAAATCGCCATCAGAAACGAGAGACGTGATGCAATCGAGCACTTGAAAAAGCAGGAAAAAGACGGCGAACTCACCGAGGACGACCTCAAGAGTGAGGAAAAGGACGTCGAAAAGAAGATTTCGGACGCGATTTCCACAATAGACAAAATCGTCGAAGCAAAAGAAAAGGAAATCCTTGAAGTCTAATATTCCCGCCCATGTTGCAATCATAATGGACGGTAACGGACGGTGGGCAGAGGCTCGGGGGCTCAAGAAGTTTCAGGGGCACGACGCCGGAATGAAGGCGATGAAGGAAATCGTCAAGCGTTCCTCGGTTTTGGGCGTGAAACACCTCACTGTCTATGCGTTTTCGACGGAAAATTGGAAGCGCAGCGAGGACGAGGTTTCCGGCATTTTGAAACTTCTGATGATATATGTGGAGAGCGAGCTCGCTGAGCTCAACACCAACAATGTCAAGGTTGATGTTTTGGGTGATTATACTGCCGCAAACAAGAATGTGGTCAAGTCTTTGGACAAGCTGACGTCGAAAACCAAGGACAATACAGGGCTTCAGTTTCATATCGCGTTCAATTATGGCAGTCGGGCGGAAATCGTTCGGGCGGCTTCAAAGTTGGCTGATGAAGTCAAGTCAGGGGTGCTGAACTCCTCGGATATTACCGATGAAGTGGTTTCGGATCAGCTCTGGACTTCGGATATTCCCGATCCCGATCTCATCATCAGGCCTGGCGGAGAAATACGCTTATCAAACTTTTTGCTCTGGCAGTCGGCCTATGCGGAATTGATTTTTTCGGAGGTGCTTTGGCCGGACTATACGCCTGAGGAGTATGATAGGGCGATAGAGGAATACGGGAAGCGCAAGAGGCGTTTCGGCGGAAGGTAGTTTATTGAAATGAAAACGAGAATTTTGTCAGGACTCATCATGGCACCGCTGCTCATATTGATATTTTTGGGTGGTTATTTTCTTTTGGTTGGGGCGTTTGTTATTAGTTTTGTTGCGCTGAGGGAGTTTTATGGGGCTTTTAAGGGCGACCACCCCGTCAGCTCCGCTGCCACCCAAAGGTGGAGCGGGAATGAGGGGAATAATGGGGCGGCGGCTTGGGTTGGTTATTTTTGTTTGGTTGTTCTTTATCTTTGGTTTGTTTTTGTGCAGATTTTTACTCCTTTACTTTTTGGAACGGATAGTGCTGACACTGTCTTTGAGGGGTCTGCCGATTTGCTTGGCGTTTCTGCTCAGGTGCCTATGTTTTGGGTCTTCTTGGTGCTTATACTTGGCTTTGTTTCATCTTTTCGAATGGGGAAGATGAACATCACGCAGGTTCTCGCTACTATGATAGGACCTCTCTATATCGTATTCATGGCGGCTCACGTCTATATGACCGACTCCTTTCACGCTACGGCAATGGACGCTTCTCCCGCGGCTTGGTATAGCGGATTTGATAGTTTTGTTTGGCTCATCATACTGGGGGCGTTTGGGACGGATATCTTCGCCTACTTTACGGGTATGGCCATAGGTAAGCACAAACTCTGCCCGTCTATCAGCCCGAAGAAGACTATAGAAGGGTCTATTGGCGGCATCGTCGGTAGCATGGGGCTCACGCTTCTTTACAGCCATTTCCTAATTCCTGAAATCACTTTGGCCGATGCGCTTATCCTCGGTGCGTTGATGGGTGTCGTCTCGCAGCTCGGGGATCTGTCGGCTTCCGTTCTCAAGAGGAATCTCGATGTGAAGGATTGGGGGCATCTCATTCCTGGGCACGGCGGTGTGCTTGACAGAATCGACAGCGTGCTGTTCACCGCGCCTCTCGTCTATTACTATTTCGAGATAAAATGGTCGGTATTCGGTAATTTGCTCTTTGCTTTTTGAGTAATGCAGGGGATGTTTTATGAGTAAAAGCGTTGCCATATTTGGATCTACGGGGTCTATCGGGACACAGGCACTTGAGATTGCAGGGCTGAGCTCGGGGGCGGTTGTTCCCGTCTATCTTTCGGCTGGTGAGAATGTGAGGCTTTTGGCGGAGCAGCTTCGGCGGTGGCCTACCGTGAAAGCGGTCTCCGTGCGCAGTTTGGATGGGGCCGCGGCTTTGAGGTCGGAATTTCCTAATTTGAAGATATATGAAGGGGAAGATGGGGCTACGGAACTTGCGTCTGATATGGATTGCGATGTGATGCTCAATGCGCTCGTCGGCATTTCAGGATTGCGGCCTACTTTTGCGGCTTTGGAGAATAAAGCGTTTGCCAGAAGGGCTGGGGAAATTGCTTTGGCTAATAAGGAGACTTTGGTTTCCGCGGGGCGGCTCGTGATGGAGAAGGCTCGGGAGGCTTCGGTGCCTATCATTCCTGTGGATAGCGAACACTCGGCCATCTTTCAGTGTATTACTGGTAACGACCGAGAGGACTTGAGAAAAATCTGGTTGACCGCTTCGGGCGGACCGTTTCTCGGCAAGAGGCGGGCAGAACTCGCGCATATCAAGGCGGAGGACGCGCTGAAACACCCGAATTGGGACATGGGCGCGAAGGTTACTATAGACTCCTCAACGCTGATGAACAAAGGGTTTGAGGTGATCGAGGCGAGGTGGCTTTTCGGCGTGGGCCCAAAGGAAATCGAGGTCGTCGTGCACCCCGAGAGCATAGTCCATTCCATGGTGGAATATAGGGACGGCGCGGTGATAGCGCAGCTCGGCGTCCCCGAGATGAAGGTGCCAATCGGCTACGCGTTCACCTATCCCGCACGGGGAAATACAGGCGTTTCTGCTCCCGACTTCATCGCTCTGAAGTCGCTTCAATTTGAGAAGCCCGATCTTGAGACGTTCAAGTGTCTTTCTCTCGCGTTTGAGGCTCTTGAGAGAATGGAGCGGCTCGGGACCGACAGCGACACGGCGTTTTTGAACGGCGCGGCGGAGGTGCTAGTGGGCGAATTCATCAAGGGTAACATCGGATTTTTGGATATTGGGGATATACTTGAGGCTGTTATGCGCGAGCACGAGTCCGTGAAGTGTGAGAGTCTCGAGGATATTTTGAAAGTTGATCGGGCGGCACGGGAGATTGTGCTTAGGTTTACCGAAAAAGGAATTATGTAAATGACTATTGTATATGCGATAATAATATTTTGTCTGCTCGTGTTTGTCCATGAGATGGGGCATTTCGTCGTTGCGAAGAAGTCCGGCGTGAAGGTCAATGAGTTTGCGCTCGGCATGGGGCCGAAACTTTTCAGCTTCACTCGGGGTGAAACTAAGTATTCGCTTCGGGCTATTCCTATCGGCGGTTATTGCGCTATGGAAGGCGAGGATGAGGACTCTTCCGACCCGCGAGCTTTCAACAATAAGCCGGCTTGGAAGAGGGCGTTGGTTTTGTTTGCGGGCTCGGCTATGAACATCATCTTGGCGATAGTCCTCATGTCGGTCGTCATATTCTATGTGGGCGTTGCGATTTCTACCATTGATAGTGTTTCTGAAAGCTCTCCGGCGGCGGTTGCAGGTATCGAGGCTGGCGACACGATTTTGGTGATGGACGGAGTTGAGGTCGAGGATTGGGCGGATGTTACCGCTTTTACGGATGGGCTTAATGAGGATGCGGCGGACAACCACCCCGTCAGCTCCGCTGCCACCCCTCCAGTGGAGGGGAATTCTTCTGTTGAACTTTTGCTTACGCTTGATAGGGATGGGGAGGTTTTTGATGAGGAGCTTTTGCTTTCTCCTGATGAGGAGGGCTATTATCGGATGGGGGTAACGGCTCAGAGGGTGCACACGCCTGCTTATTTCTTCAAGTCGTTTGGCTACGGGACAAAGGCTATCTTTCAGATGACGGGTATGATGTATGAGGCCATCGGGCAGCTAGTAACGGGCAGGGCGGACATGGATCAGGTGTCAGGGCCGGTTGGTATCGTGAAGGCTGTCGGCGACTCGGCAAAATACGGCTTCATCTATTTGGTGCAGCTCACGGCCCTTATCAGTTTGAATCTGGGCATCATGAATTTGCTGCCGTTTCCGGCTCTCGATGGCGGTCGATTGATTTTTCTTTTGATACGTAAGGTAACGGGGAAAAAGGTGACGGATTCGATGGAGGGAAAAGTACATCTCGCAGGGATGCTCGTGCTCTTCGCGTTCATGATATTCATCACCGTGCACGATATAGGAAATTTGCTGTAGGCTTGATTGCTGTGAAGGCGGGAGAATGCGTGAGAAGGTGGGAGGGGTAAAATATGACTAAGAAGGTGAAAATTGGGGATTTGGTAATTGGCGGCGGCGCTGGGATTGCTATTCAGTCTATGACCAACACCTTGACCGAGGACGTTTCCGGCACTGTCGGGCAGGTACTTGCGCTTGAGGCGGCAGGTTGCGATATTGTTCGCTGTGCCGTGCCGAATGCGGAGGCAGCCGCGGCTTTGGGGCAGATTAAGGCGGCGGCACACATTCCTGTTGTAGCGGATATTCATTTTGATTATCGCCTTGCACTTGCGGCTATTGACGCCGGCGTGGACAAGGTGCGAATCAACCCTGGCAATATCGGTGATCCCGCGAACGTGAAAAAGGTTGCCGACGCGGCAAACGCGGCAGGTATTCCAATCAGAATCGGGATAAATGGCGGTTCGCTTGAGAAGGATATACTGGCGAAGTATGGCGGGGTAACTGCGGAGGCGTTGGCGGAGAGTGCCGTGAGAAATATCGAGCTCATGCACGGTTTTGACTTCGATAACTTGGTCGTTTCAATCAAGTCTTCTGACGTGAGAATAAATACTGAGGCACACAGGATTTTGGCGGGGAAAACCGAGCATCCGCTTCATATAGGTATCACTGAGGCGGGGACGGGACGAGCTGCGATAGTGAAGGCTTCAGCTGGTATCGGAAGTTTGCTGTCGCTCGGAATAGGGGACACAATCAGAGTTTCGCTAACCGGCGATCCCGTGCAGGAGATATTTGTAGCGAGAGATATTTTGAAGTCATTCGAACTTCTGCCCGGGCAAATAAATCTTATCTCCTGCCCGACCTGCGGCCGCTGCAAAGTCAATCTCAGTGGCATCGCAGAAGAGGTGGCGGCAGCTATTGACAAAGTCGAAAGCGAGAGGATTCGCCAAATCAAAAATGGCGGTAGCGATGCCTCAAAGGCAAAACCCCTTACGGTCGCGGTCATGGGCTGCGCTGTCAACGGCCCAGGCGAGGCCGGCGAAGCCGACCTCGGGATCGCCTGCGGAGTAGGAAACGCAATCCTATTCAAACAAGGTAAGCAAATCCGCACCATAGCAACCTCGGAGATTGTAGCAACAATAGTCAACGAACTATAGGCGTTCTGGATTGCCACGCTACGCTCGCAATGACAAATTGTTCACTCCGGATGGGCGAAGCCGTTTCGCCGATTTTGTTCTCCTTGAATTATTTTCATTACGAGAATATAATTTAATGATGAAAAGCAAGATGAGAAAACACTCAAATTCAATAAATGGTTTCATATTGGTTGAGTTGGTCGTCGTCCTTCTCATCATAGTTTTACTCGCCGCAATTATCCTCCCGAAGGTGGTAGACGAAATCAACATCGCGCGGTCGAGAGCGGAAATAGCGGAAACGAGGACCGCAATGGTAGGTCTTCAAAGCATTATCACGTTCAGTTACGAAGACGCGGACAGGGAAAATGGCGTCAAATATTTCAACAATATTGATACATACAATATCAAACTTACGGAAGCGGGCTATGAAAAAATCGACAAGCTCACTGACGAAGATGTCGGCAAAATAGAGAACATCATTCTCGGCATAGGCGACTCTTCCGTTCAGAGTTTTCGTTACACGACGCAGAGAGGATCAACGGTCCTATACATCAATGGTTCATACACAGTAGAGAAATTATATAAGGTAATATAGCATGGAAGTTCGAGCATCAGCAGAAGATTATTTGGAAACGATATTGTTACTATCAAGGAAAGGCGGCACCGTTCGCTCCATTGACATAGTTGAAGAAATGGGATTTTCGAAGCCCAGCGTCAGCGTGGCGATGAAGAAGCTGCGGGAAGACAATTTGATTACAATGGATAGCGATGGGCTCATCACGCTGACCGACGAGGGAAAGGAAGTCGCCGAGCAGGTATATGAACGCCACTCGACCCTCTATGATTGGCTCACGAAGAACGGAGTAAGTGAAAATCAGGCGGCTCTGGACGCTTGCCGTTTAGAACACATCTTGAGCGATGAGACCTTTGCCATGATCAAAAAGTTGGCATCGCAATAGGGGGGAATTCACGCATGGCAAAAGAAAATTTAAAGACAAAAATTGAAAATTTACTCATTCCTTTCCTGCTTGGTGAAGGCATTGAGCTTTGGCATCACGAGTATGAGCGTGCCGGAGATACGAAGCAACTTCGCATATTCATAGACAAAGACGGAGGCATAGACCTCAGCGAAATCGAAGATGCGAGCCGAAAAATCTCATCGCTTTTGGACGATGCCTATTTGATAGAAGAGCAATATGATTTGGTCGTCAGCTCGCCCGGAATGGATAGACCGCTTCTCAAGGACGAACACTACAAGAGATATGAGGGAGAACCTGTCGATGTGTCCCTGTACAAAGGCTTCGAAGGACGAAAGAAATTCTCAGCCATCTTGAACGGACGCACAGAAGAATTCCTCAAAGTAACACCAATAGACGAGTTTTCGCTAGAAAAAATAGGCGAGGATCTGCAAATCCCACTGGATCTAGTAAGCAAGGTCAACCTGAAGGTCGTATTTTAGCACCAGAAATAGGGACCTGTCCTCAAACGGTAGCTTGACAGAAAGAATACTCCGATGTAGTATTATGGATATACAGAACTGTATATTTATATATCTATAACATGTTCTAAAGGAGGTGACTATTTTGCAGACAGCGACTATCAACAAATGGGGCAATGCCGAAGCGGTCAGATTGCCATCGAGTTTTTGTAGGCAGCTTGGAATTTCTTCCGGCGATATTGTTTCTCTTGAACTCAAAAAGGATAAGATAATTCTTTCTACCCAAAAGCCTAAAATGCCAAACACGATACAAGAACGCATGAAATTTTGGGATGGCAAAGTATATAATTCCGAAGAATTAATAACCGGCGATGTTGGCTTGGAGAGATGGTGGGAGGATGAAAAATGAGCCTTAAACAGGGCGATTTGATATGGATAGATTTCGATCCATCTTTGGGGCATGAACCTCAAAACCGCAGACCAGCACTAATCGTGAGCAATGATGATTTCAATCGCTCGACCTCGATGCGCTTGGTTGTGCCCATCACAAGCAATGATAACGGTTTTTTTCTTCACGAGCCACTTCCGCCGGGGCACAACGTCGAAGGCTTTCTTATCATGGAGCAACTAAGGGCACTCGATGTAGAACCTCGAAATCCCGAAAAGGTTGATTCCTTGAAAAAAAAGGAAATGATAGATATTATTTCTCTCGCTAAGTCTTTTTTCGACTTTTAAGCGGTAGGTTGAAATAATTAGTAGCTCATCTACAAGTCGCAGATAATTAAATACTTGGATTTGGGCTTTACTAAAATTTTACTGTAAAGCACTTTTGAAAATGAGACAAAAACATTAGAGACATGAGCACGGAAAAACCGGAGCGGCATCTAGTAAATACCGCATCCGGTTTCCTATC